>JAITOS010000091.1 GCA_031289815.1 Peptococcaceae bacterium | reverse complement strand
CCGATATAATAAGCTAAGGACATCAGAGCCGCCACGCTGTCAACTTTATCGTTTTCTTTTTTAGGTAATTTTTGCTTCATTATAGATGGTTTTTCCATCTTTTTCAATAGGTCTTTGAGCGGCGAAATTGTCGCCAATGGGTAGAGGACGAAAAAGCAATGTTTTCCCAGGACACGATTTATTATTTCCCGGTTAAAGGTTTTCCCTCCATCTGACGAAGAGAAACGTAGTGGCAATTCGTTTTAGGAGGCAATGTTTTATCATGAGTAACTTTTTAGAGACATTCAGTCAATTTCTCTTTAACAAAAGTACGCTTGTCCGCTGGTGGTTTAACTTACCCATCGCTGCCAAGCTCAATCTTTCCTACGCGGTCAGCTCCGTCGTCATCCTGGCCATCGGCGTCCTGATCTTTGTCCTCGTAACCTCCGGCTTCAATCTGCAACATCAGATTCTTTGGATTTTGATCTTTGTGATCGTCGCGGCCTCCTTCAATCTGATGTACGGCTTGTACATCTCTTTTCTGATATCCGTCCCCCTGCGGTACGGCGCCGTTTTCGCCAAAAATGTCGCCCAGGGCGATTTAACCCTCTCCCTCTCTCATATGACGGAAAAAGATGAGCTTGGCCTCTTATCCGGTTCGCTCAATACGATGGTCAAAAATTTTCGTTCTCTGGTCGCCGATATTGCCCGCAGCATGAATTTTTTGGCCGAATCCTCCCATACCCTTTCTAATCTGGCGGAAACAAGCGACCTGGCCGCGCAGCAGATCGTCTCCTCGGTTCGCCAAACCAGCGATGGCGCTGAATCGCAAACGGAAAGCATCCATACGATTCTGACGGACATCCGGCAAATGTCTCAAGGGATTGAAGACGTCAAAAAGAGCGTTCATTGTGCTGATCACGACTCCGTGCAATCCCTGGAAGCCGCCAAGAGCGGCGAACAGGCCATCGTCAAGACCGCTTCGCAGATGGAACACATTCACCAAACCACCGCCGAAACCGCTGGCATCATCAGCGAGTTGGGCGCTAAAACCTTATCCATCGGCCTCATCCTCGAAACCATCCAAGCCATCGCCGCGCAAACGAATTTGCTGGCGCTCAACGCTTCCATTGAAGCTGCCAGAGCCGGGGAACAGGGGCGCGGTTTCAGCGTCGTAGCGGAAGAAGTCCGAAAATTAGCCGAACAATCTACGCAATCCGGCGGTCAGATCGCCGCTATCATTCATGATATTCGTTCCAGTGTCGATCGCGCCGTTAAGAGCATCGACGCGGAGAAAGACGTCCTCCGCCAGGGTACGCAGGTGATGGAAGAAGCGCAATCGGCTTTTGCCCGCATTATGGACAATACGAATAAAGGAACGGCTCAAATCAATGAAATCAACGCCGGCATCACGCAAATCGCTTCCGGCTCCAGCCATATTTCGCAGGAAATCAATCATATCGCGGCCATCGCCGCTCAGACCACCGCGCAAATACAGGAAGTCTCCACGAACAGCCAGCAGCAGCTCGTTTCGATCGGGGAGATCTATACCTTCAGCAAGGAGCTCACGCAGACCGCCGACGCCCTACAGGTGTCCATCCAGCGCTTTAAGCTGGCGTGACCCTCTGACCGCATAACCCATATTCCCCACAATGACGAAAATTATATTTTTCCGAATTATATTTTTTTTTATGACCACCGGCTGGAGCGCTGGAAATATAGCCCCGACAGGAGTATAATGTAGCTTATTATTTAAATTCTTTGTTTTGGGGAAGTGTAGATCAGTATGGTATTTTCCAGCCTTATTTTTTTGTACGGCTTCCTGCCGGTTTGTTTGCTGTTGTATGCTATGATGCCTGGTCTCAGGTCTAAAAACTTTGTCCTGCTGGTCTTGTCGCTTATTTTTTACGCCTGGGGCGAGCCGGTCTGGGTGATTCTGCTCATTCTCGTCGCCGCCGCCAATTATCTAAACGGCCTGTTTCTCCATCGCTATCGCGGCGCGTGGCAGGCCAAGGCGTCCCTCGCCGTTACGATTGTCTTCAACCTCGGCTTGCTGGGTTCTTTTAAATATCTCTCGTTTTTACTGGAAACCCTTGGTTTTCTGATCAGCACCCCGCTGCCGGCGGTACAGATAGCGCTGCCGATCGGCATATCGTTTTACGTATTCCAAGCCCTTTCCTATAGCCTCGACCTCTACCATGAGAAAACCGAGGTGCAGACATCCTTCTTGAATTTTTTACTTTTCGTTTCTCTTTTTCCTCAGCTCATTGCCGGTCCGATCCTGCGCTACAGCGATATCGCGCAGCAGCTTAGCAAGCGTAAATCGACCTGGTCCGGTATCTCTTACGGCCTGTCGCGCTTTCTGTGCGGTCTGGGGAAAAAGGTCCTCATCGCCAACTATGCCGGTCAGACGGCTTCCTTCCTTCTTAACGGCCAACTGCAAAATCTGAACTTGGTCAGCGCTTGGCTGGGTCTGTTGATGTTTGCTTTCCAAATCTATTTCGATTTTTCCGGATATTCTGATATGGCTATTGGTTTAGGGCGTATCTTCGGCTTCAGCTATGGCGAGAATTTCCGCTTTCCCTATACGGCGAAATCCATCACCGAGTTTTGGCGCACCTGGCATATCTCTCTCGGAACCTTTTTCCGCGATTATCTGTACATCCCTCTTGGCGGGAACCGGCGCTTTCAGTTCAGGAATATCCTGATCGTCTGGTTTTTAACCGGTTTATGGCATGGCGCCAGCTGGAATTTTGTCCTCTGGGGACTTTATTTCGGTCTGATCCTCATCCTGGAAAAATATTTCCTTTTAACCGTTCTGGCAAAGATCCCCCGGTTTTTTTCCTGGTGCTACGCTTTCTTCCTGATACTGATCGGCTGGGTCTTTTTTTACTTCACCGATATCGCCCTCGCCGGCGCCATGTTCAAGGCGCTGTTTGCTCTAAACGGCGCACCCGTCATTGATTTCGAGATATCTACCGTCCTGTTGAACAACGCGCCGCTGCTGCTCATCTGCGCCGTCGCCTGTACCCCTCTGCCCCAGAAGATCTCTCACCTTTTCGTCAGAATTTCTGCGCTGAACGCTTATCCGGAGACAGGCTTTTCCGGTTTCTCCATGATCGTTTACAACCTCGCCATGCTCGGTCTGTCTACTATCGCCCTTGTCGGCGCTAGCTATAACCCGTTTTTATACTTCAGATTTTAGTCATAACCTTTAGTTATAATATTCAGATAAGGAGCGTGTGTCATTTGAACACAGGGAAAAGAAAACTATGGCAATTCCTCTCGGTGTCCTCTGTCCTTCTATGCGTTATATTCTTTGGCGTTTGGAGCTTTTTGGACGCTGACCAGGAAATTTCAGCCCTGGAAAAACGCACGCTGGCGCAAGTGCCCGATTTCAGTCTGGCCACCCTGTTTGCCGGCGATTTCACCCGCGACTATGAAAGCTACTATGCCGATAATTTCCCTCGGAGGGACGGCTTCATCACCCTGAGCTACGCTTTGAATCATGTATATTATTTCGATTTCGGCCAGAACACCGTCATCGTTGGCCGCCGGGAAGTGGGAAACGGCGAAGGAGCGAACGCCGCGTCACCCCCAACCGAGGATGATCCGCTCACCGTTCCAGCCGAACCGCCTGTAGCCCCTCTGCCCAAGCTCATCTTTCCCACTGAGGATGAAGTCATCCAGAAGGACAGCATATTGCTCATCGGCGATCGCGCCGTAGAGATTCCTTATACGGTTCCTGACCGCGTAACCCGCTACGCCGCCGCCATCAATCTGACCCAAACGCTCATGCCGGGACGCCGCGTCATATCCCTCATTATCCCGAACGGCGCTGAATTCTACTCGCCGGAGAAATTTCACTCAGGACCCTATTCGCAAAAGGATATGATCACCCTTGCCTACAGCCAGATGGATCCCGCGGTCTTCACCGTGGACGCCTATACCCGTCTCCGTGAAAAAGCCGATCAGTACCTCTATTTCCGCACCGATCACCATTGGACGGCCCGCGGAGCCTATCAGGCCTATTTCGCCTATTGCGAATCACTGGGTTTTAAACCCGTCCCGCTGGAATCCTTCTCCACCGGGCGCTACGAAAATTTCGTGGGTTCCATGTATAACTGGACGTCCAACCTGCCGCAATCCAAACAGCTTCTCGACCACCCCGATTATGTCGAATACTTTGTTCCCCTGGTCGAATCCACCGCCGCCTATTATTTTTCCACCGGCATGACGGCACCCTATCCCATCCCCGTCGTCGATACCGAGCTGCCCGACGATACCGCCAACAAGTACCTCTGCTTTATCCGCGGCGACACGCCGCTTTGCCAGATCATCACGGCTAACAGCAACGGCAAAAAATGCATCGTCTTCAAGGAATCCTACGGCAACGCCTTTATCCCCTTCCTGACCTCTCACTATGACGAGATCTACGTCGTTGATCCCCGGCTCTTCAACACAGCCTCCACCCCCGCTTTCAATCTCCCCAGCTTTGTAAATGAGCATGACATCAATGATATCGTGTTTATCAATTACTCTTTTATCCCCAACAACAGCGCCTATATCGCCATGATAGAAAATATGCTGAACTAACTGTTATCGGCGCGTTAGCGGCGCGCCTTGATATCTTCTTCCCACCAGAACAGTTTTTCATCCGGCTTTAACCAGCCGTTCCCTTCCTCATCACCGGAATCCTTCCCTGAATCCGCTCTGAAATCCAGCCCCTCCCGGTGCGCTTCTTTATCCGAATCATAAAATTTTTCCTCTTCAGAGGAACTGCGGCGCATGATCCTTTCCGCGCCGTCATTCTCATAGAAAGAGGCGCGATCGTAGCGATTCCAGCCTGTCGCCGCTATGGGTCTTCTATGTCTTTTTTCGCCCCGCGCACCCAATACCCCGGCCAGCGACCCCAACACCGCGCCCTCGGCGATCACCTGCGCCGCCCCCCAAAGCGTCACCGGCAAAAACAAGGTCATGAGCGCGGCGCTCAAAGCGACAAAACTTGCGCCCGCAATCCCTCCCAAGAACCAGCCGCCGCTTTCTTTCCCTGTCCGATAGCCGCCAACCAGACAACTGACGATTAAACCAACATCAACAAAGCCGGAAATATTTCCCCATTCCGTATCCGCGGAATACCACAAGACTCCGGCCAACAGGGTCAGCGCCACAACCAGAAAAGACGCGCTGATTCCCTTTAACACTGAGTTTCCTGTCTCCACTCTTGCCCCTCCCTTTCATCGCTCCGCGTCATAATCCTCCCGCGGCGAACGCTTCCCTCTACTCGGCCAAGAACGCTTCCCGTTTTGACAGGATCCGAATGCTTTGGCCAAATACGCTAAAGTATACGCCGGACTTGTCCTCTTTATGCGAATCCCATCATATCCCATTCCCCATCCTTTCTCAGGCTGAATATAGTACACTAAGCAAAAAGGGAGGAGGATCATGGATGGATTATCCCCAATATGTCGTCCGGCCCGGCGACACGATCTACAACATCTCCCGAACATATCACGTCGATATGACCGAGATGATTCATCTAAATCATTTGAGACATCCTGACCGGCTTTATCCCGGCCAAGTTCTGCTCGTCCCCGTCACGGAACATGCGGATCCCCCGTTCAACCGGGTCTCAGAACCTAATCTCACCTACGCCATTTGGCTTTATGACGCTTACGCCGGCAAGGAATCCGAACTGACCACCACCACGGCCTATTTATATCAGGCCGTCATTCTTGACCGTCCTGAATTTGACGCCTTACTGCAACCTATCGCCTATGACGAACTGCGCCATCTGAATTTGTTAGGGCAGATCTTACGCCAGCTCGGCGTCGATCCAAGGTACGGCTCTTTTCAAAAAACCCGCTGGACAGACTGGCGATCCCGCTATATCCATTATCAGACCGATCCTTGTCAAATTCTTGAGAGAAATATGCGCGATGAAGCCGCTACCTATTATGCGTACATGGAACTATCGCAGAAGATCTCTATTCCGGAGATTCAGAACACGCTTATTCAAATCGCTTGTGAGGAAGGACATCACTGCCAGTGTTTTGCCAACGCTCTGCAACAACTCTACGGAATCGACATTCCCTGTCCTCTGGCGGGCATCGAACCATCATTATCCGCGCCGCCAGAGATGAAACCACCGGAACCACCTTTTCCGGAAGACGTCGGCTTAAACCTTGAATGCCCCGCCGATCCTCAACCATAAAATTTTAAGACCATAAAGAAGGTCCCATCCCGGCCAAAACCTGTTATACTTATGTTGAGAGACAAAAGTGACAGGCGGAGACAAGGATGGGACGATGGGACAAGACAAGCATAACCAACAAAAATGGGCGGTGATAGGCAGATGGCTGAATTGCTTGCACAAGCAGGCGTTAAGGAATTGGGGGGGACAAGTGTGAAAAAATGGTATGATGAGGAATACGAATTTGAGATCGCGGTAGCAGGATTTCTTCGCGGCGACCGCACCGAGCGATATTGCCGCAACGGCGAGGAAATCGGAGATACGTATACGTGCACCTATGGCTGTCCTGTCAATACAGAGGGTCAGGGAATTTGCTCCAAAGTCATGATGATCATGTTCCCCGTCATGGAGGCGGTCAGAAGTGGCGGAGATTTAGCGAATATCGGCGGCAATGACCAATATAGCAAAGATATTGTATGTCCTGACGGTTGTGTTCTATTCAGACTGACGGCCAAGAAACTGGGAAATGAGAATTTTTATAAGGGAAAGTTTTTCGATTAGCTTTGATTTTTATTGCGTTCCGCTGGACCAGGAGCAATCTGGCGGGACACTCCCTCAAGCCTCTATTTGTAAAATCTCTTCGACCGCCTGGTGCAGCTCCGGCACGCCCTCACCCGTTTCCGCCGAGTAAGGCAGGATCAGCTGCCAATCCGGCAAGCCCAGGCCCTGAGCAATTAATTTCAATTGTTTTTGCCAATGTCCTTTGGTGATCTTATCCACTTTCGTCGCTACGACCAAGGTCGGCACACCGCGCGCCAGGAGCCATTCGTGCATCGTTTTATCGCCGTCGCTGGGCGCGTGACGGATATCCACGATCTGGACGACCGCTCTCAGCGTCTCCCGCTTGCTGAAATACCGGTTCATCATTTGATCCCAGTTAGCCTTGACAGCCTTCGGCACTTTGGCATAGCCATAACCCGGCAGATCCACCCAAAACCATTGATCATTGATATTGTAAAAATTTAGCGTCTGGGTTTTTCCCGGCGTATTCCCCGTTCGCGCTAAGTTGCGCCGACCCAAAAATTTATTGATGAGTGATGATTTTCCGACATTGGAACGTCCGGCTAAGGCGATCTCCGGCCAGCCGGTCATCGGATATTGCTCAAGATAAACCGCCGAGCAAACATATTCAGCTTTCCGGATGATCACAGCACAACCTCATTTCCTTGCTTTCACGTCTCGTCAGGATATTGGATGCTCGTTTGGATTCACCATCGGCTCAGACGATGTGTTTCTCAGCATAAAGGGGATACTTTGGTCGTAACCATCGGTCACGACCAAGGGAAGCAGGGCGATTTTTAACACTTCCTCAATTCTGCTCACCAAATGAAAACGCAACGATTCTTTGACATTCTGGGGAATATCCTCTAAATCCTTTTGATTCTTTTTCGGCAGGATAATCTCTTTAATCCCCGCCCGGTGCGCGGCCAAAATCTTTTCTTTCAGGCCGCCGATCGGCAGAACATTGCCGCGCAAGGTGATCTCACCGGTCATAGCCACGTCGTCCCGTACCGCTTGATGAGATAAAGCGGACGCCATCGCTGTCGCCATAGTAATTCCCGCCGAAGGGCCGTCTTTGGGTATAGCGCCTTCCGGAATATGGATGTGCAGATCGACTTTATCATAAAAATCCTCCGGAATGCCTAATGCCTTCGCATGAGCCCGAACAAAGGTCCAGCCGGCCTGGGCCGATTCTTTCATCACTTCTCCCAGTTTTCCGGTCAGCGTCAGATTCCCTTTACCGGGCAGCGGCGTTACTTCAATGGTCAGCACATCGCCGCCCACTTCCGTGTAGGCCAAACCGGTAGCCGCGCCAACCTGCGGTTGTTCCTCCGCCATCTGGTAATAATAACGCGGCGACCCCAGCAGTTCTTCCAGATCTTCGCCGGTCAATACCCTCGGTTCCCAATTCTTTTTGACAAATTTCACGGCGATTTTACGGCACAGATGAGCAACTTCCCGTTCCAAGCCGCGAACTCCGGACTCACGGGTATGTCCTTGCACGATCTTCAGGATCATCTCGTCCGTCAAGGTAAAGACATCCTCCCCTAAACCGTGCGCCTTCACCTGTTTAGGCAGCAAGTATTTCTTGGCGATGTTCGTTTTCTCGTCTTCGGTATAACCGCTGATCTTGATGACTTCCATCCGGTCCAGGAGCGGGCGCGGAATCGTCTGCCAGGTATTCGCCGTCAGAATGAACATCGTCTGCGACAGATCAAAAGGAGTCTCCAGATAGTGATCCACAAAGGAATGATTTTGTTCCGGATCGAGGACTTCCAGCAAAGCGGAAGCCGGATCTCCCCGGAAATCCGAAGCCATCTTATCAATTTCATCTAATAAGAACACCGAATTGCGGGTCTCCGCCGTTCGTATTCCCTGAATGATCCGACCCGGCAGGGCGCCCACATAGGTGCGGCGATGACCCCGGATCTCCGCCTCGTCGCGCACGCCGCCCAGGGACATGCGCACAAATTTCCGATCCAAAGAGCGGGCAATCGATTTGCCCAAAGAGGTCTTGCCCACGCCGGGTGGCCCGATAAAGCAGAGGATCGGGCTTTTCATCTTATTGGTCAGCTTACGGATCGCCAGATATTCTAAAATCCGTTCCTTGACCTTTTCCAAACCGTAATGATCTTCATCTAAAAAGGTTTCCGCCCGCTGTAGATCATTCTTATCCCGCGAAGACTTGCTCCACGGCAGAACCAGCAGCCAATCCAGATAGGTACGAACCACCGTCCCTTCCGCGGAGGCCAGCGGCATTTTCTCTAAACGATCCACTTCTTTCAAGGCTTTTTCTTCCGCTTTTTTGCTCAGCTTCGCTTTCGCTATCTTATCCCGGTATTCCTCGGCCTCCGCCTGACGCTCATCTTTTTCGCCTAATTCCTTTTGGATCGCTTTAATCTGCTCGCGTAAATAATACTCCTTCTGGGCTTTTTCCATCTGCTTGCGTACTCTCAGCCCGATTCTCCGTTCTAATTCGAGGATCTCGATTTCCCGCATAATAAATTCCGTCAGCAATTCCAACCGGTCGTCAATATCCAACGCTTCTAAAATCGCCTGCTTATCGGCAATATTCAAATTCAAATGAGAAACCATGATATCCGCCAGCTGGCTTGGCTCATCCAGCGCTAACACGGTCCCTAATGTTTCCGTCGGCACCTTTTTTCCCATCTTCGCGTACTCTTCAAACTGATGAACCACACCGCGAAGCAACGCTTCATGCCTGTTTTTTAAAATCCCCCTCCCGTTGGGGCACTCTTCTACCATGACTCTAAAATAGGGGGCTTCCGCGACGAATTCTAGCAGCCGACCACGGACAATTCCTTCCACCAGAATGCGCATCGTCCCGCCCGGAAGTTTGAGCAGCTGCTTTATTTCCGCGATCGTCCCAATTTCATAGATATCCTCCCGTTTGGGCGCATGGACGTCTTTATCTTTTTGCGCGACTAACAAAACCAAGCGATCAGCTAACATCGCTTGTTCAATCGCAGCGACGGAACGTTCCCGACCGATATCTAAATGGACGATTGTATAAGGAAAAACCAGGATTCCCCTTAATGGAAGCAGCGGCAATTCACGTCTTATCACTCTGTTACCCTCCCCGGCCTTGATCTTCCCCATTCGGTCCTTCAAACAACGCTCTATCCAAATTTGAGATCATGCCACATCTGAATATGGAAAAGCACACCGTATGTAGTGTGCCATGCTCCATCCAGAACTATTCTAACATGGTTGACTGCGATCAGGCAAATTTGGCCCAAACTCCAGGCGATTGAAGATCTCTTCCAAGGGCGGCCGGATCTCCAGTTTTCCCGGCTTTGTTTCTGACAGCAGCGATTCGTTTAAGACCTGCTCTAAATTGTCCATCGCGATGATCTCCATATCCTCATACATATCGGCAAAGCGCTCCCGCCAATTTTCTTTAGGAATGAACACCCGCTTGCAGCCCGCCTGATAAGCGGCTTCGATTTTTGCCGGGATACCGCCTACCGGCTTGACTCCGCCCCGAATGGAGAGTTCCCCGGTCATCGCCAGATAATTATCCACCTTGTGTTTATGAATCGCCGACACGACCGCCGCGGCAATCGTCACTCCGGCTGAAGGCCCGTCTAACGGCACACCCCCCGGAAAATTTACGTGCAAATCGAAGTCTTTGGGCTCGATCCTCAATTGCCGTCTCAGCACGGTCAGGACATTTTCCACCGAGCTGCGAGCCATGCTTTTCCGGCGCACGCTCTTGCCTTCACTGGATTGTTCCTCTTCTTCGACGATCCCGGTGACCAGCAACACCCCGCTTCCTTTCTCTACCGGCTGAGCCGTCACTTCCAATTCCAGCAGCATTCCCAAGTTAGGGCCATACACCGCCAGTCCGTTTACCACCCCAATCTGGGGTTCCTCCGGCACCTTTTTATCCGGACGGGGCGTGTATTGACCGGACGTGACCACCCACTCCAGCGTAACCGCGTCAATTTCCATACCCTGGCTGGTCTGAACAACGCCGGCTGCCAATTGAACCATATTGACCGCTTCCCGTCCGTTGGCGGCATAACCTTTGACCACCTGTACGGCGGCTTCACTCAGCCGCATATCCATCTTCACCGCCGCTGCTCTGGCAATCTCAGCGATCTCCTCCGGTACGAGCAGTCGGAAAAATATCTCCATGCAGCGCGACCGGATTGCCGCCGGAATATCTTCCGGACTGCGGGTGGTCGCTCCCACCAGGCGAAAATCGGCTGGCAAGCCGTTTTGAAAGATATCGTGGATATGCAGCGGTATATTGGGATCTTCCGCGCTATAGTAAGAACTTTCCAAATGGACCTTGCGGTCTTCTAATACTTTCAATAGCTTATTGATTTGAATCGGATGTAATTCTCCTATCTCATCAATAAACAATATCCCGCCGTGGGCTTTCGTTACCGCGCCCGCTTTAGGCTGGGGAATGCCCGCCATCCCCATCGCGCCGGCCCCTTGATAAATCGGATCATGTACCGAACCGATCAGCGGATCAGCGATCCCTCTTTCGTCAAAGCGCATGGTAGCGCCGTCAACCTCGACAAAACGCGCGTTTTCTTTAAAGGGGGAAAGCGGATTATATTTGGCGTCTTCCAGAACCAGTCTGGCTCCGGCTGTTTTGCCAACACCCGGCGGTCCATAGATGATCACATGCTGAGGATTCGGCCCGCAAAGCGCCGCCTTCAGGGCTTTAATCCCTTCCTTTTGCCCGACAATCTCCGCAAATTTCAGCGGCCGCGTCTTTTCCGCCAGCGGCGTCGTTAAAGCGATTTTACGCATTTTCCCTAATTTCTCAAATTCTTTACGCGATTCTCTTTCTATGGCCGCCTTGCTGTGCTGCTGCGATCTCAGCATATTCCAAAAATACAGGCCGATCACCACCGCAAAGAGCAGCTGCACCGTCATGACCAAGCCGCTAAGACTATCGTTCATTTATGGTTTCCCTCCTGTGACAATCTATACCTGTATTATTGCCAGAGTTGGGCAAACAAAACCCTAAAATAAATACAAGGGGCTATCTTCACGATTGCCGCCTTGCATTTCGCCGTCCGCCCTGATGGATAAGGATCGGATCAGGCGGATTCCTCTTTTTTCCCTTTTTTCGTTTTTTCCACGGTGATCAGCAGCGGTTCTTCCTTCTTAAACACGACGTCTTCCGTGACCAGGCATTTTTCCACGTCCGTGCGCGACGGCAGATCATACATCACATTCATCATGATATCCTCCACCACCGCCCGCAATCCCCGCGCTCCGGTGTTGCGGCGAATCGCTTCCCGCGCAATGGCCAGCAGGGAATCTTCTCTGAATTCCAAGGCTACGCCGTCAAGTTCCATCAGTTTTTGGTATTGACGGACCAAGGCGTTTTTGGGTTCCGTCAAAATGCGAATCAGCGCTTCTTCATCCAGCGCGTCCAGGGTGACAATCACCGGTAGCCTGCCGCCAAATTCCGGAATCAAGCCATACTTTAACAGGTCGGTGGGCAATATTTTCTTGAGCGTATCCCCAATATTCAGATCATTTTTTTTCTGAATATCCGCGCCGAAGCCCATCACTTTCTTGCCAACCCGGTTTTGGATAATCTTTTCAATCCCGTCAAAGGCGCCGCCGACAATAAAGAGAATATTGGTGGTGTCCAACTGGATGAATTCCTGATGCGGATGCTTTCTTCCGCCCTGCGGCGGTACGCTGGCAATCGTCCCTTCCAGGATTTTCAGTAAAGCCTGCTGTACCCCTTCTCCCGAAACGTCACGCGTGATCGAGGGATTTTCCGATTTCCTTGCGATTTTATCAATTTCATCGATATAGACAATCCCTTTTTCCGCTTTTTCCACATCATAATCCGCCGCCTGAATCAGCTTGAGCAAGATATTTTCCACATCTTCGCCGACATATCCCGCTTCTGTCAAAGAAGTAGCGTCCGCAATCGCAAAAGGGACGTTTAACAGTTTCGCTAACGTTGAGGCTAACAGTGTTTTCCCTGAACCCGTCGGCCCCAGCATGACAATATTTGACTTTTGCAGTTCAACATCATCAATTTTCATTCCCAGGTTGATCCGTTTATAGTGATTATACACGGCGACAGACAGCGCTTTTTTGGCTTTATCCTGACCGATGACGTATTGATCCAGAATCGCGCAGATTTCTTTCGGTTTGGGAATGTCACTGATTTCCACACCCAACTCTTCGTTCAGTTCTTCATCAATGATCTCATTGCACAATTCAATACACTCGTCGCAAATATACACACCCGGTCCGGCCACCAGTTTCTTCACCTGGTCTTGTGTTTTGCCGCAAAAAGAGCATTTCAACTGGTTTTTTTCATCATTGTACTTTGCCATTCTCTCACCTCTTTACCTCAGAATCTCCGCAACATTGCCATACTATACATTTCGGTTCTGATCCACTAAAAGTTTAACGGTTTTTTCATTGATGAGACTTTGGCGATAATGATCTATTTCTCCGCGCTGAATCAACATGTCCGCGATCACCGCCACATCTCGTTTATACAGTGCCGCCATTTTCGTCAAGCCTTCCTCGACTTCTTCCGGCGTGACTGCAATCTCTTCCGTCGCCGATATTTTTTCTATCACCAGTTCCGTCTTTACCATTTGCACCGCCTGGGGCCGGAACTGCTCCCGCAAGTCGCTCTCCGTCCTATTGACATACTGCATATATCCCTGCATATCAATTCCCTGGTAAGCCAGATTCTGCTCAAAATCGCTGAACATCTGCTCTATACGCTGATCGATCATCACGGGCGGTATTTCAACGCTGGCATTCTCCACCGCTTTGGCGATGATATTGTTTTGATAGTCGTCCTCCGCCTTTTTTTCCGCCATTGCCGTCAGTTTTTCCCTGATATCCGCTTTCAGTTCTTCCAGTGTGGCAAAATCACTGGTATCCTTGGCGAACTCATCGTCAAGAGGCGCAAATTCCTTACGCTTTATCATATTAACTTTCACCTTAAATAGAGCCTTTTTACCCGCAAGTTCTTTACTCTGATATTCCTCAGGAAATTGAACATTCACGTCCTTTTCCTGTCCAACCGCCGCTCCGATCAGCTGATCCTCGAAACCGGGAATGAAAGAGCCGGAACCGATGGTTAATTCGTACCCCTCGCCTTTGCCGCCGGGAAAAGCGATATCATCCACGAAACCCTCAAAATCGATCACCGCGATATCGTCCGCCGCGACAACCCCTTCTTCCAGTGTTAATAACTTCGCGTGCTGCATCTGTCCGCGCTTCAATTCCTCATCGATATCCTCCGGCGTAACCACCGCCGCCTCTTTTTCGATATTCAGACCTTTATATTCTCCCAAATCCACCTCGGGTTTAACCGTGATTTTCGCCTTGAAAACGAAATCCTTACCGTCTTCCATCTGCACAAAATCAATTTCCGGCGGCGCGACAGGTTCGACCTCGCTTTCCTGCACAGCCTCCAAATAGACGGCTTCCATAATGCGATCCACCGTTTCATGATACAGGGCTTCGGTCCCCACCGTCGCCTCAATGAGACGTCGCGGCGCTTTTCCCTTGCGAAATCCCGGAATATTTATTTTTTGCGCTAATTTCTTCGCGGTCTGAGCAACAGCCGTAGAAAACTTGTCCGCTTCGACCGACACATTCAATTCTACTACATTCTTTTCTATGTTTTCGGTTTTTACCTGCACTTTATAATCCCCTTTCGTTCTCCGCCGCCCGTGGGCCAATGAAAGATCGGTCTCCCCTGATTCCAGTTATTTTAAAAAAGGAGGAACAAATGTTCCTTTCTTATACTTTTCCGCTTTGCCTGATCTTCAACCCGCTCCATCGCCTCTCACTTCGACCGGATACCTTGAGTTTCCTAGAAATTATAGCAAAGCCCGCCTAATAACGCAAGTGCATTTAACCACGCATTCAACCTGTCCGCTGTTCTTTTCCCTTCTTTTTCAGTAACGCCAGCATATGACCGATCGCCTGATCCGCCGCTTTTCCCGGCAACGCCCAGGCCGCGGCCTCACGCATTTGCGCCAGCGTGTCCGGATCCGTGATCATCTGCTTCAAGGCGGCCCCCAATTCTTCATCGTTCAGGGCGGTCTTGCCCGCCCCGATGTTTTGAAGAAAGAGCGCGTTTTCTTCTTCCTGACCGGGAATGGGTTTATAGATCAAGATCGGCAGCCGCCGGGTCAACGCCTCGGAAACCGTTAGCCCTCCGGCTTTCGTGATGATAATATCCGACACCGCCATGAATTCTTCGACGTTATAAATAAAGCCGAAGCGCCGAACCGGATGGCGCGCTTGCTCGATCACCCCGTCCAGGGAGTGATACAACCGCTCGTCTTTGCCGCAGACAATCAATACCTGGAGGTCGCCGGGAATATCATCCAAGAGTTTCAGCAGCCATTTCGCGCTGTCAAGCACGCCATACGCGCCGCTCATGATCAACAAGGTCAGGCATTGCGGATCAATACCCAAGCGGGCGGCGATATTTTCGCGGTCGAGAACCCGTTCAAAGCGGGGGCTGACAGGGATCCCCGTCACCTTGATCTTTTCTTCGTCAATACCGCGGCGCAACAAGCCGATCCGCACATCCTCACAGCCGACGATGTACATATCCACGCCGGGGTTAATCCACTGGCTATGGATCGCGTAATCCGTGATCGCCGTAACCACCGGCGCCTTCAGTTCTCCCTGTTGGCGAAGCACACCCAACGCGCCGCCTACCGTCGGATAGGTGCAAATGACCAGGTCCGGCTGTAAGCCGTGGATATAGTTCATCAATTTCCGGCGGCCCAAACCGTTCAGGAAACGCTGAAAGACCGAATGCGGCGGAATTTTGGCCGTCCGATAGTAAAATTTTCCCCATAGCTTCGGCGTATGCTTGATCATTTCGATATATGTACTTTTTAGCATGGTGTTAAAGGTTCGGCTCAAGAAGACGCCGAAATCCACATGGTCGATGTCCGCCTCCGGTTCTCTGTTTTTCAGCGCTTCAATGAGCGCTTCGGCGGCTCGAACATGTCCGGCCCCAAAGGAGGCGGAAAATATTAACACGCGCAAGCGGGTCACTCATCCTTTCCTTCATTCTTCTCCTTATCTATATTTTAGCACAAAAAATCTCTACCGCCTAAATTGCGACGGGATTTCAGCTCCCAGTTCATTGACCGGGGGCAGACAAGCGCCTTTTTCACAGCTGTAAAATGTCATTTGCGCGTTGAGCAGCGGGTACTCTTTCGTAGGTTCCTCCAGAACTGTCACCAGAGCGTCTGGCGGCAGCTTCCCCTTTATCCGGCTGATATCTTCCGGGCTTTTCAGCACGCATACGATTTCCCGCAAGGGATAGCGATCGAGGAGCATGGATAGCATAAAAGCGCTGTGGCCCAGCTCCTGCCCTCTGGCTTTCGCCGCCATAAACCGGCGTTGCCGCGCCGCTAATCCTTCCAGTCGTTCACTTTTTACTAATTTTGCCACGATCAACAAATTATAGGCCATCACGGAATTCCCGGAAGGCACAGCGCCGTCGTTCGTTTCTTTGGGTTGAAGGATGAGTTTCTCGCTGTTTTTCCCATACAAATAGAAGCCGCCCCGCTGCTCGTCAAAAAAGTCCGTTACGGCTTTTTCCAGGAGCGACAGCGCTCTAGCCAGATAACTTTTATCCAGCGTCGCGCCGTACATCTGAAGCAGCGCCAGAATCAGAAAGGCGTAATCGTCCAGAAAGCCGTCGGCGCCGCGCTGCCCATCGCGATAGCTGGCAAAAAGATTTTCTCCCTCCGCCAGATTCGTTTCAATAAAGCGCAGGGATTTTTGCGCGGCTGCCAAATATTTTTCGTCCCCTAAAATCCGGTACGCTCCGGCCAGCGCCGTAATCATGAGCGCGTTCCAGGACGTCAATACTTTATCATCCCGATGCAGGGCCGTTCTGTTTTTTCGATACGCGTAGATCTCAGGCAAAAAGGCTTCAAAACGCTCCGTTTCTGCCGCCGTCGCCAGCAGATTGGGAATATTGGCTCCCTGGAAATTCCCTTTTTCCGTGATATCAAAATAGGCGTTAAACGCTTGCCCGTCTTCTTTTCCCAGCAAGCCAACGATCTCAGCCGGTCTGAAAAGGTAATATTTCCCTTCCTCCCCTTCACTGTCCGCGTCTTGGGCGCAAAAAAATCCGCCGTCAGGACCGCTGAGCTCCCGCAGCACATAGGCGGCTGTCTTTTCCGCCACGACTTTATAGCGTTCGTTTCGCGTTTGCTGGTAAGCCTGGGCATAAACCAGCGTCAACAAGGCGTTATCGTACAGCATTTTTTCAAAATGAGGCGCCAGCCACCTCCGGTCGGTAGCGTAACGGCAAAAGCCAAAGCCGATATGATCAAACAGACCGCCCTGATACATCTGCCGCAGCGTTTTCTCCACCATCCGCAGCGCTTCTTCATCTTCAGCCAAACGCGCATACGTCAGCAAAAACAGGAGGGTGCAGGGCATGGGAAATTTGGGAGCCGCGCCAAAACCACCGTATTGTCCGTCAAAAACACGTTTACTCTGCCGAACCAGCTGCGCGATCAAATCCTCCGGCGAGGCGCTTTCCGGCGGCGACGACTCTGTCTTCAGGGTCCGGACCAGCTCCTCCGCTGTCTGTAACAGTTTTTCCCGGGCGTTTTGCCAGTGTTCCTTCACCAGCGTCAACAGCTCGATACAACCGACGGCATTCGGCCCCGAATGTTTGGGGAAATACATTCCCGCCAAAAAAGGCTTTTGTTCAGGCGTCATCAGGATCGTCAGCGGCCAGCCGCCGTGACCGGTAAAATCTTGACACACCCGCATATAGACGCTGTCGATATCCGG
>JAITOS010000085.1 GCA_031289815.1 Peptococcaceae bacterium | reverse complement strand
CAAGAGAAAATCGAGCTTTATACTTCGGCATTCGTCGCGGCTGACGGGTTTATGCGTTGGAATGACGGCGACACCTGGACGTTAGTCGTGCATCGCGAAGAACAGCAATATCCGTTGCTCAACGAACGGATCCAAAATGGCGAAGTGGACTTCTGGGTGATCAAGCTGAATTCAAAGGAACTGGATAATCCAGCTCCAGAGGATGTAACAACCGGCATCTACGTTGCCGTTACATCAGAGCGTGAGCTTAGAATACTTTGCTTTACCTGGGATGAAGAGAGCCGATTCTACACGGAAGAAATCGCCTTTACTCCTCCTCATTCATGGGCTGTACGTCACGCGAATAAATATGTGCTGCCTTTAACGGTATATGCTGAGGAGAGACAGGTTTGACAGCGTTTCTGGCGAGAGATATTCTGATGATGAAGGGATCGTGTGTGCTTAATGAAAAAAATATCCTTGATGCTCCTCTTAATTCTCTGCCTGCTATTCCTCGTTTCGTGTCTAGGGCCAAACAATCCCGCGCCGTCGGAGGCGGAGGGGACTTCTCAGTTCGCCGACAATTCTTGGGCAGGAATTTGGTCGTGCCGCTATAACGACAGGGATATCGCCCAGATTGTGATTGAAAATGAGACGGATAGCGGCTTCGACTTTACTTATTACGCCGCCGAGTACGAAGCGGATGACTACGTTTATCTGGCGGACTTTTATGGCGCCGGTCTCAAGACCACGGCGCGTGAGGCAGCAATTTCACAGGGTACAAGATGGATGTCTACGGAAGTCGAGGAAATAGAGGGATTCTTTCGCTTAACAGGTGATTTACTGGAGATTGATTATAAGCTGCTCGAATTGAGGTCTTATGACCGAGGAGCGGTCTATCAGACTCGTTTCCAACGGGAGCCGGAACCCGCACGCTTGCTGACGCCGTTTAGCTTTAGTGAGATAAGGGTGATGGGTAAGCCGTTGGACAATCAGTTGATCCCCCGTCTCGAAAATCTGGGGATGGCGCCGTTGACCGTCACAAAATTCCCCTACATCGGTCCCGATGATGATCCTATATATGCATATGCCTTAGATTATGGCGGGATGGTAATTGAGTTGTTCAAGACAGATGATGGGAATTACGGCTTTATTGAGAAGATCACGGTAACAGAACCAGGTTTCTCGTTGTGCAGAGGATTGTGCGTCGGCGACAGCATGGAGACCGTCATATCCAAGTTTCCGTTTTTTGACGAACGCATTGAATTTGACGTTATCGGCGGTATTGCCAAAATGCTGTATGGACACGCGCAACATATGGCTACCGGTGGCTGTATCGTTATCAAAGAAGATGTGCCGACAGAAATTGTTTATTCTGATCGCGGTCTGATCCTTTTTTTCACGTTAGAGGATGAAAAAGTTAAAACCATCACCGCCTATAGCGAGGGTGGTTGAGTTCGCTCAGATAACGGATGAGGCGATATTCGCCCCATCCGTTATCTGGCGTTTATTGGCATACACTATCAGACTTTGTAATTATCTGCAATGATCTGGGAGACGTTAATGAAATAAGGAGAAACGAGAGAACATGAATGTGAAAATGAAAGTCTATAAGAAATACTTGCTCACCGGTATCGTAATGATCAGCTTTTGCTTGCTGTTGTCAGCGTGCGGCGCGGCGACTTCAACGGATGAGGGAGGAGCTTCTGGATCAGGTTCTACGTCAATAGGCAGCAAGGATCCTTCCAAAATAGCGTCTGAATTATCCTGGGAAGGGGTTTACCAATATCAGTCCGACGGAGTAATCTCCCAGTTGCGCGTTTATGAGGTATCAGACGGCGGCTTTGACTTTGGGCTTTTTACGACACAGGATACGACATGGCATACCTCCAGCGATGACACCCAGGTCATTGGACAACACGGGTTTGACGGTCATGCCGTCATAAAAAACGGCGTTTCCGCTGATTATGAGTCAAAGTCCGGTAGCGTTTACATATTTGGAACAGACAGAATTAACGGAACGATATCTCTTGACACAGAAGGGGTTCGTATCCGGTACAATAAGCACGCAGAATATGACGATGGCGACGATTCCCCATATACGATGGTTTTGCCCGAACGCTTTATCAAGGTCAGCGATCCCGACCAGACGATGTACTCCATGCCGTTCTTTTCCCGTGAGCAGGGGCAGTTTTTTTCGTATCTTCAATCCTTAAATGCGCAACAACGAGAACAAATGTTGGGATCGCTCTTGCGTGTTGAGGAACGACCTTATGAGGGTAACGAAATATATAATGAATGTGAATACGATGGCTTTATGACGCACAACTTACCTGCTGAAAAGGATTATATTTTTTCTCTGGAAGTGTGGAAGCAGGACACGCCGATCCTGCGCGGAATAAAAATTGGCGATCCTTTAGATACGCTCATTGAAAAACTGCCAAAAAATACAATCAAAGAAGCTGTTACAGGGACAGAGTATATCTATTCGGATGGACGTTCTTGTTACGTAGGCTATGAAACAACAACCGATGATGGTTACACTCGAATGCTTGTTATCCAAGATGAGATAAGAAGATATCGTATTTATTTTAATGAGCATAACATAATCGAACGATATGCCGTAGGTTCAACTTGGTGATGAGCTATAAAAAGTGAAAGAACCGCCTCGCAAAGAAACACTCCAAGCCGCGAGAGAGTGTGCGGTGCGTGGGGCTGAGACAGACGGAGGTATATGTATAGGTTTGACAGCGCTTCTTCTAAACCAATAAATCTCCATGTTTTTTCCGCCGTAAAAATCTTCAAAAAAGTGCTTGACAGCTCTACTACTCTGCGTTATAGTGTAGTAGAGCTTAGCAATGTTAGGTACTTGCTCTGATCGCTATTCGAGTTGGTATTCGATTTGCTATTCGATCAGAGCTGAAACGGGAGGATGAGGTAGAGCCGTGGAAAATTTGAGTGAAATGCTCAAGGGGGTTTTGGAAGGAATCGTGCTGGAAATTATCAGCCGCGACGAGGTGTACGGCTATGAAATCGTCAGACGGCTGACCCGACTGGGTTTCGAGGGAATCGCGGAGGGGACGGTCTACGCTCTGCTCCTGCGCTTGGAGAAAAACCGGCTTGTTCATATCAGCAAAAAGCCTTCGGAAATCGGCCCGCCGCGAAAATTTTACACCCTCAACGAGCGCGGGGCGGAGGAATTGCTGTCCTTTTGGGCGCGCTGGGATTTTCTGAGCGGGCGCATCGAAATTTTAAGAAACGACGGAGGGGAAGACGATGAGTTTTAGTCAGGAAACACAGCGGAAAATGGATCAGTTTGCCAGGGAACAGTCGCGGCGCTACTTAGAGGCGGCTGAGATGACCTATCTGGAAAAGCTGCGCGAAAAAAGCGGCCGGAGCAAGCGCAAAATCGGCGCAAAGCTGGCGCGCTTCAAGGGAACCTCGGACAAGGGGCTGGAGGCGCAAAACGATATGACGCTCTATATGAGCGATTTTATGCAGGATTTAATCTCGCAGGGCATATCCGAGCAGGACGCGTTTGCGCGGGCAAGAGAGGCGTTGTCCGCCGACGAGTCCGAGCAAGCCGCTGACCTCCACGCGCGTTTCCGGCAGTATTATCAAAACCGCGACCCCGCTGATTATGAGGCGGTAGGGCTGTTGTACGGCGGCTTTTTGTTTATCGGCTTGGCGGTCGGCGCTTTGATTGGCTTTTTGGCGAGCGGCGGCGTTCCCGCTTTTCTGAAGAGCGGTTGGATCTATACCCTGGCCGGAATAGCCGCCGGCGCGATGATCGGGATCGGGCTGGGACTGCTGAGCAACGCGCTGATCGTGACGCTGAAGAGAAAGTAGGGGTGCGGTATGTCAACGATGAGTCGGGCCATCGAAGTCCAAAATCTGCAAAAGAGTTTCGCCGTCAAAGTCAAAGGCAAGACGCGGTCGGTAGAGGCGGTGCGCGGCGTCAGCCTTTCCGTGGCGCGGGGCGAGATCTTCGGTTTTCTTGGGCCTAACGGCGCGGGGAAAACCACCTGCCAGCGAATGCTGACGACTCTGCTGCCCATCGGCGGCGGTACGGCTCTGGTGGCCGGTTTCGACGTGCGGACACAGGCGCGGGAGGTGCGGCGGCACATTGGCTATGTCAGTCAGCTGGGCGGCGCGGATTTGCCCGCGACCGGACGAGAGAACCTAATGTTGGCGGGACGGCTTTATGGCTTGAGCCGAACCGACGTCAAAAAGAAGATAGAAGAATTGTCGCGCCTTCTGGAACTTGACGAATTGCTCGATAGAATCGTCCGCGCCTATTCCGGCGGTCAAAAGCGGCGGCTGGAAATTGCGATGGGCATCATCCATGAGCCGGATATTTTGTTTATGGACGAACCGAGCAGCGGGCTGGATCCGCAGAACCGCGCCGGATTGTGGGCGCATATTCGCCGACTGAGGGAGAAGGGCGTGACCATTTTCCTGACGACGCATTATCTGGACGAGGCCGACGAGTTGGCTGACCGGCTGGCGATCATGGACGCGGGCAAGATTGTGGCGCAGGGAACGCCGCTGGAACTTAAACAATTGGTGTCCGAAGCGGAAATCGCCGCGCGTCTGAAAAAAGAAGCCGTGACCAAGGCGACCCTCGATGATGTGTTTCTGAAAATCACCGGACGAACGCTGCGCAATACCGGCAAGGAGGTTATGTAATGAAAATCCTGAAAGAAACGGGCCTGTTTTGTCGGCGCAAGCTGAGAGAAAATCTACGTCAGCCTATATGGCTGTTTTCGGATCTGGTGACGCCGCTTTTGTACATCGCCTTGTTCGCGCCGCTGCTCATGAATCTGAGCGCACCGCCGCTGGACGCCGCCGCGGTGCTGGACAAATTTGTTCCCGGCGTTTTGACGCTGCTGGCGTTCAGCTCCGGCAGCGGTTCCGGCTGGACGATCATCTGGGAGCTGCAAAGCGGCGTGATCGAGCGCTTGCGCGTCACCCCCGCCAGCCGCTTTTCGATGCTGATGGGCGCGGTGATCACCGATATGCTTACCTTTATCGCGCCGTCTATTCTGGTGATTGTGATTTCCGCGTTCTTTGGCTTCCATGTGCATATCGGCGGGCTGGCCGTGCTGTTACTGCTGCTTTGCCTGCTGACTGCCGTCGTGTCGGCGTGGTCGGGGAGTCTCGGCTTGATTTTCAAACAAATTGGCACGCTGGCGGCGGTCGTAGGCGGCTTGCAGCTGCCGCTGACCTTGCTTTCCGGCGTGTTGCTGCCCTTATCACTTGGCCCCCCGTGGCTCCGTGGCATTGCCCATTTCAATCCGATGTACTACACGGTGGAAGCGTCGCGCCTGCTGGCGGGCGGCGTCGTCAATAGCGCCGAAACCATCACCGCCTTTGTCGTAATGCTGCCGTTGACAGTGATAGCGCTGTGGTGGGCGACAGGGGTTTACCGCAGGGCGGTGGCCTGATTAACAGGAGATAATCGGGCGGGGGCGCGTCGGCGTGATGGCTCAGGCATCAGGAAGCGTTCCGTCTCCGCGTCTCCAGAGCCGCCAAAAAAATTCGCGTGAAAGCGGTGAATAATAAAAGCCGCCGCTGGCAATAGTAGAAAAAGGAAATATGAACAAAAGCGGTTCATATACTCTACTATGGAGGGATGCCAGTGAAACACGTCGTCCGTTTGGAAACGCAGCGCTATCAGGATCGTCTCCGTCAGCGGTTGCTGGAATTGCGGGAGAGGGAAGCGATTCCGCTCACCGTCAAGGAAACGCGGCAGGGAAATCAGGGGATGTATGAATGCGAGTTTCTCCTTCCCGGCGCCCGGAAAAGGGATCAAAGCCTTTTGGCCGGGATTCAGAAATATTATCTGGCAAAGGCGCTGGCCGAGGTCATTCTGGCCCAGTTTGAGCGGGAGTATCTGGGCAGGGTGCTGCGGCGGGAGAGTCGCCTGACGAAGGCTGAGGTGAAGCCGCTGCTGGCGAAGGCGCTGGCGCACTTGGCGGCGGAGGAACCGCCGGAGGCGCTGGGGAGGAAACGAAAAGACCGTTTGACCGCTCTGATCCTGGACTGTCTGAAGAATAACGAGCGTTTCCATATCGAAGGCTTTCTCCGCTTCCGAGCCGGGCAATATATCGCGGAGCTGGATACGATCGTCCGGCGGTTTCTGGAGGAACAGGCGTTAGAGAAGGAATATCTGGAATTCATCCAATTGTTGAAGCGCTTTGTGGATACGCAGTCCCCTAAAATCAAAGTTCTACATATTGGAATCAATCAAGCGGGAAAACCCAGATTTTTTAATGACGAGGGGAAAAGAATCCCTCATAAGCTGCTCGACGACGTCTGTTCCTCTTTCGATAATCCGCACATTTCTTATGAAGATCTGCTGGTCAGCACCCTGATATCGGTAGCGCCGCTCAAGATCATTTTACACGTGGGCCGCGACCGCCGCAGCTACTACCGGAACACCCTGGAGACGATACGGAGAGTTTTTGAAGAGCGGGTCAGCTATTGTGAAGGCTGCGCTTTTTGCCGGGAAATGGAAGAAACAGCGCCGCCGTTTGAAAAATTAAAAACCTGATGGTATATCACCCTGAGTTGGGAAAGGCTGAAATCGGGGGAACTGTTCATGGAGATTTCCTGTGCTCCGGGGCTATTCGAGTAAGTCCGCATGGGCACCAGTGCGGAAAGCGGTGAGGATGAGATGATCACCGTCCACCGCGTAAATCAGCAGCCAGTCAGGTAGGATGTGGCATTCTCGGAATCCGGCGAAATTGCCGGTCAGCGCGTGGTCGCGGTGTTTTGGCGCGAGCGGCTTCTGCTCGCAGAGCGTTTCGAGTACCTCGTCAAGCAATGGCATGGGAAGTCCGCGCTTCTTGGCGCGCTTTTCATCCTTGGCGTAGCGCGATGTATATTTGACGGTCAGCATTCGCCGCCCTCATCTTCCGTCGCGTCGATGTCTGCGTGCATTGCGGCGAGCGAGGCGTATGCTTTCGCCTGGACTTTGCCGGACATGATGTCACGCGCCTCCTGCATTGCGTCCAGCGTTTCCTGATTATAGCGCAGCGTCATTTCAAACGGCAGACCATGCTCCATCAGCGACTTGTTGAAGAAGATGTTTACGGCGTCCGACACCGTAAGCCCAAAACGTCCGTAGAGGTATTCTATCGCTTTTTTCGTCTCATCGTCGGTACGGATTGTGATGGTACTGGTTTTGGCCATGTGTGTCACCTCTTTCGATTACAATCATAATACAATTATATGTCAAATACAATACAAAAATTCAATCAGAGGTGAAAAAATTTTTGGAACGCGACCAAACGAACCGACCGCGCGATAAAATCGTTTGGAATTTATGTTTAAGTTATTGGGTGATCCTATATGAAGGGAAGTAATGGCAGAATATATCCACAGCGCCGCCGTTTGCAAAAATAAAGACCTGATGGTATAATAAAAAAATAGCGAAATCAATGATGAGGGCTGTCGTTCGCATCGTGCCTGCCAGAGAGGGAAACCCCGGCTGTAAGTTTCCTGACGCGACGATCGATGAAAACCGCCTCGGAGTGCCGGGAGAATAATGAAGTAAATCCGGTCGTATCCCTGCGTTAAAGGGTTTGAGCGGAGAGCCGCTGGGCGGATCTCTGATTTGGGTGGAACCACGGGAATAGACTCTCGTCCCTTTGCGGACGGGAGTTTTTTGTTTCTGTCCGGCGGCGGAAAGCGTTTTTCGCCGGTGCTGGCCCTGGAGCGGTCTGATGAAGAAGAAACCTTAAACCGGAGAAAGGAATGATGAAGATGGTCAAGGTAACATTAAAGGACGGTTCGGTTCGTGAGGTGGAACCGGGAACGACGTTGGCTGGGTTGGCCGCCGCGATCTCCCGCGGTCTGGCCAAGGCGGCGCTGGCCGGAAGAGTAAACGAGGAGGAGAAGGATCTGTCCTTTCCGCTGACGGAGGACGCCGCGGTGGAGATCATTACGGGGGACAGTCCGGAAGGCTTGGCGGTATTGCGCCATTCAGCCTCGCACTTAATGGCTCAGGCGGTGCAAAATCTTTTTCCGGGGACGAAGCTGGGCATCGGCCCGGCCATTGCCAACGGCTTTTACTATGACTTCGACTCCGAACATATATTTGTGCCGGAAGATCTGGCGGCGATTGAAGCGGAAATGAAACGGCTGACGAAGGAAGGGCAGGCCTATGTCCGCAAAGAACTGAACCGGGCGGACGCGCTGACCTGGTTCGCCGGACGGGGGGAACCCTATAAAATAGAATTGATTCAGGATCTGCCGGAAGGGGTGGCGATTTCCACCTATACCCAGGGGGAGTTCACGGATTTGTGCGCCGGGCCGCACGTCCCCGCCACTTCCGCGGTCAAGGTGTTCCGGCTGATGAACGTGGCCGGGGCCTATTGGCGGGGCAGCGAGAAGAATAAGATGTTGCAGCGGATCTATGGCACGGCCTTTGTAAAGGCGGCGGAGCTGGAAGAGTATCTCTTGAAACTGGAGGAAGCCAAGCGCCGGGACCACCGCAAGCTGGGCCAGGAATTAGACCTGTTCAGCCTGCATGAAGAGGGCCCGGGGTTTCCCTTCTTCCATCCGAAGGGGATGGTCCTGCGCAATGAGCTGGAGAATTTCTGGCGATTGGAGCATCGCAAACGGGGGTATCAGGAGATCAGTACCCCGATCATCTTAAACCGTGAGCTGTGGGAACGATCCGGTCACTGGGATCACTATCAGGACAATATGTATTTCACTAAAATCGATGATGAGGACTACTGCGTCAAGCCGATGAGTTGTCCCGGCGGCATGATCATATATAAGACGAAATTGCGCAGCTACCGGGATTTGCCGATTCGGGCGGGAGAGCTGGGCCTGGTGCATCGGCATGAGTTGTCCGGGGCCTTGCACGGATTGCTGCGGGTGCGCAACTTCACCCAAGACGACGCCCATATCTACATGTTGCCCTCGCAAATCAATGAAGAGATCATCGGGGTGATCGATTTCATCGACTATTTCTATAAGGTATTCGGCTTCGCGTACCATGTGGAATTGTCCACGCGCCCGGAGGATTCTATGGGAGCGGACGAGGTATGGGAGACAGCGACCCAAGCCTTGCGGGAGGCCTTGGAAGCCAAGGGGATACAGTATAAATTAAATCCCGGCGACGGCGCCTTTTACGGGCCGAAAATCGACTTCCACCTGCGGGATTGCCTGGACCGGACCTGGCAGTGCGGAACGATCCAGTTGGATTTCCAGATGCCGGAGAAATTTGACCTGACCTACATCGGCGACGACGGGCAGAAACACCGCCCGGTCATGATTCATCGCGTGATCTACGGCAGTATCGAGCGCTTCATCGCTTTGCTGATCGAACATTACGCCGGGGCGTTTCCCACCTGGCTGGCGCCGGTGCAGGCGCGGCTTCTGCCGATCAGCGAGCGGCACCACGAATATGCCGGTGAAATAGCGGCGCTGCTGCGGGAGTGGGATATTCGCGTAGAGGTGGATGAGCGCCGGGAAAAGATCAGCTATAAAATTCGGGAAGCGCAGACGGAGAAAATCCCCTTTGCCTTGATTATCGGCGATCAAGAAGCGGAAACCGGTACCGTCAGCGTGCGCCGTTACGGGCAAAGCGACGCCGGGGAAAAGCTGTCGGCGGAAGAATTCAGGCGGCTGGCGGCGCGGGAAATTAAAGAAAAGACGAGGGCATAGGCGGCCTTAACTCTCTCGTGCCGGTTGTTAACCAGCTGCTCACTCAGCCTTCCTGCGCACCCGAAACAGTCACACGCATAAAGACTGTAAGCGGGTCTGCGGCAAAACAATAGGCGGTTGACAAAGCAAACGAAATAAGATAACATATTCCTTGCTGAAATGAAGTAGAGGCCATCCGCTTCTCACCTCATGGCTAACGTCGATGAGGTATGAATTTTCGAGGCTTGAACGTATCGCCGTAAGGCGCGTTCATGGCTTGAACGTATATCAGATGGATGGCGGGAGCGATCCGTCTTTTTGTTTTGGATGGTAAAAAATAATCGTGGAGGTGGTCAGTTATTAGTAAGGATTTGCGGATTAATGAGGGAATCCGGGTCCGCGAGGTTCGCCTTGTTGGAGAAGAGGGAGAGCAGCTGGGGGTCATGCCGATACGAGACGCGCTAAAGATCGCGGTAGAAAAATCTTTGGATTTGGCCGAGATTGCGCCAACTGCGAAACCGCCGGTTTGTAAACTGATGGACTATGGAAAGTTCAAATATGAGCAAGCCAAAAAAGACAGAGAAGCGCGCAAAAAACACAAGACCGTGGAAATCAAAGAAGTGAAGCTGCGTCCCAACATAGAGGATCATGATTTTGAGACGAAATCCCGCAATGCCCAACGCTTTTTGAATGACGGCGATAAAGTCAAAGTGACCATTATGTTCCGCGGGAGAGAAATCACGCATCCGGATTTGGGGAAAGCGCTTTGCCTGCGTTTGGCTGAGTTTTGCAAGACGGAAGCCAATGTGGAGCGCGAACCGAAGCTGGAAGGCCGGAATATGATCATGATTTTGACGCCGGTCAAACAAATTTGACAATAATGAGAGGGGGCGACAAGCCACATGCCGAAAATGAAAACGCATCGCGGCGCCGCTAAACGCTTTAAAAAGACCGGAACCGGGAAAATAGTGAGTTACCATGCCTTTAAGAGCCATATTTTGGAGAAGAAGTCACAGAAACGGAAACGCAAGCTCCGTAAATCAAACGTGATGCATACCACAGACGCCAAACGGATCGCTCGGATGATCGCATATCTTTAAAATCAAAACACAACAAAGGAGGTCTTCGCTATGTCTCGTGTAAAAAGAGGAGTAACGAAGCATAAACGTCATAAAAAAATATTGAAGCTGGCTAAAGGGTATCGCGGCGCCAAGAGCAAACTTTTCCGGTCGGCTAACGAGCAAGTCCTGAAATCCTTGGCGTATGCTTACGTCCATCGTAAAGATAGAAAAGGGGATTTCCGCCGACTTTGGATTACCCGGATTAACGCGGCGGCTCGCTTGAATGGGATGTCTTACAGCAAGATGATGTTTGGTCTGAAAAACGCGGGCGTGGCCGTCAACCGTAAAATGCTGGCCGACTTGGCGGTGCATGACGCGGCGGCGTTTACCAAGCTGGTGGACGTGGCGAAAGCGCAAGCGCAGGTGAGCTGAGAAAAGGAACCGCCGCTTGCTGGCAGCGGGGTCTGGGGATAGCGGCTTCGCGGTGCAAAGCGCGTAACGTATACGCCGCAGGCGCTTCAGATGTAATTGTATAATAAAACGTATTTAATGAAGGGAAATGTCTCCGGGGAGTCCGGGGGCGTTTCTTTTTTCATTGGTTTCGTGGCGGTGAAGTGAAAAACAAACCGATTCGCCTTTATCCGACAGGATTTTCTAAATTTCATCAGAGGAATTATGTGGAAAAACAGAGAATAAGTAAAAAAGAACAAGTAAGAATGATAAAAATGAAACAAGCCACCAACATTGAGGGATCAAGCTGAAGAGATGATATAGAATGTCCGCCCTTTTAGCCGGGAACGGTATCCGGTTGTACGCTTGAAGGCTACGCGCTACTCTGGTCATGGAAAGGAGGATGAGAAGATGAATTTTGAAAAGATCGCCCATCTGATTCACGAACAGGTTCAAGGACTCGGCGAAAAGACGCTCAAGATGGAAGAATCGTCTTTCTTGCGGGGGATGCTCCCGCGGTACGAAATTTCCGGAAATTCGCTGACGCTGGATGTTCCCGGGGAGTGGGGCTAACCTGATCAAATTTTCAGCTTGATCCGATGACTCTGCGCGTAAAGAAGATGATCGAATTTGTTTGACGGAGGCTGGAGGCGGCAAATCTATTATATCGCCAGCGCGCTGTTGATCCTCGCGGGAATCATATCGTTTGCCGCCAGCGCGCAGCGGGCCTATGTCGGCCTTGACATTGAGCGCGTTCAGCGGCAATGGCTCGTGGTGTACAGCGATCCCAGCGGGGAAGGGTATAGAGCCGGCGTCCGGGCGGGAGACGAGATCCTGAAGATCGACGGGGAGGACGCCGGACGCTACCGCTTGGCCCAAAAATGGGGAGGAGCGGAAGGGGCGGCGAGTCTCGAATTTCGCGCGCCCGGACAGGACGCTGTCCGGCAGATCGTGATTCAGCCGCCGTCTATAGTGCTCACGCTCTTTGGCAATGTCCCCGTGTATGTGTTGGGGTTGATTTTTTGGCTTTTAGGCTTTATGACCTGGATCAAACGTCCCTTCCGGAAGCAGGTCCGGACGCTGTTCTGGCTGAACTGGGCGGTCGCGATGGCCTTTATCTTTGTTAAACCGTCGAGCCGTTGTTTGTTCCTGGGCAGAGAATTGGAATACCTTACTCTGTCGCTGGTACCCATTCTGCTGGTCGCCTTTATCTCGATTTTTCCGGTGAAGAACGAGAACCGGATTAATCGCTTCAGTTGGTATGTGTTGAGATGTCTCTACATCGGTATTTTTTGTCTGACCTTCCTTGAATTCTTTGACCTCCTCCACCTGGAAAGTTTTTTGCGAAAACTCGTCTTATCCCACGTGCTGCTGGGCATTGCGGTGACGTTGTGGAATCTCGCGCTGCTGCTCAGAAAGCCGAGGGACAGCAAGGAAAGGAATCAAGCCGGGATTGTCCTCCTGGGGATGGCCGCCGGTTTTCTCCCGATCTCCTTGCTGACCACGCTTTCCCTGCTGTTTGAAGTGAGGCAATGGCTTTATGCTCAGATCAGTTCTTTATTCCTGATCCTGATTCCCGTCTCCTTATACTATGTTTTGGTACATAAATATCTGCCGGACAGCCGCCGTATCCTGAGCTACATCATGTCCTGCTTTCTGGCGGGTATCAGCGGCTTTATTCTGGTGTACGTTCTTTTCTTTTCGCAGGTCTTGCAGAAGGCGGGGCTGAAACCCTATCTCATCCTCCTGTTTCTGGCCGTTCTGTTCACGATTTGTTTCTATGGAGCGCGTTTGCTGGCCGACAAGTTCTTCATCCGGCGGCATCCGGTTCAACTGAAGGTATGGGAACTCAACAAAAAGATGGGCGTTCTGGAGGGAGAAAACTCCCTGCTGGAGGAGATGGTAAGCGCCTTGGGAATCGAAGGGGCGTTTTTCATCGTGAAACAGCCGCAGGCCGGTACGTATAAAAAAGGGGTGGGCAGATTTCTGGAAAACGCGGAGGAACAAGCGGCCCTGGAAGCGTATTTTCAAAGCGGTCACCGGACGGAGATCGGCGCTCTCAGCTTGCCGGAAGACGCTCCGGCCGAAGTCTACATCCCTTTTATTCTGCATGACTATTCTTGCGGGATTTTCATCGGCCACCGCGTTTCCCATATCCGCTTTGAGCGAGAGGAGCTGCCGCTGCTCACCTTACTGGCGACCCAACTGGCGTACCAGATCATCATGTCGCTCATGATCGGGGAGCTGTCCCGCGGCGCTTGTCAGGCGGAGCGGGAGAAGCTGCGGCTTTCTAATTTGAGCGCTTCCTTATTTGACCGCCTGGAAGAGGAACGTCGGTCGCTTGCCAATGAAATCGACGAGGGTCCCTTAAAGCGGGCGATGACCTTAAAGAGTTGTACGGAATATCTCCTGAAACATCCGGAACCGGAGATTGCGGCTACGGTTCTGGCCAATATGAAAGACGCCGTGTTTGATCTGAACTATGAATTGCGCCTGATGTCGCGCCGGTTACGCCCGGTCTCTTTGAAAAGCATGGGTTTGCTTGCCGCTGTAGACCTCCTGTGCCGGGAGCTGATGCTCAGAAGCCGGACTGTGATCACGCTGGAAACCGAGGGAATCACGTATGACGACCGTTTCCGCGAAGATATCGAGCTTACGGTCTACCGATTTATCGAAGAGAGTCTGGCCAGGGCGGCGGGGGACTCCGAGCCGGACAGTCACCTCATTCGCATTGAGCGGCGGGAAAGCGAGCTTTATTTGTTTGTAAGTGATAACGGCAGGGAACCGGATCCCGTGCGGTTGGAGAAGGAGACCGCCGGAGAGGAAGCCGTTGAGACGGACGGCATGAGAGAGCGCGTTAAGAGACTGAAGGGTGTTTTGAGTATTCAGGCCGCGCCCCGGCAGGGGAGAGAGCTGCGCGTTGTGATTCCCCTGACCGGCGCTTCGGGATTGCCGTTTGCCGAAAAACATTGCTTTGGTGAAAAACAGCACCTTCTTGAGAAGAAAAACAATGACGAACAGGGAGCGGTTCACGTCAGTGTCTGTGGGCGTGATTGAATACAAGAAGAGCGGGCGATAAAGATGAAACACCGGGATAGGCTGGTGTTTTTTTATTGATAAAGAAGGAATATTTTAGCATAAAACGGCAGGAAAACCCCAAGATTTAGCGAATTTTTAAACATACAGAACAAAAAAACAGAAAAAACGGCTAAAATCCGGAAAGAAACAAGAATGAGTAAATAAAAACGAGAGCCGGAAAAGTAAGAAAATAAGAAAGTGCGCTGAGAGAGAATGTCAAGAAATAAGAAAGACCGTCCAGAAAGAGAAAGAGAAAGAGGAGTGATGAAGCTGAAGTCCAAGACGCTATCGGGTGAAAAAGTTCACAGATATTCGATCGCGCTGCTCATTGTCAGCTTGCTGCTTTATGGGATATGCTCGCCGGTTGCT
>JAITOS010000073.1 GCA_031289815.1 Peptococcaceae bacterium | reverse complement strand
GGTTCGCGGCTGTGTGTTATTGCATAAAATATACCGTCGCCCGTTTGGCTTTTTCCATCCCTGTTACTGGCACGGCTGGCGGGCGGATAAAGTGCCGTTGAAGCGGTAAGGGAGGGGCGCTTCCGTTGGCTATTTGCTGGAGTTGGCGGAGTCGGCGGAGGGAGCGGGTGCGCTGGCTTTTTGCTGGGGTCGGCGCAGGGCGGACGGTTCCGCTTTTCGTCCCGTTGCGCCTTCCTGGCGCAAAGAGACGCGCTCGGCGTCCATGCCTCGCTTTTCGCGGAACCGTCCGCCCTGTGCTTGTCTTTGGGGTCTTGGACGTTTGGGGGCGGAGAGATTCGCGGCTTTTCGCCGTCGTAAACTGGCAATCGGATAGATGCACATAGCCGTGTCTGGCTCTAAAAGCGCTCTCGCTCGATAGAATTATCACCAGGTGCTAATTCTATCGAGCGAGAGCTTTTAGAAACGGATATCGGCTATGTGTGTATATGGATTGCCAGCTTACGACGGCGAAACGAAAGGTAGCGAATGAATATCGCTACATACAAACGTCCAAGACCCCAAATACAGGCGGACCCACTCGCCCTTTACCCTGCCGGACGGACAAACTCAGTGCGGAAAAGAACTGTAAGAACCGCAGGAATAGGGATTTACTGGGAAGAACGAGTTGGGCGGCGCTATCTTCGTTACTGCTTTACATGGAGGAATAGGTCATAAGGTGATGTCAAAAAGTGGTATCAAAAAAAAGTCTTGACAAGTTGGTTAGCCTGAGCTAACCTATTAGTTAGATGCAACTAACTAATAGAGGGTATGGAGAAGGGAGTCATAAAGTATGCTACGCACAAATTTTAAACGTTTTATGGCGCTGTGCCTTGCGCTTCTGCTGATAGCGCCTTGGGTGGGAACGCCGGTGTTTGCTGATGAGGAAAGGCCAGCGTTCGCCGATGAGGAGATATCCGCGTTCGTTGAAGGCGATGAAGGAGATGAAGGAAGTGAAGAAGGAATCTTCGCAGCGGGCAGCGGCGCGGCGAACGACCCCTACACGATCAGCACGGCAGCGCAGCTCGGCGCGTTCCGCGACTCGGTAAACGGAGGCGCGTCCTATGCGGGGGAGCATATAAAACTCGGAGATAATATTTCCATCAGCGGCTCACAATGGACGCCCATCGGCACGGATGTCAGCGGTAAAACCATAGCAACCGCGATAACGACGACCTTTGACGGCGCGTTTGACGGTGGCGGCAAGGTCATCAGCGGGCTGACGATCGGTGCGGTCGAAGCTCCTGCGGAATCTTGCGTCGCAGGATTTTTCGGTGTACTCGGAGCGACCGCGACCGTTAAAAATCTGGGACTGACAGATGTGAACATCTACACGGCAAGCAGCCTTTACTCTCGTGCGGGCGGGCTTGCGGCCTATTCTGTCAGCGGAACAGCAAACGACGGTGGCGTCAGCATTGATAATTGCTACGTTACGGGGATAATGCTCAGCTCCAAAACGACGGCATCCGCAATCAGCGCCGCCGGAGGACTGGTCGGCACATCTGGTAGTGATACCGCGATAACCAACTGCTGGACCGATATCACGGTTAAGTCGGAAACCACGAACACCAATGCCACTTACGCGGCAGGCCTGATTGCTTCAAACGGCAACAGAAATATCGTCGTCAATTGCTACACCCTGGGTGACGTCGTCGCCGTCAGCGCCAGCGCCAATGCCAGCACCGGCGCGTATGTAGGCGGGGTGATCGGTATGCCGGTCGGCAAAGACTATAACCTGTATGCCGCGGGAAACCTTACCGTTAGCAGCGCGAGCGCCTCGCAAATCCAATATACCGCTGTCGGGGCGGTAAGCGGCTATGTCATCAGCACCGCCACCAACCTGATGGACACCATATTCTACAACACCAACGCGACAGTAACAGTGGGCGGAGAAAGCCGGGATGTTGTGGCGTGCGGAACCGGAAGCCCAACAGCCAGCAAAGCTCCCACCAACGCCACGGGCTACACGGCGGTGCAAATCGCTTCCGAGACCTTGGCTTCGGCGCTGAACCAGGGCGTGAAAAACATGCCTGAGGAAATTCTCCTGCCCGTGGGCGTTGAACTGTTCGGCTGGGAACTGTCCGGCGGGGTAGTCGCTCTGACGGGCGCGCCCTATGAGGACGCGGCGGTTGACGAACATATTTTCGCGTCGGGAGACGGTACGGAAGCGTCCCCCTATCTCATAGCGACCGAAGCGCAACTCCGCGCTTTCGCGATATCGCTGGCGCCAACCCTGGATTATGCGGGCAACTTCATAAAACTTGCCAATGACATCGAATTGTCGGCAGAAGAATGGACGCCGGTCGGTGAGGGGGAATACGCGTTCGCGGGTACCTTCGACGGCGGCGGGTATACGGTCAGCGGTCTGAAGTACACGAGCGACGGCGGCGTGAACGGCAAAAATGCTTCTGAAACCGCGTATGTTGGCTTTGTCGGCGTACTCACGGGTACGGTGAAAAACCTGGGACTTACGGACATTGATATCCAGGCGGTAGGCAGCGTGTCCGTCTACGCCGGGGCCATAGCGGGACTTACGTATCAAGCTACGGCGCTGATTGACGGCTGCTACGCGACGGGGAAGGTTTACTGCGAAACCCTGGGCAGCGCCAATAACTTTGCGGGCGGTATCACCGGTAGCATCCTTTACGGGTCTGTCGTCAACACTTGGTCGGACGTCAAGGTCAGTTCCGTGCAAGGCGGCGGGCACTGGGCGGAAGTGGGCGGTATCACCGCGACGAATAACCGCGGCTATGTCCTTAACTGCTATACCCTCGGCAACGTGTACGCAAGCGCCAGCCGCGAGCTTGAAGCGGGGATCGCGGCCAGTAACCTGGTCGGGATGCAAGCCGGCGTCATGATCAACAGCTACGCCGTGGGCGGGCTTGAAACCACGTCTTGGGCGCAAAACGTCGGGGCGGTTTCGGGCAATACCACGGGTATCGGCATAGGCTATTTCCTGTACTACAACAATGAAGCGGCGCAGAATATCGGTGGCCAGTCGCCAAATCCGGCCATCGGCGTCGGCGTAACGGTCAAGACCATTGACGACGAAGACGGCGTAACCGTGCGTTCGGGCTTCAATTATGAATTAAATGACCGCACCGCGGACTTTATGCAAACGCCGGACTTTGCGGACGAGTTGAACGCGAACTTTGCCCAATTTCCGATAGCGCTGCCAGACGGGATCACGCTCAAAAGGTGGGCGATCGCTGACGGCGTGGTTACATTCGCTGAGGCTAACGCGGATATAACCGTCAAGGAAGTCGTGCTTTATGACGAATCCCCGTCGGAATTCCAGGCGGGCGAATACTCAGGGCGCAACGCGGAAGAAACCGTGACGGTGCGGATCGCGGTTACGGATGACGCTCTTACTTCGGTGACGCTGGTTTCTCCGGCGGCCATCGAAGGAAGCGTGGAGCTGATCAATGAGATCATAAAAAATCCCAAAACGATTGGCTTGATCAACGGACTGAGTCAGGAACTGAAAGAACTACGCGACGCGGTTGCCACGGCTCTGGAAAAGGCGAAGACCGGCGATACGACGGGTTACGGCGCGGCGGATCCCGCCACTATATTTGCCGGTGGCGCAGGTACGGAAGCGAACCCGTACCAGATATCCACGCCAGAGCAGCTTCGGGCGTTTGCCGCCGCCATCAACGAGGACGAATCCTTCGCGGGAATACACATCGCGCTGACGGGCGATATCACACTGAGCGGCTCCTGGATTCCCGCGGGTGGGGGAAATGGCGTTCATCCTTTTTCAGGCGTCCTTAACGGCGGCGGTTACACGATTGACGGGATAAACATCGGCGCGGCTGACGCTCCGGCCTCGTACCGGTTCCCTGCCCTGATCGGCTACGCGAACACGGCGGCGATCCGGAACCTGAACCTCACCAACGTTTCAATCAACAACGTTTATGCCGGAAATGAGCGCGCCTTTGCGGGGACGCTTGTCGGCGGGGTGGATGGTATGTCCTATATCGACCATTGCTCCGCTTCGGGCAGCGTGACCAGCCTTACCACCGGTACCGGCGCGTGCTTCATCGGCGGGCTAGTCGGACTGACGAGCGGGTACGGCAACGTAGAAACGCTGGACCCGTCCGATTCCTATTCATCGTTCATTACCAATTCATACACGGACGTCGCCTTGAATGGGACGTCGTATAATGGTTGGGCATACGCAGGCGGCATCGTCGGGAACACCAACCGCACCTACGTCCTGAACTGCTATACGCTGGGCGGCATAACCGTTAGAAGCGGCAAGCCTGATTTGGACAACTTAAACCGCACGGCGGCGGGAGGCATCTCCGGTTTTAGTAGCGGTTACATAGCCAATGTTTACACGTTGGGCAATTATATCTCGTCTACCGTGACCACGGATGTGGGCGGTTACACCGGGCGGCACACCGGCACCGCCAGCGCGGAAATGGTGTACTACAATACGGACGCGGAGCATTACTCCGGGCCGACAAAGCTTGATCCCGTCCCCGGCTATGGCTACCTTGTGGCGAGCGGCAACGCGCTTGACCTTGCGGGGAAATCCGCCGCCGAACTGAAAAGTCAGGCGTTCGCGGATCTGCTGAACGACAATCTGAAGAAGATAGACGTTTCCCTGCTTGACGGGATCGTCACTTTAGGAGAGTGGACGTATGACAGCGCCGCGGGAATCGTCACCTTGGTTAAAGAGGACGACTTCAACCTCGCCGACCCGAACAACCCGTTTCTCGGTCTATGGAAAGCTACTGCTGGGGATGGGAGCGGTAATTGGGTGTCGGTTGAGTTTAACGCTGACGGCACATGCATCACTACGCTGGTGCAAGACGGAACTGATCCGCTGGTGTTGCCCAGTACGTATACCTATCATGGCGGAGATACTCTCGTTATGAATGGCGAAGACACCATTACTCTAAGAGCAGATCGAATATCATTCGATGCGCTCTTAGGCGGTGTTGTCCCGACAGTATTTTATAAAGTAGACACGAGCGATACGTTCAACCTCGTTGACCTGAGCAATCCCTTCATCGGCCAATGGCAGTCGGATATACCCAGTGTGGGAGCGACGCTGATCTTCGACTACAAAGCAGACGGCGCCTTTGATTACGAAATGGTTGGCGTCCCCGCGGAATATGGCGGCGCCGGTTCAGGCGGCTATGTCGTATTTGGCGGCGTGATGATCAGCTACCTGGATTTTGAAGGCGCGGCGGTCTATACCTTTGAAGTGGTAGACAACGACACGATCAACGTGACAGAGCTGGAACCGGAAGAATCCGGGGAACTTGTTCCCGGCAATACCGCGCCGTTCACTCGCGTCAAGGGGTCGGATGTAAATACGAAGGACGCGCCGTTTGTGCTTAGCAATCCATTTATCGGAAAATGGGAGTCGGTCTTGCCGGATGACGGCGCTACAATCATGGAGTACCAAGCCAATGGGATTTTCTCGTATAACATGGTAGATGTGCCGGAAGAACAGGGCGGGAAAGGATCGGGGTGCTACATCGTTTATGGGGATAAACAAGTCCTGTACTACGCCGATTTCGCAATGATAGAGGTGTTTTCCTTTGAACTGGTGAGCGCTGACCTTATCAACGTGACGGCATTGGAAGCGAACGAAAACGGTGAGCTTATCCCCGGCAATACCGCGCTGTTCACGCGTGTCAGAGATGAGAATAGCAACCCCGCCGACGAGGAAAAGGACAAATCCACCAATACCGGTAATGATAACAATGGCAACGACTCGTCCGCTTTCACCACCGGCGGCGTAAGCACAAACCCCCCCGCGCCGACGGTATCCGCCGCTGATGGTACAGTATTGGTGGACTTCACCCTATCGGGCGGTAATGTCACACTTACTCTGCCGGACAGCATCATCGCGGAAATCATCGCTAAATCAGAAAATACGGCAATACTCGACGTTTCTGAGGTGAGCGAAGCCACCGGAGCCACGTTGCCCGCAGACGCGCTTGACCAACTCGCGGACGCGGGGCTGACGGTGGAAATCAGGTTGCCGGGCGGGACAATCACCTTCTCCAGGGAAGCGGCGGCGAGCATTGAGCAGCAAGCGGGTGGTGCGAATATGACGATAGAAATCAAACAAGTCTCTGCTACTGAACTGAACGCAAGTCAGCGGGAAGCGGTGGGCAACGCCTCTGTATTTGATATTTCCATCAAAAGCGGAAACAGCTATATCACGAATTTTAACGGCGGTCTTGTCGCAATCGCGTTGCCGTACACGCTGAAAAGTGGCGGAGACACCGACGCCGCCGATGAGGCTGATAACGTAATCGTATGGTATCTCGACAGCGAAGGCAACCTTGAGCCGATTCCCTGCGTGTACGATCAAGAAAGCGAAACGGTAAATTTCAGCACCAGTCACCTCTCGCTGTACGCCATCGGCATTCAGGCGAGCGCTGGCGGCGGCGATAGTGGAGACTTCGATGAAAACGGCAATGTTGAAATCATCGAACCCGGCGGCATCGTTCCCGGCGGTGCGATGGGTCCTGACGATGGCCGTGATGAACTCATCGGCGCCTCTGGCGGCGACGGAAGCGGCGATGATCTGACGCTCCTGGACGGCGGCGTTCCTCTGGAAGAACTGCCTAAGACCGGAGGAACGCCTTTTCCCCTGTGGATCTGGTTGGGAAGCGGCGTATGGCTCCTGTTTGCGGCTGGTAGAAAGATAACAGCTCGGCGGGCGTAGATTTTGGCGACGTGAAGTAAGGGCGAACGGTTTCGCGCAAAGCGGAATCGTTCGCCCTTTGCGCTTCCCGGCAAAAAGCAAACGGAAGCACCCTTATCCATAACAGCGAACGCTAAATTCTGCGAACATTGTGCAAGGGAAATTGGCAATAAGGCTAACCCATACAGTGGCGCGGAACGATCGCTATGATATAAATAGAAGGATTTCACGCATACGCTTTCGTGAAATCCTTTTTTATTGCTTCCGGTGCATGAACCAAGGCTTTACTGAACATAATTTATACAGATGACATCATGTTCAAGAAGATGACATCATGTTCAAGAAAATGGAGATAAGGTATGAAATTAGCTCAGCATTCGTCGGCGGTAAAGCCGGTCAAAGATATTTTATTGAATCGTGACGATTTATTAAAACACGCGGCGGAGATTGCCCAGCTGCACTTGCAAAATCCTTTACAAGGGAAAAGGCACTCCCTGCTGCCGCGCGTAATGGAAAATTTGCGCTATTTAGAGAACGCGCACCGCCTCATGACCGGCTATGTCCATGAAGAACGGGACGTCGTTCCCTCGGCGGAATGGTTCCTTGATAATTATTATCTGTTAAAAGGACTTAAAGCTGAAATTCTCCAGGACCTGCCGCCCAAATACGAACGCCAGCTCACTGCTTTAAATGCCGGCAAAAATCAAGGATATCCGCGGATCTATGACTTAATGTATGAGCTTCTGGAGCATATAGACAGCCGTATCCAGGAAAACCTGCTCCGCGATTTTACCAATGCCTATCAGGAGCTCATCCCCCTGACCAGCGGTGAAATTTGGGCCATCCCTATGATGTTAAAGATCATCTTGCTGGAAAATGTACGCCGCTTGGCGGAGGGAATCTTAATTACCCAAGAAGAGCGGCTGGCCGCGGAAAAATGGATTCAGCCCTTTGAAAAACGCGGTGATCAGCCGGAAGGATGGGAAGCCCTTTTGGAATCCGCACCGCGTCCTCTGACGTTTACGCCCGCCTTTGCCGAACGTCTCAGCGCCCGGATCAAAGATTTCGGACTGGACGGCGCGCCGCTTTTACGCTGGCTGGAACGGGCCGCCGCTAAACAGGACAGGAATCTGGAAACCATGATCAAGCTGGAACATCAGTGGCAATCCGGTTGTCAGGCCTCTATGGGGAATACCATTTCCGGCATCCGCTTTCTTTTTGATCAGGATTGGCCGCGTTTCTTTGAGGAAATCAGCGCGGTGCAAAAAATTCTGGCGGAGGATCCCAGCGGCGTCTATCTGGCAATGGACTATACGTCACGGGATGTTTATCGTCACAGCGTGGAGAAAAAGGCCCGTAAATATCATATTCCGGAAATCGCGCTGGCTCATAAAGTGATCGATCTGAGCCGCAGCTCCGGCGACGCCGCGAATGCCGCTCATATCGGCTATTACTTATTAGGCGAAGGGCAAGCGGCGCTGGAAAATGCATTGCGGGTCGATAAAGGATTAGGAAAATCAGCCCCAAAAGTTCATTGGCAAGCGCCGCTGTATTTGGGCGGCATGGCCGCCGTAACCGCGATCCTGTGGTTTGCCTTCTGGTGGTATGGACGCTTAAGCCGTCTGACCGCCGCGCCGGGGATTCTGCTCGCCCTTATTTTGCTGATTGCCGTCAGCGGTATAGCGGTGACGCTGGTCAATTGGCTGGTTTCGCGCCTCACTGTTCCCGATTTTTTACCGAAATTGGAACTGCGGGAAGGGATTCCGGATCATTTACGGACGGTCGTCGTGATTCCCTGCTTGCTGCCCCACGCCGCTAAGGTGAAAGAATTATTTGAGAAGCTGGAGATTTACTATCTGGCCAATCAGGATCCCAACCTGCATTTTGCCGTTTTAGGGGATTTCAAAGACGCGCCAGCGGAAGCTATGCCGGAGGATCAGAGCGTCATCGATCAGGCGAAAGCGGAAATTCAACGGCTCCGTCAAAGATATGGCGAAAACTGTTTTTATTTTATGCACCGCCAAAGAACCTGGAACGCGCCGGAAAATTGTTGGATGGGCTGGGAAAGGAAACGGGGCAAATTATTGGAATTCAACCGCTTCTTGCGGGAAGGCTGTCCGGGCAATTATCAGTACCGGGAAGGGGAGCCGGAAAACTTAGCCGCTGTCAAATACGTGATTACGATTGACGGCGATACCCAACTGCCCAGAGACAGCGCCAAACGCTTGATCGGCGCGTTGGCGCATCCTTTGCACGCCGCCGTACTGGATAGCGGCGCTTCCCGGATCAGCTCCGGCTATGGGATACTGCAACCCCGGATCGGGATTTCTATACCCAACGCGGAGACGTCCTTTTTTGCCAGGGTTTTCAGCGGTAAAGTGGGGATCGATCCCTACGCTTCGGCGGTTTCCGACGTCTATCAGGATCTGTTTGCTGAGGGAATCTTCACCGGGAAGGGAATCTATGACGTACCGGTCTTTCACCAGCTCACGAAGGACGCTTTTCCGGAAAACCGTATCCTCAGCCATGATCTGATCGAAGGATTGCTGGTTCGCACCGCTTTAGTGACGGATATTCAGCTTTTAGACGGCTTTCCCGCAAAGTATCACGCGGATATCCGCCGCCAGCACCGCTGGGTAAGAGGGGATTGGCAATTGCTGCCTTGGATGTTCCGGAGTTTTTCCGCCATTTCACGCTGGAAAATAGGCGATAATTTACGCCGCAGCCTGGAAGCGCCGGCGCAATTAGCGCTCATCCTCCTGGGATTTTCTCTGTTGCCGGGGAACGGCTGGGTATGGGCGCTCCCGGCGCTCATCAGCGTCTTCCTGCCGGCCGCTCTCTATCTTGCCGATCAGGGAATCTCCCGCGGCGATCATTGGCGCGATGTATCCCCGGATTTTCTGGACGGGGCCGGCCAAGCCCTGCTGCAAGTAACGTTTTTGCCCTATAAAGCCTGGGTGATGGCGGACGCGGTGATCCGCAGCCTGACGCGTCAAACGATAACCCATAAGCGTCTGCTCGAATGGGAGTCCGCTGACGATACCGAAAACCGCCTGGATCATTCCGTCATGACCTCCTGGAAACTCATGGGGCCTTCCGTCGCCCTTGTTTGGTTGTTTTATCTGTTCCTGTTTCTGACGCACAGGAGCCAGCCCCCGGCCTTTACGCCGTTTCTCGCCCTCTGGAGCGCCGCGCCCTGGATCGCCCGCCGGATCAGTCAGCCGCAGAACATGGAGCAAGGCTGGGAAAATCCGTTGGCGGCGCGAGAATTGCGGCTTTTGTCCAGACGCTTGTGGGCTTATTTTGAAGAACAGGTCACGGCGGCGGAAAACTGGCTGCCGCCGGACAATATCCAGCTCCAACCGCCGCGCGGCACCGCGCGCCGAACCTCTCCCACCAATATCGGCGTAGCGCTGCTGGCGAATCTGTCAGGCTATGACTTAGGCTATTTGACCCTGTCCCAAACCGTCGAACGCGTGGAAAATACCCTGAAAACGATGGAACGCATGGAACGCTGGCAGGGGCATTTGTATAATTGGTACGATACCCAGACGTTGGCGCCCTTGCTGCCCCTGTATGTGTCAACGGTTGACAGCGGCAATTTGGCCGTTTATCTTTTGACCCTGCGCGAAGGTTTAGAGGAGCTTCGGCGTCAGCCCCTCCTTCGCCCGCAACAGGCTTGGGGCCTTTATGACACCTGCGTCCTGCTCAAGGAAGCCGCTAAAGAGGAAGAATGGGCCGGATTACAGACTTTTTTTTCTTTGCTGGAAGAGCTGTTGCCGCCGGATCACGCGGAGCTGGCGGAACCGCTGAAGCAAATCAGTGTCAGCCAGTGGAAGCGGCTTTTGACCGCCTGGCCCGCCGCCTTGCCGCCGTTAAAAGGGGAAGCAGGGTTTTGGCTCGGCTGTTTAGCCCATATGGTCGCCGCGCTGAGGGAGGAAATCGAAAGATTTCAGCCGCTGACCGGAACGGAGGGGATCCCGGTAAGCGGGGAGAAAGATTTTTCCGGTGATTTCAGGCCCTTGGCGGCTTTAGCGGCGGATTATCGTCAGCAGCTGGAAAATCAGCCGGAGGCAGAAACAGACGCCGTCCTGAAGGAAGCGCTGCGGCGACTGACGGAGAGCCTGGAGCATATCCGGCAGCTGCAAAACCGCTTGGAGAATTTTGCTTTAGCGATGGATTTCAGGCCGTTATATGATAAAAACAAACAACTTTTTGCCATCGGCTATAAAGCGCAAGACGGCAGTATGGATAAATCTTACTACGATTTGCTTGCTTCCGAAGCCCGTCAAGCCAGTTTCTTCGCCATCGCGAAAGGGGACGTTCCCCAAACGCATTGGTTCAGACTGGGACGCAGCATGACGCGGATGAAGGGGAACCGTTGTCTGGTATCCTGGAGCGGCACCATGTTTGAATACCTCATGCCTTTGCTCATTATGCGCAATTTCCCCGGCACGATTTTAGACGAGACCTATCACTCCGTCGTGAATATCCAAAGAAGCTTCGGCAAGGCCAAAAATATTCCCTGGGGAATCTCGGAATCCGCTTTTTACGCCTTTGACAGCCAATTGAATTACCAATATAAAGCCTTTGGCATTCCCGGTTTAGGGTTAAAGCGAGGCTTGAGCGACGATTTGGTGATCACGCCCTATGCCAGTTTTCTGGCGCTGCAAGTCCAGCCGGGACGCGCGATGGAGAATATCCAACGGCTGAAAGAAGAGGGCTTCTCCGGCCGTTACGGCTTGTTTGAAGCGATTGATTATACCGGCAAGCGTCTGGCGCCGGAGAAACGCTTTCATGTCGTCCAGAGCTTTATGTCGCACCATCAGGGGATGAGCCTGCTGGCCCTGACGAATATTCTCTGTCAGAATCATTTACAGGAATGCTTTCACGCCCATCCTCTCGTTCAGGCCACGGAATTGATCCTTCAGGAAAAACTGCCCATGAAAGCCGCCATCAATCCGCCGCCGGAAGAACATGGCTTGATCGCGGCGCCAAAACAAGAGGGAGCGGAAGGGGACAGCCGCTTTGTTCATCTGAAAAGCGCTGTGACGAGGGTTCCGGTGACGCATTTTCTGGGCAACGGCCATTACTCCGTGATGATCACCAATTCCGGCTCCGGTTTCAGCCAACAGGGCAACATCGCCGTTTCGCGCTGGCGTTCCGATTTCACCAAAGAAAATTGGGGAATGTATTTTTATATTCAAAACCTGAATTCCGGGAATGTCTGGTCCGCCACCCACCAGCCGTTAGGATTTTCCGGCAAAGAGTATCAAGTCACCTGCGCGCCGGACAAGATCGAATTTCAACGTCGGGACGGCAATATCCAAACGCGCCTGGAAGTGGCCGTCTCTCCCGAGGATCAGGTGGAAATCCGGCGACTCTCCCTAACCAATCATAGTAAGTATCAGCGCGATCTGGAGATTACCAGTTATTTTGAGGTCGTCCTATCCGCGCTCAAAGACGACGACGCGCACCCGGCTTTCAATAATTTATTTGTGCAAACGGAATTTACCCATCAGGCCTTAATCGCCTCCCGGCGTCCGCGTCAGGCGGATCAGACCCCGCTTTGGCTCATGCATACCGTATGTCTGCAAGAGCATGAGACGAATGCCGAAGGGGTTCTCCAGTTTGAAACCGACCGCTTTCGCTTCATTGGCAGGGGCCGCGATCTCACGCGCCCTCTGGCCCTGGAATTAAACCGGCCCCTCTCCAATACCGCCGGCCATGTGCTGGATCCCATTATGAGTTTGCGGCGAAAAGTCAGCCTGGAGCCCAGTCAAACCGTGCAGCTCACTTTCTCCACCGGGATGGCCCGGAGCCGGGAAGAAGCGATTCATCTCGCGGAAAAATATCAGGACGCCGCCGCCAGCCAAAGAGCGTTGGAATTGGCCTGGACCTATAGTCAAATGGAACTGCGCCATCTGGGACTCTCGCCCCTGCTCGCCAATACCTCTTTGAGCTTAGGCGGTTATCTCGTCTATGGGAATTTGATTCAGCCGCGGCAGGCGGAGAGTATCCGGCGGAACGTCAAAGGACAAGCCGGCTTATGGGCCTATGGCGTCTCCGGCGATATTCCGGTCATCTTGGCGAAAGTCTCGCAGTTTGAACATTTAGAACTCATTCGCCAGCTGCTGAAAATTCATGATTATTGGCTGCAAAAAGGGCTGTTGACGGATTTAGTGATCCTCAACGAAGATGAAAGCGGCTACCGGCAAAATCTGTACGACCTGTTAAGAGATCTGACAACCGTCGGCCATAGCCGTCACCGGGAGGAAGGGCAAGGAACGGTTCATATTCTGCAAAAGCAGCATCTGCCGGCGGACGATCTCCGTCTCCTTCACGCTGTCGCCCGTCTGCTCTTTAGCGGCGACGCGGGTTCATTGCACGCCCAAATCAGGAAAATAAGCCCTCTCCATCACCCCGACGCCGCCTTAAAGCGCGAGCAAAGCCCGGATCAGGCGCGAAGCGCGAAAAAACCGTCGCCGCTCCTCCCGACGGCGCCGTTGGACGCGGAGCAGGAAACCCTCCAGTTCTATAACGGACTGGGCGGCTTTAATCAGGAAGGGACGGAATATATCATCCACTTGAAGGAAGACCGGCAAACGCCTTTACCGTGGATCAATATCCAGGCGAATAAAACCTTTGGTTTTCAGATATCAGCCTCCGGCGGCGGTTATACCTGGTCGGGAAACAGCCGCGAAAATAAACTGACCGCCTGGTCCAATGATCCGGTGCTGGATCCTCTGTCCGAGGTTCTCTATCTCAGCGACCGGGAAGAGGGGACATTGTGGACGGTCACGCCGGAACCGCTGCGGGAGAAGGAACCCTACACCATTAAATACGGACAGGGGTATACGGTATTTGAACACGCCAGCCACGGTTTAAGTCAGCAATTAACCCTGTTCGTCCCCCGGCAAGCCCCTGTGAAGATTGTCCGGCTGCAATTGAGCGACCTTACGGGGAAAAAAAGAAAGCTGGCGGCGACCTATTACGCCGAGATCGTCCTGGGGGCGTCGCGTGAGCTGACCGCGCCCTACCTTGTTTCTGAATACGATGAAGCGAACGCCTGTCTCCTGGCCCGCAATCTCTATCGGGAAGAATTTGCCGGGAAAATCGTTTTCCTCAAAGCGGCGGGCGGGGAAGCGCTCTCCTATACCGGAGACCGGACAGAATTCCTGGGCCGTTACGGAGACGTCAAGCGCCCCGATGGTCTCCGCCGCCCTTCTTTATCCGGGAATACAGGCGCCGGGTATGATCCTTGTCTGGCGGTGCAAACGTCCTTTGTCCTCGAAGCCCACGCCAGCCGCACCCTGTTCTTTTTCTTCGGCGAAGCCTCCGGCAAGGAAGAACTGGCGGCTATCCTCACCGCCTATCAGGAGCCGGAGGCGGCGGACGGCGCTTTAAAAGAAGTCCAAGAGTTTTGGCGAGAGTTATTGCAAACCCTGCACATCCAAACGCCGGATAAAGCTATGGATCTGCTCGTCAATCGTTGGCTGATCTATCAAACCACCGTCTGCCGTCTCTGGGCGCGTTCCGCCTTTTATCAAGCGGGCGGCGCGTTCGGCTATCGCGACCAGCTTCAGGATGTGATGGCTTTCAGCGTTTTACAACCGCAATGGACGCGGGAGCAGATCCTCCTGCACAGCAGCCGCCAGTTTCTGGAAGGGGACGTGCAGCATTGGTGGCATCCGGAAACCGGGAAGGGGATACGCACGAAGTTCTCGGACGATTTATTGTGGCTGCCGTATGTCACTCTGGATTATCTGGAACACACCCGGGATGTCAGCGTACTGGATGAAATCACGCCCTTTCTGGAGGATTCCCTGCTGGAAGAGGAAGAAGATGAACGCTATTCCGCTCCCGGCACGTCTGCGGAAATGGGGAGTGTGTATGAACATTGTGCGCGGGCCATCGACCGCTCCCTGCGGTTTGGCGCTCACGGTCTGCCGCTGATGGGCAGCGGCGACTGGAACGACGGTCTGAACCGGGTGGGCCGCGCCGGTAAAGGGGAAAGTATCTGGTTAGGCTGGTTCCTGTTGACGATCCTGGAGCGTTTCGCCCATCTCTGTTTCCAGCGGCAGGATCAGGCGCGGGCGGAGCGTTATCGGCAAACCGCTAAGGAATTAAGAGAAAATATCGAAGCGCACGGCTGGGACGGCGGCTGGTATCGCCGAGCCTATTTTGACGACGGGACGCCGCTGGGCTCCGCCGATAACGCCGAATGCCAAATCGACGCCCTGGCGCAATCCTGGGCGGTTCTGGCCGGTTCGGAAAAGGAATCCCGGCTCCATGACGCGATGCTGGCTCTGGAAAACTATTTGTGGCGTAAAGACGACGGTCTGTTGCTCTTATTAACCCCTCCTTTTGATAAGGCTGAGCCGGATCCCGGCTATATCAGCGGCTATCTTCCGGGAATACGGGAAAACGGCGGACAATACACCCACGGCGCGATCTGGACGGTTCTGGCCTTTGCCGCCAGAGGGCAGGGGGATAAAGCTCTGGCCCTCTGGCAGATGTTAAATCCCGTCAATCACGCCCGCACCGAGATGGAAGCCGTCCGCTATAAGGCGGAACCCTACGTCATGGCGGCTGATGTTTACGCCAATCCGCAGCACGTGGGGCGAGGCGGCTGGACCTGGTATACCGGCGCCGCCGGTTGGATGTATCAAGCCGCGGTCGAGGGCATTCTGGGGTTCCGCGTGCAAGGCGATCAGCTGACCCTGAAGCCTTGTATTTCCCCCGATTGGCCGGAATACAGCCTGTCCTATCAGTATCGGAGTACGCAGTACCGGATTTGCGTGCAAAATCCGCAAGGGAAAATGACTGGTATCAGTCAGTTGTTTCTGGATGGCCAGCCGCTGGCAGGGGAGAGCGTACCGTTAAGGGACGACGGGCTGGAACACCGCGTGTTGGCCGTGATGGGATGAGGGTTTAAAAAATAGCTTATATTCTTCGCGGAAACGTGGTATAATGATATATAGATACTTAGGCGGAGGGTTTTAAGCGTGGACTATATGACGACGAAAGAAGCGGCGAACCGGTGGGGCATTACGATCCGGCAAGTGCAGTCCCAATGTGAGGGTGGGCGCGTGGACGGTGCTGTGCGCCTTGGGCATATGTGGCTTATCCGCAAGGACGCGCCGAAACCGATGGATGGCAGGACGAAAGCCGCCAGAGAAATAAAGCGGTGCGGTGGGGAAGCGCCATGAGCGATCATTACGAACTCAGGCTGTACGATACGCCGCTGCTCTCATTCAGGATGACAGGCGGCGCTGCGGGGTACGCGGTGACGATTACCCAGGTGACGGGATCGCGAAACCTGCTGCCACTCGATATGGAAGTTACGGGCGACGGCGTTTTGAAGTGGCTGGGTCGGCGTACCATCCCCAAGAACCGCGCCTACGTCCACAACATCCTCAATACAATGGGTCTGTCGCTGCGCGACACCAAAGGGACGATCGACGTTTGCAGGGGTCTTTCGCTGAACGACAGTTATTGGGTCGTGCCGGAAGGCTTCGCGGGGAAGTTTTCTGAACTCAACCTCTATGAAAACCGTTTTTCGGAAATTCTCGCGCTGACCGCGCTGACCGGGGAAAGCCTCAGCGAGGGAGAAGCGCGGCGGGTTCGCACTTCGCCGGAGTTTACAACCAACGGTATGCTGCCGAAAGCGTGGCGGTACCGAAACGGCAGGATTATTCTGTTCAAGGGCGGGGTGTGGCGGCAATACGCCGCGGCTCCTGACCCGCTTGAGCCGTACAGCGAGTATTACGCCGCGCAAATCGCGGAAGCGATGGGGCTGAACCCTGTAACATACGGGCTGTCCCGCTGGAAAGGCGTACTTGGCTGTACCTGCGAACTGTTCACTGACATCGACACGGCGTATGTGCCGATGGCCTCCCTCCTCAGAGCGCGCGAGGATAAGGATTCCGCGTCCTATTATTCCTTTTGCGGCGAATGGTTCAAAGCGTTTGACCGCGAAAACGGAACGAGGCTGTTTGACTATTTCGCGTCAACGCTCATTTTTGACAGCCTTATCCTGAATGAGGACAGACACCTTGGCAACTTCGGCGTTCTGCGGGACAATCACAGCGGCAAGATCACCGGGAACGCGCCGATTTTTGACAACGGTATCAGCCTGTTCAATTATTCGTCCATTCAGGAATTGCGCAAGTTGGATACGCACAGGCGGGCTTACGCTAACTACTTCAAACAGCCCTTCGATGCGCAGGCGCGGGAATTTGGCGGCGCGTTGCAGGCAGAGCAGCTATCCCGCCTTTCGGGTTTCAAGTTCAAGCGGCATAGTCGTTATAATTGGGACGCCGAACGGCTGGAGCTTATCCAAGACTATGTGCGCAGGCGGGCGGCGGAATTGATAAAAATGATAGACGGTGTTATTGGCAAGGTGCTGCCATCCTGATGAAGAATGGAGAGGTACAGGATGAAAGCTATTGAACAAAAAATTGGTGGTGACATAGAAGGATATGAAGGAGGGTGATAACCATGAGTAACCGCGATTATGCAAAGGCCCAGATTGACGCTTTGCCGGAAATGGCAGTCGAAAAGGTGATTGAGTTTATATCGTTTCAGAAATACAGACTCGGACTGTTCGATAACGACGATGATTATTTAGCCTCAATACCAGGGATGACCGAATCCATCAAAGAAGGCATGGCAACGCCTTTGTCTGAGTGTGTGCCGTTATCTAATGGTTATTGAGTATGGCATGATGATAACAGAAAAAGAAAGGTGAATAAAAATATGAGCGAACGTATGTATCTTGATACTTTTGATACAGTAAGAGCCAACAAGGATTATAATGAGCCAATTGAGGTTGAGCATAATTCTGTAATTGCAAATTCTATACTGAAATTAAACATTTTGTTTAATCCAAATGTTCCCGTGTTTTCGCAGACACAAGTTTTGGATTCTTTGCCAATTATCAATTTATTATTGGACGATAATGATATAACCGTAGTACATAAATTGTTACGAGATAACAAAATAATGATTTCATGTTTCGGAAGGAAAAATTTGCGAGAAGCGTTACTGTCTGCTATAAAGAGCGGAATGTCACTTTCAAACTTGCCGCATTATTCAGAGGGGGGTGACAGCGAAAAGGGAGATAAAAAAAGAGAATTAGAGAAATATTTAGAAAGAAAAACCAATGAAATTAGTTTTGACAAAACTGGAAATTTGCGCAAATTAATTGAAACGTTGGAAGAAATAGACTGTAAGAATGAACGCCGATATTTAGAGGCACAAAATCCGAGTGTTTCTTTGGGAAAGTATATCGAAGGATATATTTATAATAACAGATATAGCAAGAATCTAAAAATCGCTAATAAATATTTATCTAATATGTTTCAAGAGGCAACAACGGGCGGGGAACAGGACAGACGAACATTTTATTACGAAAAGATCAAAAAGATTGATAGTGCTTACGGAAACGATGTAAGGTGTATTGTTGATTTGTTTTATAATGCGGTTGTTTGCGAGTCATTGACAGGTCGTTCACCGCAGTCTTATACAAACCTTACGAATGATTATCTAGTAGACGAATTAAGCGATTATATTGCCAATTATTCGGGGGACACTTGCGATAAATACACTATGGACATTGATTCTGTGGAAAGTTATTCCAAGTTAAACTGGAACGATATTGCAGAAATTACTGGCAATACAAAAGTACACGGAGTTGAAAATCCACAAATTTATAAGGAGGAGATGGCAAGAAAAATAATTGATCATTGTAACAAGCATATGCGCAACAAAATAAAATTTTCAATAAAGAGAGGTAGGATAGTTTGTTCAATTGCCGTTTGTGCAGTCAACGGAGCAGCCAACGGATTGTTATCAATTCCATTACTTGCTCTTGGTATAGTTGATGTTACTGACGTTATATATGATTTGATTAGTGATAAGGATAATAGAAAATATAGGAATATTAAGAAAGTAGCATCTTTACAACTGAAACGTAATTAGATAAACATACTGCAATGATAAATCGCTATTGATAAAAGGAACTTTCCAAAATCCTTCGCTACAAATAATAATCGCTGTATGAGGATTGGAAAGATGGCGTGCTGACGCGGGACGATTACAAGCACATGAATGCGGATTACGAGATCCAGGCGAGGCGGCAGGGTTGAAGCTAACTAAGGTGGTCGAAATGGGGCGCAAGTGGTCAACAAAGAAGAGTTTTTAAAGCTGACGAAATGAAAAGGATGACGTTCAACGACATTCAACTACTCGGCGGGTTAGGTAGTTGAACAGATTGTGGTAAAATAATCACATCAGCAAAAATGAGGAGTTACCGTTATGATTGATCTTGAAAACTATAGCACCCAAGGCGAGCCGGAAAAAAAAGAGCGCGGCTACCTCTGGAATACCGCCATCGGTTTGCAACAGGTGGATGGCTTAAAGCCGTCGGATTATCTGATCGCTACAGCAAACGAGAACATCAACGGCGACATCACGTTGGACGAGGCTTACGCGCGAATTCACAGCTACTATAAAACCCGTCCTGCTCAAGCGGATGATGAAAGCCGCACGGAGGAGGCTGACAAGGTTTCGGCTCGCGTTGCTCAGATTCTCTCCGAAAAGACATTTTCGTTCACCCCTCCAGAATATATCGTCATTCATCGCCGATTATTCGAGGGGATATATAAATTTGCGGGAAAAATCCGTGACTATAACATCAGTAAGCGCGAGTGGGTGCTAAACGGCGAAACGGTTTATTATGCCAGCGCACAGAGCATTCGTGAGACCTTGGACTATGACTTTGCGCAAGAGAAAGCCTTTCGTTACAAAGGCTTATCAATGGCGGCAACCGTGGAGCATATCGCGAAATTTGTTTCAGGGTTATGGCAGATTCACGCCTTTGGTGAGGGCAACACTCGCACTACAGCGGTGTTTACGATCAAATATCTCCGCACCTTTGGTTTTGATGTAACGAATGATATTTTTGCCGCAAACGCTCGGTATTTTCGCAATGCGTTGGTTCGTGCTAATTACAATGACTTTAAGCTGGGTATTCACGCGACACAGGAATACCTTAACAGCTTTTTTGGAAATTTGCTTTTGGGCGAAAACAACAAGCTCCAAAACCGTGAATTGCTAGCGACACCAACGGTGAAGGACGTTTACCGCGCTGATTGAAGGCGAACAGGAATCAGCCAGGTTGAACACCTAATAACTGGGATATATGGCGTTAAACAGACGCTTATTCGAGGGTAATAAATTTGACATCTTCATACATTCCAAGTAAGATGAAAAGATAAACGAAAAAAGATGAAAGCCCTGATAATAAAGGGGTTTGTGGCTTTTAATCACAGTGGAGAAGATAAACCGGACGAATGATTTTGAACCATCACACCTTGTGTTTTTGGTGAGGTTTGACAATCCTTGTCGGATTATAGGATAATAAGTATACAAGCCGCCAGCGTTTTGACCGCCGGAGGCTTTGTCATAGCGAGACGAAGATTAAGCCGGAGGAGTTGTCCATCATGCCGAAAAAAACGCTTC
>JAITOS010000048.1 GCA_031289815.1 Peptococcaceae bacterium | reverse complement strand
CCATATTAAAAATAATCCAATTCAGCCCCGCCGAAAATACCCAATCGGGTAAAAATATTTTTAATAAAGTACTTGACATATTAGTCAGGTAGTTGCATAATACCAATGTAAAGTACTTTACTAAGTGAGGAGGTTGAGCCAATGGATAAGAAAAACGATCCGGGAGATCGGGATTTAATGACGTTATTGGTCAAGGTGGAGGAGCTTTTGCGCTTCTATCATATGCATCAATTCAGAAACTTTGGGCCCTTTGGCAGCCCGCACAAAGGGCAGGGGCGGATCCTTTCGATTTTGAAAATGCAGCCGGAAATCAGTCAAAAAGACCTTTCCTATCTGCTGGACATGAGTCGGCAGGCGATGAGCGAGCTCTTGAACAAGCTCGAAAAGGCGGGGTATATCGAGCGGACGCCCTCGCCCAGCGACAAGCGCTCTTTGAATATCACCCTGACGGCGGCGGGCAAAACCGCCGTTCCGGAAACGCTGGAGACGAACAGCGATCAGCTGTTTGATTGTCTGGATGAACGGGAGCAGGCGGATTTTGGCGCTTATTTGGAACGCATCATTGCGCAATTGAAAAAGACGCTGGCAGACATGGGAATGCCCCAGACGCACGAGGACATCAGGCAAAAGTTCTTTGAAAATCACAGCCATGCATTCGGCGACAGGGGTCCGTTCGGCCCCGGCGCTCCCTTCGGTCGTTTTGAGCATGATCCCCGCGGCGGCGGCTTCGGCTTCTTCGGCGGCGGCGCAAAGGAGGAGAAAAAGGATGAAACAGATCGTTAAAATGCTGCCCTTTGGCCAGACCTTCTGGGCCATCCTCTTCCTTCTCGTGCAAACCGGCTGCGCTCTATGTCTTCCCTATATCACGGCGGGTATCGTCAACCGCGGCGTGCTGACAGGCGATACGGCCTTCATTTGGCGTCAAGGCGGTCTCATGATCGCTCTGTCGGCCGCCAGCGTCGCGGGGGCGCTGCTCAATGTGTATTTCAGCGCCCGGGTCTCTTACCGTCTCGGCGCCGAGCTGCGCGGGCTGATCTATAAAAAGGTGCTGGAATTCACGAAAAATGAGTTTGATACCTTCGGCGCCTCTTCCCTCATTACCCGCGGAACCCAGGATGTGACCCAGGTGCAGAACCTGATTGAAATGGGCTTGAAATTCATGATCCTCGCGCCGCTTTATCTGACGGGCGGCATCATTTTGACCTATCTGTTAAGCCCGAAAATATCGCTGATTTTCATCGGCGCCATTCCCTTTTTGGCCTTGGCGGGCTTCTTCGTTTACCGTTTCTCCAGCCCGCTTTACGCCAAAATGCAGGCCTTGCAGGATCAACTGAATCTGGTTTTCCGGGAGGGGCTGACCGGGGCGCGGGTGATTCGCGCCTTCAATAAAGAAGATCGGGAATATGAAAAATATCAGAAAACCAATACGGATTACACCAAAACGGCGATTACCGCCGGCACCATTATGAGCGTCTTTGGACCCTTGGTCGCCATGCTCATGGGAGGCGCGACGATCCTCATTATGTGGATCGGGGCGGGAAGCGCGGCGGCGGGCGCCATCGAGATTGGCGCGATTATGGGCGCGGTGAACTATGCCTTACAGATTTTAATCGGTTTTAGCCTGATGATGATGGTTATTTTATCTATCCCCCGCGGGCAAATTTCCGCGCGGCGCGTCAACGAGGTGTTGAATATAGAGGTGAGCGTTGAGAACGTCCCGCTGCTCATTGACGGCGAAAGATTGGCGGTGAATCATCTTACCTTCAGTTATCCGCATTCAGACAAAAAGGCTTTGGAAGACATTTGCTTTGAAGTGAAAAATGGCCAGACGCTGGCAATTATCGGCAGTACCGGCAGCGGCAAATCCACTCTGGTGAACCGGATCGCCAGACGTACCGGCTGCGTCAGTTTTGCCCCGCAAAAATCCATCCTGTTTTTTGGCACCATTCGCTCCAATATGCACATCGCCAAACCCGAGGCCAGCGACGAGGAAATTTGGCGTGTCCTGAAAATCGCGCAGGCGGCTGAGTTTGTGCAAAGTTTGGATGATTGTGTGGAAAAAGGCGGCGGCAATTTCTCCGGCGGGCAAAAACAACGGCTGTGCATTGCCAGAACCCTGCTGAAAGAGGCCAAGGCGTATGTTTTCGACGACTCCTTCTCCGCCCTTGATTTTAAGACGGACAGCGAAGTCCGGGCGGCGATGAAAGCGCAAACGGCGAACGCTGTCACGATCATCGTCGCGCAAAGGGCGGCGACTGTCGCCAACGCGGATTTCATCGCCGTTTTAGATAACGGGCGCTTGGCGGGCTTCGGTACGCACGCTGAGTTAAGAGCGCGCTGCGCCGTTTATAACGAAATTATCGAATCTCAGGCTTATACGGAGGTGGCGTCATGAGCGAAAAACAAAGACCCGCTTTCGGCAACCGCATCGGCGGCAGGGCGATCGTACCCAAACCCAAACAGATGGGCGCGACCATACGGCGGCTCGCGGGCTATCTGAAAAACAGCGTCTGGCTGCTCCTCCTCACCCTCATCGCCGCGATTGCCGGGACGGTCATGCAGGTTTTCAGCCCGAAAATCCTCGGCAAGGCGACGACCACGATTTTTGAGGGGCTGAGCGGTAGCGCCGGTATTGATTTCACGCGGCTGACGCACATTCTGCTCATCGTGGGGGCGCTGTATCTCGGCGTATTCTTCACCACCTTTATTCAGCAGCGCCTGATGGTGGTCGTTTCCCAGAAAATGACGCGTGATCTGCGCGGCGCGCTCAAGGCGAAAATGAACCGGGTGCCGGTTTCCTATTTCGATAAGAACAGCACCGGCAATTTGATGTCGGTAGCCAGCAATGACACGGACAACATCGTGACCAACCTTCAGCAGAGCCTGACGGCGTTGATTTCCAACATCATTCTGGTCGTCGGTATCCTGTGGATTATGTTCTCTATCAGTGTGCCGATCACCCTTTTGGCTTGTCTGATGGTACCGGGCAGCATAATCATCATGAAGTTTTACACCCCCAGAACGAAAAAATACGCCGGCGCTTATTACAAAGAGCTGGGCGTACTCAACGGTCAGATTGAGGAAACCTTTCAAGGGATTGATATCGTTAAGAGCTTTAACAACGAAACGGCTTCGATCCACGCCTTTGAAAAAACGAATGACGAGATGATCAAAGCCGGTTGGAAAATGAAATTCTTTGGCGGCACGATGATGCCCTGTATGCTCTTTTTTCAAAATGTGGTGTACGTGCTGGTCGCCGTCGCCGCCGCGGCCAGCGTGGTTACGGGCAAGATCATTATTGGCGATATGCAGGCGTTCTTGCAGTATGCCATGCAATTTTCCAACCCCATTAGCACTTTTTCGCAGGTGTGGAATAATCTCATCTCCATCATTGTCTCAGCGGAGCGCGTCTTTGAAATCCTGGACGCCGAAGAAGTAGACCGGAACAAGCTGTCTTTCCCTGACAGCAACGGCGAACCGTGTAAAGTGAAATTTCAGCATCTTACCTTCAGCTACGACGACGCGCCCTTCATGCAAGATTTTAATATGTCCGTGCAAGAGGGGCAGATGATCGCTATCGTGGGGCATACCGGCGCGGGCAAGACGACCCTGATCAATCTCCTGGAGCGCTTTTATGACGTTCAAGGGGGCGGGATTTATCTGGACGGCGCGGACATTCGTAATTTCAGTCACAGCGAATTGCGTTCCCGCCTGGGCATGGTCTTGCAGGATACGTGGCTGTTTTCCGGCACGATTTATGACAACATCCAATACGGCAACGAAAAGGCGACGGAAGAGCAAATCTTCGCGGTAGCCAAAGCGGCCTACGCCGACGAATTTATCCAAAAGTTAGCAAACGGCTACGACACGGTTTTAGGCGAGGACGCGGACAATATCTCGCAAGGACAAAAACAGCTGATCACCATTGCGCGGGCTTTCGTCAGCAATCCGGAAATCTTGATTTTGGACGAAGCCACCTCCAATGTGGACAGCCGCACGGAATTGATTATCCAACGCGCTATGAAACGTTTGTTAAAAGGGCGCACGAGTTTCGTGGTGGCGCATAGGCTCTCCACGATTTATGACGCCGATACCATCCTGGTGATGGATCGCGGCGATATCGCCGAGAG
>JAITOS010000162.1 GCA_031289815.1 Peptococcaceae bacterium | reverse complement strand
GCCGCCCGTTTGATGGATTTATTGGAGGAGAGCGGGGTCGTCGGCGGCTATGAAGGGGCAAAACAGCGTCAAATATTGATGACGTTAGAAGAATTTCAGGAGCGGTTTTAGGTTTCTTGGTTCGGGGTTAGCGTATACCGTTGAATCTGTGGGATTTGACGGCGAAGCCGCTGGCGAAATTATCACCAGGTGATAATTTCGTGGCGAGAGAGTTTTTAGAAACGGATTCTAAAGGCTCTCTTTTGTGTCTGTCTGGGGTTGGTTGTGGGATTACAGGCTATTAAAGGCACAGTAGAATTGGGGGCAGCGGTTGTGATGCTCATACAGTTTATCCAACCATTTTTGCAATAGAGTTACAGGTAAAGAGAAAAGCGGAATCGTTCGCCCTTTGCGCTTCCCGGCAAAAAGCAAACGGAAGCACCCTTATCCATAACAGCGAACGTTAAATTCCGCGAACATTATGGCAGGAAAATTGGCAATCATGCTACTATAGCCTGTGGCGCGGAACGCCCGCTGTGATATAATAGGTTAAGAATGTGAGGCCCTCTGAGAGGAGAGATCGTATTGAGATTGCGCTTCATCCTTGGCCGCGCCGGAACGGGGAAGAGTACCCTGTGTCTGCAAGAGATCAGCCGTCTGCAACAGGAGGATCCCCTGGGGAAACCGCTGATCTTACTGGTGCCGGAGCAGGCTACGCACCATATGGAGCTTACCTTGGCCAATCAGTTTGGCCTGGGGGGGACGCTGCGCGCCCAAGTGCTGAGTTTTCGGCGCTTAGCCTGGCGGATATTAGCGGAGACGGGCGGCGCGCAAGAGGTTCAACTGAGTGAAATCGGCCAGGCGATGATCTTAAAACGCTTGCTTTTGCAGCATCGCCTGGATTTAAGGGCGTTCGCCGCCTCGGCGGAAAAACCGGGGATGGCCGCCAAGCTGGCGCAAGCGATTGGCGAATGTAAAACCTACCGTATTCAACCGGAACAGCTGCGCGCGCTTCAAGAGGATCACAGCGATTTGGCCGACAAATTAGCGGATGTAGCGTTGCTCTATCAGGCGTATAACGAAGGTTTAAAAGAGACGTTTCAGGATAGCCATGACGTCTTGGACGCGCTGGTGGAGCGTTTGCCTCTGGCGGCAAGTCTGGAAGGCGCCAGGATTTGGATTGACGGCTTTAAAGGTTTTACCCCACAGGAGTTCGAGGTACTGTACCAACTTATGCGTCGGGCGGAAGAGATTCATCTATCGCTCAACCTGAATACGGACGCTTTACTTAGAGATGGCAAAACGGTTTCTTTTCAGCGTCGGGAAACCATCTTTTATACCCAACAAGAAACGTATCAGGAAATCCGGCAATTGGCGCGTCTGGCTGGGATACCGGTGGCTGCGCCGGTAATTCTGGAGCAACCTCGGCGTTACGACGAAGAGGCTCTGGCGCTCCTGGAAAAAAACTTCTTTTCCTATCGCCGTCAAGAGACGTTGTCAGCGGACGAAGAAAAAGGCCGCAAGCCGGACGAGGTCAGGGAAGAGCAGACGATTCGCCTGTTGGCGGCGGCTAACCGGCGTCATGAAGTGGAAATCGCCGCGCGGGAGCTGCGGCGGCTGGCGCGGGAAAAAGGCTGGCGTTGGCGAGACATGGCGGTCGCCAGCCGTCAGCTGCGGCATTATCAGGAATATATCGAACAGGTCTTTGCTGACTATCAGATCCCCTGTTTTCTTGATTTTAAGCGGCCGGTGATGCACCATCCGCTCATTGAGTTCATGCTCGGCGTACTGGAAGCGGCGGCGTCCCATTGGGCGTATGAACCGCTCTTTCGCTGTCTGAAGACGGATTTTTTTCCGATCAGCCGTGATGTGATCGACCGGCTGGAGAATTATTTTCTGGCGCACGGTCTGCAAGCGAGGGATTGGCTGCAAGAGAAAGCGTGGGATTTTGATGAGGGGTCGGAAGTACGGGAAACCTTGCGGCAAGAAATCGACCGCGCCCGTTTACGGATCAGGGAGCTGTTTCAGCCGTTTATCGCGGCTTGCCCGGCGAAGGAGCCGCTATCCGTGGCGGTGATCACGCAGGCGCTGCATGAATTGCTGGAAGCATTACAGGTTTCCCATACCCTGACGCAATGGGCGGAGCGAGAGCGCAGCGACGGACGTTTCCGTGAATCGAGCTGCCAATTGCAGATCTGGGAGGCGGTGCTGCAAGTGCTGGACGAGTTGGTTCGGGGCTTGGGCGAACAGCTGGTGAGCCTGGAGGAGTACGCTTCGATTCTCACGTCCGGTTTAGAAAATATTGCCCTGGGCTTCATCCCGCCGGGAGTGGATCAGGTCTTGATCGGCTCTCTGGATCGGTCGCAAAACCCGGAAGTAAAGGCCATGATCATTCTGGGGGCGAGTGACGGTGAATTTCCGGCCCGTGTGGAGGTTGACGGCTTATTCAGTCCGGCGGATCGGGAACGCATCGCTCAAGCGGGAGTTCGCATCGCCGCCAAAGGGCTGAGCGACAGCTATGATGAACAATATTATGTCTATATGGCGCTGACCAGGGCCAGAGAAAAGCTCATGATCAGTTATCCTCTTTGTCAGGAGGATGGGCAAAGTATCGAGGTATCCCCTGTCATTGCCAAACTAAAAGGCTGGTTTCCCTGGCTGGAGGAAGAGTATGGCCTGGATCAGGAAGAAACGCTGGCGGTGGTCAGTCATATAAAACCGCTGAAACGAATCTACGCCGCGAAATTCAACTCTTTGGAGCGAAAAGAGGAAACTCCCCTGTGGCAAGCGCTTCAGGCTTGGATGCGGCAGGATCCAGGGGCGAGAACGTATGACGACCGGCTTCGGCAAGCGGCGCAAAGACGCAATCAGGAAGGTAATATTCCCCGAGAATTGGCGCAGAGCCTTTATGGACGGCGGCTGACGACGAGCGTCTCCAGGTTGGAGCGCTTTGCCGCTTGTCCCTTCGCCCATTACGCGGGCTTTGGCTTGCGGCTGCGGGAACGGAAACGGCTGGAGATGGGGCGGCAGCATATGGGTGATTTTTTTCATGCCATTCTCTGTCGCTTAGGAACGGAGCTTGCCGCCGAAGGAGGCCGTTGGGAAGACCTGGAGCGGCAGGAAATCGGGCGGCGCGTGGGGGACATTACGGATCAATTGCTGCAAAGCCGGGAATATAAATCTTTTGCCCATACGGCCAAAGCGCGCTATTTAACCCGCCGCCTGCAAAAAACCGTGACCTATTCAGCGAGCGTTTTAGCCGAATTAGCCAGACGGGGAGAATTTATGCCGGTCGGGATGGAGATAGCGTTCGGACCGGGGGAACAGCTTAGCGGCCAGCAAATTGCTTTGGAGGGGGATCGTGATCTGGTATTGCGCGGTCAGATCGACCGGCTGGATCATCTGCAATGGAATCAGCGCGTCTATTTGCGGATCATCGATTATAAATCCAGCCCGCCGGTCGTTTCGCTGGATCAGGTGCTTTATGGCCTGAGCGTGCAGGGGCTGGCCTATTTGGATACGGTGTTTAACGGGGCGGAGCTGTGGTTTGCCGGAACGAAGGAGGGAGAAACCGCGCTTGTGCCCGCCGGATTTATTTATTTTCCGATCATCGACCCCGATATCAAGGCGGACCGGCAGCTGCGGGAGGAGGAGATTGAAACCCTGCGCGGCAAGGCATTAAAGATCACGGGCTATCTTTTGGCGGATCAGCAGATTCTCGAACGAATGGACGCCCGTATTCCGGCGGCGGGGTCAGAAATCCTGGGGATTAAGCTCAATGAGCGGACCGGGACGGCGAGCGGCAGGACGAAGACGCTGACGGAAGCTGAATTCACCTTGCTGCGGCAATATTTACATACGTGGTTGCAGACGACGGGAGGACGGATGCTGGCGGGAGAAATTGGGGCCAATCCTTACCGCTACGGAGAGAAGAACGCCTGCGCCTATTGCGCCTACCATCCGGTCTGTCATTTTGATACGCGCCTGCCAGAGAATCATTTTCGGGTGCTGAAGAAGCTAAAAGACCGGCAAGCCTTGACGGCGATGCGCGCCAGAACAGGGGATCAGGAGGGGGAAAGCCAATGACCGCCGCGAGATGGACGAAAGAACAACAGGCAGCAATCGATTTGGACGGGCAGTTGCTGGTGGCGGCGGGAGCCGGTTCAGGGAAAACGGCGGTCTTGGTGGAACGCCTGCTCAAACGGATTTTGGAGCCGAAAACCCGCTTGGATATCCGCCAAGTATTGGTCGTGACCTTCACTCGGGCCGCGGCGGCGGAGATGGCGGGCCGGGTGCGTAAAGCGCTGGAGGACGCGCTTTTTAAGGAAGAAGACGGAGCGGCGGCGGATTGGATTCTGTGGCAGTTGGTGCTGCTGGATCAAGCGCCGATTTGTAATTTGCACTCCTTTTGTCTGGATTTGATTCGCCGTTACTTTTACCGGCTGGGCTTGGATCCGGCCTTTCGCGTCGCCGATCCCGGAGAAATTGCCTTGCTGCGTCAGGACGTCCTCAGAGAGGTGCTGGAAGGGTGGTATGAGCGGGGGACGCCGCAGTTTGAGCAAATGGCGGCGGCGTTTATTCAGGATCGCTCTGATGACCAGTTCACGGCGATCATTTTGCGGCTAAGCGATTTTTCTCTGACCCAGGCACACCCTGAAATATGGCTGCGGCGTTTAGCGGAAGCGTATCATTGGGACAGCCCGGAAGATTTTCTGGCGAGTCCCTGGGGAGAGGCCGTCCGCCAAAAACTCAAGGACGAGGCGGACGCCTGCGCCGTATGTCTGCAAAATTCCCTGGCGACGGCTCTTTTGCCGGGAGGACCGAGCCAGTACCGGGACGTCGTCGGCGAGGATCTGCAAGCGGTACGCGCCTTGATAAAAACCGTGGAAGAAGGCTCCTGGGAGGAGATGGAGGAAGCCTTGAAGGGGCTGTCTTTTCCGAAACTTCCCGCCGCCAGACGGTCGGACAAAGGCAAAGATAAAGATATAGACGGCAACGCCACCGCGGCGCTCGCGGCGGAAGCGTCCCCGGAGTTGCGGGAAAAAGCGCGCAAGCTGAGAGACGAAGCTAAAAAGGGAATCAAAGCCTTGGTAAGCGGCTATTTTATCTGGCCGCTCGGCGAACAGCTGCGGCGTTTTAGCGGCCAGGGAGAAATCGTCGCGGCGCTGGCCGCTTTGGTGATAGAATTTCATACGGCGTATACGGAGGAGAAACGGCGGCGCAATGTGATCGATTACAGCGACATGGAACACTTAGCGCTGCAATTGCTGGAAAACGAAGACGGGCTGTCGCCGGCGGCGCTGGAATTGCAAGCCCAATTTCAAGAGGTGATGATCGACGAGTATCAGGATACGAATCCGATTCAAGAGCGGTTATTACAGCTGCTGGTGAGAACGGGAGAGAATCCGGCCAGCTTTTTCATGGTCGGCGATATCAAACAGAGCATTTATCGTTTCCGGATGGCGGATCCGACGATATTTTTAGAAAAATTGAATACCTTTGAGCACTATCCGGGAATAGAAGGCGAGGTTCCGCAGAAAACAGGCGCGGGTCTGGCGCTGCATCTGAATCGTAATTTCCGCAGCCGTTCAGAAATCATCGACGGCGTCAACGCGATCTTCAGCCAGATCATGATTGCGGAGACCGGCGGCATTGTCTATGATCAGACGGCGGCCTTGCAATATGGCGCCGGCTATCCGGAAATCGCCTCGGGGAGCGCTCAGGCCCAAGGCGAAACCGCCCTGTATCTCATCGACATGGCGCGGCAGCAAGCGGCGATAAAGCCTCCGGATCAGGCGGACGCCGATGGGGAGCCAGACTCGGAAGCGGAGAACGACGCGAAAGGAGAGCCGGACGCGGAATCAGAACAAGACGAGGGATCAGAGAAAGAGGCGGAAGCGGGGTTGACGGCGCCGGAAGATTTACCGGGATTACGGCAGGAAGCCCGCTATATCGCCGAACATATCCGGCGGCTCGTTGGCCGGGTACAGGTATTCGATAAAACGCTCCAAGCCTACAGGCCGTCGAATTACGCGGATATCGTGGTTTTACTGCGCTCCGCGCAAAACGCCGCCGCTGTTTTCCGAGAAGAATTTCAAATCGCGGGGATTCCGCTCTATAGCGAATCTAACCGCGGCTACTTTGAAGCGGCGGAAGTCGATACCATGCTCTCTTTGCTCAACGTCATCGATAATCCCCATCAGGATATCCCGCTGGCCGGGGTTTTGCGCTCCTCTTTCGGCGGCTTGAACGGTCGGGAGCTGGGTACCTTGCGGTCGCTTCATCCGGGCGCGGAGCTCTATGAATTACTGGTTTTTCTCGTATGGGCGGCGCTGGAGCAAGATCGGCGGCTGGACGCAACGCTGCAAAGTCAAATGCAGGATATTCTGCTGGCTTACCAACCGCTTTGGGAAGAATTAAAGGAAAAAGCCGCTACGGTCTTGAATTCTGAAGAAGGGTTGAAAGATAAGATTCTGAGTTTTTGGCACAGACTGCAAGCCTGGCGAACTTTCGCCAGAGGCAGCGCCTTGCCGGAACTCATCTGGAAAATCTATGACGAAACGGATTATCTGGCTTATACGGGAGTCTTGCCGGATGGAAAACAACGGCAGGCGAATCTGTATCTGCTCTATGAACGCGCACGGCAGTTTGAGGCGACGCGTTCGCGCGGGTTGTTTCGCTTCTTGCGTTTTCTGGAAAGATTTCGCCGACAGGGACAGGATATGGGCAATGCCGCTGTGCTGAGAGAGAATAAGAATCTGGTACGCATTCAGACGATCCACGGCAGCAAGGGCTTGGAATATCCGATTGTTTTTGTCGCCGGCTTGGGCCGCCGCTTTAACCGGATGGAGCTGCATCTGGAAAAGGTGCTATTGCATGGGCAATTAGGCGTAGGCTTGCCGTTGATCGATCCGGAACATCACGTGGA
>JAITOS010000031.1 GCA_031289815.1 Peptococcaceae bacterium | reverse complement strand
TTTGCGCTGTTTGCCCGGTTTGTTCCTTCCCAGATCAATAATTTTTTTCGCCGGTTGCAAGTGTTTTCCGCTTCCCTGCTGGCCTTCAATCACGGCTCGAATGACGCGCAGAAGTCGATGGGAATCATTACGATGGCGCTGATCGCCGCCGGAATGCAGGATGCCGCTCATTTAGAGCCTCAGCTTTGGGTAAAACTTCTCTGCGCGCTGGCGATGGCGGCCGGCACGGCGTTTGGCGGCTGGAAAATTATCCGGACGATGGGAGGCAAGATTTTTAAACTGGAACCGATCAACGGCTTTGCGGCGGATCTTTCCTCGTCGATCATTATTTGGACGGCGACAGCTTTTCCCGGCTTGCACCTGCCGGTGTCAACCACCCATGTGGTTTCCGGATCAATCATAGGGGTAGGGATGGCGAAACGCATTTCCGCCGTGCGCTGGGGAATCGCCAGACAAATGGTGTTTACCTGGATCATCACGATTCCGAGTACGGCGTTGTTTTCCGGGATCGTATATAAGATCATTTCTCAGTTTTTCTAAGAATAAATACAGCGCCAGGAAGGTTTAAAGGGCCGGGGTAATGGGGATACTGCTATATAATGGGAAAATGACGCATACTTTTACGGATGAACGCCTTCGGACAAGAACGATCACCGCGTGTTACGCGCTCTGAAAACCAGCGTCGATAAAGCATATTGAAATCTGATAAAAATGGGGGATTCAGTTGAGAAATCAAAAAATTCCGGAAGCGACCATCATACGCCTTTCTGTATATTCGCGTTACTTAACGCAAATCGACAAAAGAGGGTTGATCACCATATCCTCCGGCGATATTGCCGAAGGGGTCGGCGTCAGTCCGGCTCAGGTACGTAAAGATTTTGCCTATTTCGGAGAGTTCGGGACGCGGGGCGTTGGCTATAATGTAAAGGATTTGTATCATCATATTTTGAAGATTCTTGGCTTGGATACCGATTGGAGCGTATCATTGATCGGTTTGGGAAATTTGGGATTAGCGCTGTGCAGCTATAAAGGGTTCAAAGAGCGCGGGTTCAACATTACGAGCATATTCGATAATGACCCCCAGAAAATCGGGACGATGATCCACGGGATTGAAGTCATGCCGACGGAGAAAATCGTGGAAGTGGTCAGACAAAACCAGACCCAGATCAGCATTATCGCCGTCCCTTCCGGCGTGGCCCAGGAAATCGCTGATTTATTGATCGAAGCCGGAGTGCGGGCGATTTTAAATTTTGCCCAGGTGGTGCTGAACGTGCCGCCCCAGCTTGAACTGAGAAACGTGGATTTAGCCGTGAATCTGGAGGTTTTAACCTTTAATATTGAGAACAGATAGCGGTCAGGCGGCTCGCCGGACAGGGGTGGTCAGCGCGATGGTGTAACAACGTGATAGAATGAATAGCACAGAAAGTGAGGACGCTCATGGAAAATAAAATCAAGCGGTTGGGCGCTGACAACACTGGCGCAGGATCAGTGACCAGAATGAGCAGCTTAGCCACTTTACTCGCAGCTATCCTGTGCGTGGGGATTTTGGGCGGCTTGGTAGCTTGCTCCGCCGCAACGACTGGATACGATCCCCTACCTACGCCCACCGGCGATCTGGCGATACAAGACCTGCCTGCCAACTATAGCCAGGAGCAGGCGATCGCTGACGGCGTATATGTGAATATTTTTAACGCGGAAAGATATAATCAAAGTGTCGTTGACGAATTTTATAACAACGCCTTAGCGGGCCAAGCGGCCTTTATGAGAAGCATGATAGATACAGTCGAAGGCGACCCGGTCATTACGGATTATCAATTTGACGGCGCTGTATTTACTGTCACGACCGACACGCGCCGTGATACATTTGGGGCAAGTGAAATCGCGGTAACGACCTATAAATATCTCATGCCGCAGGCCGACGTAACGCCGGAAAATTCCGCGCTGATTTATTATCTGAGCAATGAGCGGGATCAGGATATAGATACAACGACGCCAGACGGCTGGGCCACGATTCCGTCCCCGTCATACGGCTATACCCCGGATCAGTCGGCAGACGCGGTGTCCATAGAAAAAACCGCAATCGTCACGCGAGAAACTGTACTATACGAGGACGCCGAGTTTAAAACAAAAACTGTTGACGTCCACAAGAACGATTTGGTGTATGTCATTGCCAAAGAAGCGCAGGGCTATTACGTGCAACTCCCTGTGGTACAGATTCCGCCAACAGAGGGCTATGTATCTCTGGACGTGCTTTCCTTTGACGAGGATCGCTTCGCTAGCCTGGCGAATTATGGTTCTCTTACGGACGCGATATTGCTGAATACGCCGGACGCGGAAGATATCTATAGAAACCCCTATGATGGCACAGCGAGCCTTTATAATGGCTTAGTTAGAATTAAGGAAAGGTTAAACGGCGAGTTTGTCCTTTGCGGCTTATTGGGGGGCGCGGAAGACAAATGGGTTGTATCCCGCGATATAGGCTATCAGTTAAAGCGTGTAATATATCATCAATGAAAGGAGATAACAAAATACATAACGCCACTTTCGCGAAAAATTATCACCTGGTGATAATTCCAGCGCCGGGGGTCTTGAGGAACAGCGGTTACCGGAGGTTAGCCGGAGTTACTATGGATTTCGGACGCGCCTTGCAGTATAATAATCAACATATCCTGAGAACGGAGCCGGATGGAGCGGCAAGATGAAACGGGGGGATAGACATGGCTGGGGAGAGGAACCCGAAGCGGATTACCGTGTATGACACCACCTTGCGTGACGGCGCCCAGGCGGAAGGGGTCTATTTTTCCGTTAAAGATAAAGCCATCTATTTGCGAAAAATGGACGAAATGGGCGTTCCTTATGTGGAAGCAGGCTGGCCGGGGGCCAATCCGCGTGACGCCGAGATTTTCAACCAAATGCGCCTCGCTCCTTTGAGCCAAACGAAAACCGTAGCCTTTGGCAGTACCTGCAAGGTCGGCGAAGAGGCGGCGGAGAGTGAAATACTGAGACAGTTATTGGCGTCGGGCGCGGAAGTCATCACGATTTTCGGCAAAGCCTGGGATTTGCACGTCACGGAAGTGCTCAAAACGACCCGCAAAGAGAACCTGCGCCTGATTGGGGAATCGGTAAATTTTCTGGTGCAGGCGGGGCGGACGGTCTTTTTTGACGCCGAGCATTTTTTTGACGGCTGGAAGGATCACGCCGCGTATGCCGTGGCCTGTGTGCAGGCGGCCCAGGAGGCGGGCGCCAGCGCTCTGATTCTGTGCGACACCAACGGCGGCGCTTTGCCGGAAGAGATTAAAAGCGGCGTGCGGCTGGTCAAAGAATTTTGGGATACGGAGATCGGTATTCACGCGCACAATGACGGCGGCTTGGCGGTAGCCAATACGCTGGCGGCGGTAGAGGCGGGAGCGCGTCAAATTCAAGGAACCTGGAACGGGTTGGGAGAGCGCTGCGGCAACGCCAATCTGAATACGATCGTGCCCTGGCTGCAAATAAAACTGGGATGGGAATTATTTCCAGATGAGTTTATGCCCCAGATCACGCATCTGGCGCGTTTTGTGGCGGAATTAGTGAATACGACCTTTGACGAAAGACAACCTTATGTGGGGAAGAGCGCCTTCGCCCACAAGGCGGGGATGCACGTAGACGCGGTGATCAAGAACAAGCGAACCTTTGAACACGTCGATCCGCTGACGGTCGGCAATGAACGCCGTTTCCTGATTTCCGATCAGTCCGGGCGGGCCAATATCTGGAAAAGAATGCAGCGTTTCGATCCAACGATGGCCAAGGACGACAAGCGGATCAAGAAGGTCATCGCCCAGATTAAGGAGCTGGAGAGCCAGGGATTTCAGTTTGAGATTGCGGAAGGAAGTCTGGATCTGCTGATTTTAAGGCAGCTGCGGGAGTTTACTGAACCTTTCAAGATCCTGGATTATCATGTGCTGATCGATCCCTTGCGGGGTGAATCAGACTCGGTGGCGGTCGTCAAGATTCAGGTGGAAGATGAGATCGTACACGTCGCTTCCGATGGCAACGGCCCGGTCAACGCGCTGGATCTGGCCTTGCGTCAGGCGCTGAAGGCGTTCTTCCCGCAATTGGAGGAATGCAAGCTGGTGGATTATAAAGTGCGGGTGCTGGACGAGTCAGGCGGGACGGAAGCCGCCGTGCGCGTGGTGGTTGAAACTTCAACGCCGCAAGAGACGTGGGGGACCATCGGCGTGTCGTCAAATATTCTGAAAGCCAGCGCGCAAGCTCTCGTTGACGGTTTGTATATGGCGATTATGAAGACGGGAAAGGACGGCGAAACCGAAGCCGACTAACTTGCTTATTAGTTGGAAAAATGCTACACTGATTTTACAATAACATTGGCCAGGTGCTGTTCGCCCTGGCTCATTTGTATGGTGTGAGGGGGATCAACAAAAGATGGCGGCTGGGCGGAATATATACGGCGTTGGGCGGAGGCTCCTCCTGATATTTGCAGGCGCCGCTATTGGCTCCGCGGTGGGCTTCGGGTTAGAAAATTATGGATTATTTAAGACCGTACTGCGTCCGTTCGTGGTGGATGTTCCTTCACACACGTATCTCGATTTTTTCTTTCTCTCTTTTTCTTTTGGTTTGCGCTTGAATATCACGGCGGCGACGATTTTAGGAGCGCTCGGAGGATACTATCTGTCAAGGAAGTGGTAAAAGGATGTTAGTGCTGGCTTCCTCTTCGCCTCGCCGGGTTGCCTTGCTTAAAGAGTGGGGGTATGCGTTCCGGATCGTAGAACCGGCGGCGGATGAAACCTGGAAGGATGGGCTTCCTGAAAAAGAAATCGTTCGCCGTCTGGCTGAACGTAAAGCGCTTTCCGGGGTTGAGAAATGGCGGGAAGCGGGCGGCGGACAGGAAGATATTGTGCTGGCGGCGGATACGGTGGTCGTCTTGGACGGAACCGTCTTAGGAAAACCGGGTAGCCGGGAAGAGGCGGCGGCGATGCTGACCAGGCTCAGCGGGCGAGTGCATGACGTTCTGACGGGGATAGCGATCTGCCGGTTGTGTGGGGAGAAAGAAATAGCGGTGGTGGAATCGCGGGTTCATTTTAAAAAATTAACACAAGAGATGATTGCGGCCTATGTCCGCTCCGGGGATTCTCTGGATAAAGCGGGGGCTTATGGGATCCAGGGAGAAGCCGGAAAATTTGTGGCCAGACTGGACGGCTCTTTGACGAATGTCATCGGCTTGCCGATGGAATTCTTGCAACAACGTCTGAACGTTTGGGGGATTGCGTCTAAAAAAGATCCTGGGATGGGGTGAAAGATGAGTTACCGTCTGAAGGATATGCCGATGGAATTATTTCCGCGGGAAAGAATGTTTCAATCCGGCCCCGAAAGTTTATCCAACAGCGAGATATTAGCCATCATTCTGCGGACGGGACTGAAGGGAGAAAATGTTTTAAACTTAGCGGAGCGGATTCTGAGCGAAAACGAGGGCTTAACAGGGCTGGCGAAATTATCCGTGCATGAATTGGAGCAGATCAGCGGCGTAGGGAAGGCGAAAGCCGCCGGGTTAAAGGCTTCTCTGGAATTGGGAAGGCGGGCGGCGACGATGGATCCTATGCACCGGACGGTGATTCATACCCCGCAAGACGTGGCGCATTTGGTCATGGAGGAAATGCGTAATCTGGATCGGGAGCATTTCCGGGTAGTGACCCTGAATACGAAAAATCATGTCTTGGGGGTCAGCCCGATCTCCGTCGGTTCTTTAAACGCTTCTCTGGTTCATCCCCGCGAATGCTTTAAAGAAGCCATTCGCCGCAACGCCAACGCGATCATTCTGCTGCATAATCATCCCAGCGGCGATCCGACGCCCAGCAAAGAAGACTTGGAAGTGACCGGGCGCTTGACGGATGGCGGCAAACTGTTAGGAATTCATGTTTTAGATCATGTCATTATTGGCGATCACCAATATATCAGCTTGAAAGAAGAAGGTATGATCGAATGAAGAACACTTTCTCTTTAGGAAAGGGGCAGCGCACAGAATGTTTTTTAGCAGGGATTTAGGAATCGATTTGGGGACGGCGAACACCCTGGTGCATATGCGGGGAAAAGGGATCATCGTCTGCGAGCCTTCGGTCGTGGCGATGGATCTGGAAAAGAAAATACCGCTGGCGGTCGGCGATAAAGCCAAAGAGATGATTGGCCGTACTCCCAGCAATATTGTAGCGATCAGACCCTTAAAGGATGGAGTTATCTCTGATTTTAACGTGACGCAAAAAATGCTGAAATATTTCATATCGAGAGCGTTAGGGTCGGAATCTCCTTTTGCCCGGCCGCGCGTGGTCATCTGCGTCCCTTCCGGGGTGACGCCGGTGGAAGAACGGGCGGTGAAAGAAGCGGCGTTAGCGGCTGGGGCCAAAAACCCGATTATTATGGAAGAACCGATGGCGGCGGCGATCGGCGCAGGGCTGCCGGTGAGCGAGCCTACCGGAAATATGATTGTGGATATCGGCGGAGGGACGACCGAAGTCGCGGTCATTTCTTTGGGCGGCATCGTTACCAGCCGTTCTATCAGAGTGGCCGGAGACGAACTGGATGAGGCGATTGTGGCCCATGTCAAGCGCAATTATAATTTAATGGTGGGCTATCGCACGGCGGAAGAGATTAAAATTCAGATCGGCTCCGCTTATATGGCGGCGGAAAACGTCACTTACGATGTCCGTGGTCGGGATTTACTTACCGGCTTGCCAAAGACCATCATGATCACCGCGCAGGAAGTGCAGCAGGCGCTCTATGAACCGGTGGCGGCCATCGTTGACGCGGTGAAATCTTGTTTGGAAAAAACCCCGCCGGAGCTGGCGGCGGATATTATGGATCGGGGCATCATGCTGGCCGGCGGCGGCGCTTTGCTGCGAAACCTCGACCGTTTGATTTCTGATGAAACGGGAATACCGGTTCACATTGCGGAAGACCCGCTGTCTTGCGTGGCGCTGGGTACAGGAAAGGTTTTGGAAGATACGGAAATTTTGCGGAAGATCTCCGCTTTCCAGAGAGACTGAGGGAAAATGAGCGATGGGCGTAAACGGGGGAGGAGTCAGCGGGCGTGAGGAAGAGAGTGAATGTGACGGGAATAGCGATTCTCGTCTTCTTTCTATTGTTAGCGATCCTGATTAGTATGCGATTTACCAGCTTGGGCAGCAACTTTCCCAATCCGGTCGGCAGTGTTTTACAGCGGGCGGTCAGTCCTTTGGAATATGCCATTCTCAGCGTCGGCAAGTCGGTGCGGGATTCGGTGAAGACGATCTGGAGTTTTCCGGAAATTCGCGCTGAAAATGAAGCCCTGAAAGAAAAAGTGGAACAGCTGACAGAAGATAATTTCAAACTAAAAAGTCAGGTGTTGGCCGGATTGCGCTATAATGATCTGGATCAGGGGGAATTCCGCAGTCCTGACGTAGACAAATATGAAAAGACCGGCGCCAGTATCATTAACAGAAACCCTACGGCCTGGTATCAGACCATGACGCTGAACCGCGGAGCGCAGGATGGCATTGCGGTTAACGACCCGGTCATCGCCCATGCCGGATTGGTGGGGAAGGTAACTTCCGTGTCAGGGAAAAACTGTGAAGTTCTGATGATTCTGGACAGCGAGGGTCAAGTGAGCGCTTTGGTGCGCGGGAGCGCGGGCGAAGGGATATTTGGCGTAGTGCAGGGTTCTTATAAGCGAAGCTCGCGCCTGACGGCCCAGGGGCATTTGCAAATGATGTTTCAGCGTGAGGATGAGGTCAACAAAGGAGATTTGGTCTTTACTTCCGGGATCGGCGAGGTGTATCCTAAAGATATTCCCGTTGGCAGGATTGTGGATATCCAGCTGGATTCATCCGGTTTATTGAAGACGGCCTATATTGAACCGGTCGTGGATTTCGATTCCCTGGAGGAGGTTTATATTGTAAAAATGGCGGGAGGAGAATAAATGCGCTATCTGATCCTGGGGCTTATCTTTATCTTCAGCTTGATTTTACCGGGGACGGTGTTTCATTTTTGGTCCTGGGCCGGGATCAAACCGGATTTGGTCATGTTGTTGACGGTGTATATCGCGATCCATCACCGGATGTTCTATGCCGGCTTGACGGGATTGCTGTTCGGCTTGCTCCAGGATATGTTTTTAGGGCGCTATATAGGGATGTATTCCGTGACGCTGACCGTCGTCGCCGTGCTGAGTTGCTGGTTAGCCGGACGCTGGTACAGAGAAAATTTTTTACTGACCGTCGTCCTGGTCTTCTCGGTCACGGCTGCCGGTCAGGCGATGCTCGGATTTTTAGGCTTGGCGGCAGGACTGTCCTGGTCAGCGGGGGAAATTTTACGCCTGGTTTTGGGAATTTCCGTGTACAATACCATTTTGGTGCCGTTGACGTATCCGTGGATGCATCACTCTTTTTTATATGGCTGGCTGAGGTACCGGCCGAAGTATGAGCGATAGAGGCATGGTCCGGCGGACGGCTTTCCGGGCGTAAGGGGCGAAGGCTGAAGAGAGGGTGAGAAAAATGGAAGAGAAAGAACGCGGGATCTTTGTTCGCCGCCTGTGGTATTTTAGCTTTGTGATCGGGGTCGTTTTTCTCATTTTAGGGGCCAGACTATGGTGGCTGCAAATTGCGCGGGCCGCCGTTTATGCCGCGAAAGCGGAAGGGAACGTAACGCGGTTTGTTGAATTGACGCCGACGCGGGGGGATATTATCGACGCGAATGGGACGTTGATGGTGACGAGCATTCCGCAATTTTCTCTGACCCTGGATTGGCTCGATTTGCAGCAGTCGAAGGATTATAAAGAGGTCGTATATAAGCTGGCGGGCCATGTCAAGCCGTTTTGGCCTAATGTGAATGAATCGGTGGATTTGATTTATGAAGATATTCTGGCGTTTATTCAAAATAATCAATGGGAGCGTTACCGGCCAGTGTCGATTTTAAGCGGCACGCCGGCGGAAATGCTGCCTCTGAGGGCGATTGTGGCGGAGCATCAAAATGAATTGCCTGGGGTGTCGGTGGAGGCCGTGCCGCTTCGCTCCTATGCGTTAGACGGCTTGGCGGGACAGGTGCTGGGATATGTCCGGGAAATCAGCGAGCAGGAAATCGAGCAGTTCAACGGCAAGGAAGAGGTGCGGGCGGAAGGCTTGAAGTATCTGCAAGGCGATTTAGTAGGGAAAATGGGGGTGGAGAAAACCTACGATCTTTATTTGCGGGGCCAAAAAGGCGTGCAGCAGATTGAAGTGGACAATAACGCCAGACCTATTCGCAAGACGACGATTCAAGCGGCGCAGCCGGGAAAAACGCTGCAATTGACGATTGACGCGAATTTGCAAGCCGTGATAGAAGCCAGCCTGGACGAGCAGATTAAGAAGGTTCGGGAAACTTATCCGGAAGCGAGTACCGGCGCGGCGGTGGTCATCGAGGTCAATACCGGCAAGATCCTGGCGATGGTTTCGCGTCCGGCGATGAACCCCAACGATCTGATCGGAATCATCTCGGAGGAAACGGCATACCAGTATTTTCAAGTCAAGAGCGCGGCCACCTTTAACCGGGCCTTAACCGGAACGTATCCGCCGGGATCCACCTATAAGATGATTACGGCGATGGCCGGTTTGCAGAGCAAGGTCATTACGCCGGAGGAGACCATCTATGACGCCATTAGCTCTTTGGGGTCGTTAGCGGCGCAGCAGCAGGGCTTCGCGGAATGGGGGAACCAGACCTTTGAAAGCGTGAACCTCTACAAGGGCTTGGCCATGTCCTCCAACATCTATTTTCAGGTGGTGGGCAGGCGGGTGTTTGAAGCGGCGCCGGAATTGATGAAGCAGCTATCCAATGAATTTGGACTGGGCATTCTTTCCGGCGTGGATCTGCCGGGAGAAGCCAAAGGGATCGCCCCGTCCGCCGAATGGAAAAAGGAAAACTATACGCCGATGTATCAGCAGCTGCGTGAGGAACAGCTGGAAGAGATCGAGGCGCGTTACGCCGCGCAGCTGGAGCAGGCCCCGGATGAGCAAACGGCCCAGAAGTTGGAAACGCAGCGGGCGAATGAAATCAAACGCGTTGAATCAGAGTACCAGCAGAATGTGGCGGACAATATTGACTGGCATTTATATGATAGCTTTAACGTGTCGGTGGGGCAGGGGTACAATCTCTATACGCCGCTGCAACTGGCCCAATATGTGGCGACGATTGTCAATGGCGGCCGCCACTACCGGCCCTATGTGGCCGATAAGCTGCTCGATCCGGTAAGCGGCGAGGTCGTGCTGCGGAATGAACCTCAAATCTTGAATACGGTGTCCGTCTCCCCGGATATTTTGGCAATCGTCAAAAAAGGGATGTCGGAAGTAACCAGCGTCGGCGGCACCGCTGCTTGGCTGTTTGGCGACGTACCGCAATTTTCCGGCGGCGGCAAAACCGGGACGGCGCAGATCGGCTCGAAGGGTACGATTACGGAAAATCTGTTCAACGGCATGTTTGTGGCCTTTGCTCCCTATGACAATCCTCAAATCGCTTTTGCCGGGGTGGTAGAATATGGCGGACATGGAGGAGAATCATCGGGTTATGTTGCCAAAGCCGCTTTTAAAGAGTATTTCGGCTGGAAGTAAGGGAATGGAGGCGGAAAAGAAAGAAAAAACGATGGTATTTTTTCGCTGGAGAAAAAGGGAAATTCGCCTGTATTGTAGAAATGATTAGGAACGTCGAAGTCAGGCGTCTTTAGAAGACGAGGGCGAGGACGATGATGGGAGACTGGCAGATGATGCGGACCGAACATGTAGCATTAAAAGGAACAAGGGAGGGATTAGCGCTATACCTTGATCCGGAATTAGATTTTAGTCTTCTGATGGAGGAATTGCGGCAGCATCTGGAGAAATCGTCGGGATTTTTGCAGGGAGCGAAGGTCAGATGCTTTGCGGGAGAAAACCCGTTTGAAGAAAAACAGCGGTTGGAACTGACAAACGTATTGAACAAATACGGCTTGAATTTAACCGGCTGGTTTACCGCGAAAGATACGGGAGTAACGCTCAGATCACAAAATGGTCAGGAAGAAGATAAAAGCAAACCGATATTGGATGAAGGGATGGTGGAAGGGACTTGCGTCTTTGTGGATCGCACCATGCGTTCCGGGCAAAAAGTGGTACATAGCGGTCATGTGATCGTGCAAGGCGATGTGAATCCGGGAGCGGAGATTGTCGCCGGAGGAAATATCATTGTCCTGGGCGCGTTGCGGGGAGTGGCGCACGCCGGAGCTACCGGAGAACGCAAAGCGACGGTGATAGCTTTTTTGCTGACGCCGACCCAGTTGCGGATCGCTGATTTAGTGACGAGGGCTCCTGAGGACGATGAAGAATGGCGGGGGCCGGAGATTGCCAGAATAAAAAATGAACAGTTAATCGTTGAAAGTTTGGTCATCGGCGGGCGACGGGGAAAAGGGAAGGCGCGCTGAAATAATAAGGAGGTTAGGGTAGTGGGGGAAGTCATCGTCGTTACTTCAGGTAAAGGTGGCGTCGGCAAAACAACGACCTCAGCCAATCTGGGAACAGGTTTGGCGGCGTCCGGGCATAAGGTGGTTTTAGTAGATACGGATATCGGTTTGCGTAATCTCGATGTGGTTCTGGGGCTTGAGAACCGGATCGTTTATGATATTGTGGACGTCACCAGCGGCAATTGCCGCTTACGGCAGGCTCTGATCAAGGATAAACGGTACGAGAATATGTTTTTGCTGCCGGCGGCGCAGACCAAAGATAAAACAGCGGTGAATCCGGAACAAATGAAGCAATTGGCGCAGGAGCTCAAGGCGGAATTCGAGTATGCCGTGATCGATTGTCCGGCGGGGATTGAGCAGGGATTCAGAAACGCGATCGCCGGGGCGGACCGGGCGGTCGTGGTGACGACGCCGGAAGTGAGCGCGGTCAGAGACGCTGACCGGATCATCGGCTTATTGGAAGCGGCGGAGCTCTATAGTCCTAAATTAATTATCAACCGCATTCGTCCCCGGATGGTGAAACGCGGAGATATGATGGACATTAACGATATCCTGGATATTCTGGCGATTGATTTGCTGGGCGTCGTGCCGGAGGACGAGAGCATCGTCGTCTCCACCAATCGGGGAGAACCGGCGGTCTTGGATCATAATTCACAGGCCGGAGAGGCTTACCGCCGGATCACTAAACGGATTCGGGGAGAAGAAGTGCCTTTGATGGATCTTGATGTACCTCAGGGATTGTTTGATAAGCTGAAACGTCTGGTCGGCCGGCGCTAGCCGCTTGCTAAGAGAGGAGGAATCATCCTTTGTTAGATTTTATTAGCAGAATTCTGGGAAGGGAAAATACATCAAGTAAGAATGTGGCGAAAGAACGGCTGCGTTTGGTGCTGGTGCATGACCGGGCGAGTATTTCCCCGCACATGCTGAACAGCCTGAGAGAAGATATCATCAAGGTGATTTCACATTATATGGAGATTGATGAATCGACCATGGAAGTGAATTTGAGTCAGGACGACCGGGATGTGGCCTTGGTCGTGAATATTCCGGTGACTAAACTGAGACGGGATTACGCGGACAAAGGGCAGGGAATACAAGGCTGAAGCGTGTCAATTCGTCCGAGGTGAGGATGTCCAGATGTTAGAGCGAAGAACCTTACGAAATATAGATTATATCTTAGTGCTGGTGTTGGTGCTGTTATTAGGGGGCAGTCTGCTGATTTTGAGTACGGCCTCGATGAATATCGACAAGAGCGATCCCAATCATTATGTGAAGATTCAGGGATTATGGATGGCGACGGGGTTGATCCTGGCAGTCGTCATGGCCTCTTTTGATTACCAATATCTGCGCCGTTTAAGCTGGCTGATCTATGGGATCAATATTCTGCTGTTGGTCGCTGTTTTTTTCTTCGGTACGTCGGCGGGGGGAGCGATTCGCTGGCTGCCGATCACGCAGACCCAGGGGATTCAACCGTCGGAATTTGCCAAAATTGCCGTCATTATCACCCTGGCGGATTTTCTGAGCAAGCGGGAAGGAAAGCTGAACCGGTACCGGGATTTTTTAGCGCCTTTTTTATTCGTGCTGGCGCCGGCGCTCTTGATCCTTAAACAGCCGGATCTGGGGACGGCGATCGTCCTCATCGTGATTTTCATCGGTATGATGTTTGTGGCGGGCGCTAACCCGAAAAAACTATGCGCGCTGCTGCTGGGAGGGGGAACGCTGGCGGGGGTTGCCCTCTATCTTCATTTTGCGGACTTGCCTTCCTGGCTGCAATTCGCTCAGGGACTGCCGCTGCCCCTGGAGGGATATCAATTGAACCGGCTCACGGTTTTTGTGGATCCAACCGCGGACACCTCAGGCGACGGCTATCATATCATCCAGTCGATCTGGGCCATCGGCTCCGGAGGACTGTGGGGGAAAGGATACCGCTTGGGGACGCAGACGCAGTTGAATTTTCTGCCCGAACACTACACGGATTTTATCTTTGCCGTGGTCGGCGAGGAATTCGGCTTTGTCGGCACGATCACCTTGCTGTTTCTCTTGTTTATCTTTCTTTCCAGGATCATTAGGATCGCGGCGAATGCCAAAGACTCGTATGGCGCGTTAGTGACGATGGGGGTGGCTTCCCTGTTTACCTTTCACATTCTGGTCAATGTCGGGATGACCTTGGGGATCATGCCGGTGACGGGGATTCCGTTGCCTTTGATCAGCTATGGAGGCAGCAGCATGTGGGCTAATATGCTGGCGATCGGGCTTTTGTTCAATATTCACCTGCGGCGGCAGCGGCTGATGTTTTAAGAAACCGCGGTGTCAGAGTGCCGGAGTATCAGACTATCAGACTATCAGACTATCAGACTATCAGAGTGTCAGAGTGTCAGAGTGTCAGAGCAGCGGCGCGGGCGATAATTACCAGTTAAGAAGGAATCCTGATAACGTCTCAGGTTCTTTTTTTTTGCCCTGGAGAATAATGTATAGTGAGATCGACTCGTCCGTGAAAGGCTGAGGAAAGGAGGGGTGGCGGGATGAATCCGTTTGAGCGTTGGGACGATTGGGAATGGGAAAAAGCCGTGCAGGAAGTTGGCCGGGAACGCGGCTATCGGCAAAAAGGGCGGCGTGAAAAAATTCCTCTGGCAAGAACCAGGCGGGACGGCGGCGGTTTCTTCAGACATTGGAGCGGTTTGCAAAAAAGAACCTTGCTGGCGGGCGTCGTACTGATCACGCTGGCCCTCAGCGCGCGCCATACGGATCCCGTCTCTCAAGGAATATATGCTTTTTATCAAGGCGCGATGACGGCCGACTATTATTCCGCGCTCAATGATATGGCCAAGGACGCCTTCCGTCTGAGCAGAACCGGTTCCGGCGCGCTGGCGGTGGACGCCGGGATGTCCGGCAAGTTCCAGGCTCCGGTATCCGGTCAGGTCATGGCGGGGTTTGGCTTAATCAATAAAACCGATCAAACAACACATCAGGGCATTGATGTGGGGAGCGCGCTGGGAACGCGGGTGCTGGCTCCTTATGCGGGCGTCGTCACCGCGCTTGCCCAAGATGAACAATTGGGGAAAACAGTAAAAATTGACTTTGGCGACGGCTGGACCTGTATTTTGGGCAACCTGGGCGATATTTACGTAGCGGAAGGACAAAAAATAAATCAGGGAGAGACGGTGGGATCGGTAGGGCTGTCGGCTCCTTTAAAAAAACCGTGGCTGCATTTTGAGCTAAGGTACAATAACCAGCCGGTGGACCCGTTGCCGTATCTGGCAAGTGCGACCGCTAAACAGTAGCGGTATCCGGCGGGACAGTACGCGTTACGCATTCAGATAAGACAGCGGCGGCTTCAGACGGGGAGGAAAGACAGGATGGAAGTATGTAAAGCGGGGGGGATGTCCATCCGGGTTCATCCGATCCTGATTTTGCTGTTTGCCGTCTATGCTCTTGCCGGCCAACTCGTTCAGGTGACGATTATTTTCGCTTTAGTGACGGGGCATGAGCTGGCGCATATAGCGATTGCCAAGGCGCAAGGGGTTCGGGTAACGGCGATGGAGCTATCCCCGATCGGCGGGACGGCTCAATGCGAGGATACCTTTGAGGGGCGCCGCTGGCTGGAAAGCTCCATCGCTCTGGCGGGACCGACGCTGAATATGATGTTGCTCTTCGCCGCGCAAGTTTTGCGCTGGCAAGGAATCTGGGCGGGAACCGCTGCGGAGGATTTCATCCGCGTCAATTTCTGGCTGGCGGCCTTTAATTTGATCCCGGTTCTGCCTTTAGATGGCGGGCGGATCGTGCGCGCTTTGGCTTGCGGCGCTTTTGGTTTCGTGCGGACGACGCGGGTTTTGGCCTGGATGGGGTGTTATCTGGGGGTTCTCGCAGGGGCGGCCGCTTTGTATCTATGGTGGAACAGGGGTTTGACGGTTGAGCCGGTTTGGCTGAGCTTGCTGGCGGTATTTTTTTGGCTGGCGGGAAGAAAAGAGATCTTTGCCGCCAGGATCGTCTTCTTACGGCAATTAACGCGGAAGAAGGAGGAGTTAAATCGTCAGGGGATGATGGGGGCGAAATGGCTGACGGTGCGGGCGCAGACGCCGTTGGTTCGGATTGTGGAGGAGTTTGTACCGGATCGCTACGCCTTCGTGGTTTTGGATCAGCCCCAGTTTGCGCCGGAGAAGGTCTTTACGGAAACGGAAATTGTGGAGGGGCTGTTCCGGGAAGGGATCCATTATACGCTCGGTAAGCTGGGGAGCTGATGATTCGCCAATCAGGGGAAATCAGAGATTTTTAGGTGCTGGTTTTTTCTTTTCTTATCTGTCTCATCTGCTTTGGGGTCTTTTTTGTTTGCAAAGAAAGAGGGGGAATATTCATTATTATCACCTGGTGATAATTCCTCCCATTGCCTTGGGGTCGCCGCAGGGCGGATTTCTTTTCTGTCTTATCTTTTTCTGGGGTCGCCGCAGGGCGGACGGTTCCGCTTTTCGTCCCGCTGCGCCTTCCTGGCGCAACGGGACGCGCTCGGCGACCCTGCCTCGCTGTTCGCGGACCCGTCCGCCCTTCGCTTGGCTTTGGGAGTTTGGGACGGCCATCGGGGATGTGTCCGGCGTGCGTTGGGAGCGCTCGCTATAAGACTGTCGGGAAACAAAATGGGGTGTGAGTGGGCTATGATAAAGAGAAAGAATGCGGCACTTCTAAAATTCTCACCGTTTATATTCCAATATTGAATTGTTCAAAATCGCTTTTATTGCACCTAATGAATGTATGCGAACAACCCGGTCAACATCATTTTCTGAAAGATATTTTAGTGTATCTATATAAGGCTTTACCATTTCTGGTTTTCTTTTGCCGATCACCCGGAATATTTCGGGTGCTTCCCTTCTGACACGGGTAGCACTATCATGCAATAATTGATTGAAAATATCCATTGAGTTTTCAAATACGCTTGGATTTTCAGTGGTGACGTTCTCTGCGGCCCAAATAACATTCATTCTAACTTGAGGACTACGATCATCAGCCATTGCCAGCATTGCGGTAATATATTTTGCAATGACATCAATTTTAGCTCTCCCTATTCTGCCTAAAGCTCCTACGGCTCGTTCGCGGATTTTCTCGTCGCTATCCTTCAACTTCTGGGCAATGAGCTCCACATATGGCGCTATGAAATGGGGGTATGACAATCCCATTTCACCTATAAGCCATAATGCTTTTGCTTGAATTTTTTTAGACGGGTGCTCAATCAGGGAGGCGACTTGAGGTATGGCCTTTTGCCAATCAGATTTTTGTTTGGTTAATGTTCCCAACACAGCATATAATTCTTTTTCATTTTCTAAATTCATGTTTACCAGCAACCCTCCTTTTTTATTCAGGACGGTTGGCGGCCAGCTGGCCGGGGGTGCGGGTGATGGCGCAAAAGGCGTCCTCCGCCGCCGTGAGAAGGTGTTCGACGGTTTGCAGGGCGTGCTGCTGCTCGGCTCTTTTG
>JAITOS010000155.1 GCA_031289815.1 Peptococcaceae bacterium | reverse complement strand
CTGGAAAGGTTGGGAATAAATTCAGGGTAATACTGTTCGCAGAACCGGATCCAGCCAGGCGAGCAAGAGGTCACTAAGGGTAAGACGCCCCCCTCGGTCAGGCGATGGATAAACTCGGTCCCCTCTTCCATAATGGTCAGGTCGGCGGTGACGTTCACATCGAACACGCCGTCAAACCCCAGACGGCGCAGCGCCGCAACCATCTTGCCCTGCGCGTTTGTGCCAATGGGCTCGCCAAACTCCTCGCCTACCGCGGCGCGAACCGCCGGGGCCGTACCCACAACCACATGCTTGGCCGGGTCGGCCAGCGCGTCCCACACCTGCTGCGTATTGTCCACCTCCGTAAGCGCGCCTGTGGGGCATACGGCGATGCACTGACCGCAGTTGATACACGCCACTTCGCCGAGATTGCGGTCAAAGGCGGCGCCGATATGGGTATTGAAGCCTCTATCGTTCGCGCCAATGACAGCCACCCCTTGGTTGTTTTTGCAAACGGCAATGCAACGGCGGCAGAGTATACATTTGGAATTATCCCTGACTAAATGCGGCGTTGAGCACTCAAATTGCGGAGCGTTGTCTTCCGGAGCGCCAAAACGGACTTTGTCTATCCCATATTCCTTGGCCAGCGTCTGGAGCTCACATTTCTGGTTGCGAGCGCAGGTGAGGCACTCCATACGATGGTTGGAAAGGATCAGTTCCAGCGTCCTCTTCCTGGCGTCATACGCTTTTTTAGATTTCGTGTTGATCTCCATGCCCTCCGCCACGGGATACACGCAAGCGGCCACCAGACCTCTGGCGCCGCTTACCTCTGTCACGCAAATGCGACAGGCGCCAATAGCATTGATCTCTTTCATATAGCACAGGGTTGGAATCGTATATCCGGCAAGGCGCGCCGCCTCAAGGACCGTAGAACCGGAAGGGCATTCAACCTCCAGGCCGTTCACTTTTACCTTAACAGTACTCATTATTTTAATCTCCTTCCCGCCTTATTCCTTGATGATCGCCTCAAATTTGCACTTTTGCACACAGGTTCCGCACTTGATACACTTTGCCTGGTCAATCACATGAGGATTCTTGACCTCTCCGGTTATCGCATTCGCCGGGCAAACGCGCGAGCAGGCGGTGCAGCCGGCGCATTTTTCCGGAAGGATCTTATATTGTAACAGATCCTTGCAAATGCCGGCAGGACAACGTTTGTCGATGACATGGGCTTCGTATTCGTGACGGAAGTGCTTTAAGGTGGACAGGATCGGATTAGGAGCGGTTTGTCCAAGTCCGCACAAGGCGTTTTCCTTAATATGCGTACACAATTCCTCCAGAAGGGCAATATCCTCCATCGTTCCTTTGCCAACCGTGATTTTTTCCAGGATATCATGCATCCTCTTGGTTCCTATGCGGCAGGGCGAACATTTCCCGCAGGATTCATCCGTGGTGAAGCCCAGAAAAAATTTAGCGATATCGACCATACAGTTGTCCTCATCCATGACGATGAGTCCGCCGGAGCCTATGATGGAACCAATGGACGCCATGTTCTCATAGTCCAGCGGCGTATCAATCAGAGACAATGGTATGCAACCGCCGGAAGGCCCGCCGGTCTGAGCGGCCTTGAACTTTTTGCCGTTGGGGATCCCGCCGCCGATTTCCTCTACGATTTCGCGCAGCGTCGTACCCATGGGTATTTCGACCAGTCCGGTATTGGTGATTTTACCGCCTAAGGCAAAGACTTTGGTTCCCTTGGACTTCTCGGTTCCGATGGCGGCGAACGCCTCGGCGCCGTTGTTGATGATCCAGGGGATATTGGCGTATGTCTCCACGTTGTTTAAGAGCGTCGGTTTGCCAAAAAGACCCTTTACCGCCGGAAATGGCGGGCGCGGGCGCGGCTCGCCGCGATGACCCTCAATCGAGGCCAGCAGCGCGGTTTCTTCCCCGCAGACAAACGCCCCGGCGCCCAGTCGTATCTCCAGATCGAAGCTGAAGTCCGTCCCGAAAATATTCTTCCCCAGGAAGCCGTACTCTTTTGCCTGATCAATGGCTATTTTGAGCCGCTGGACGGCAATCGGATATTCCGCGCGTATATAGATATATCCCTGCGCCGCTCCAATGGCGTAAGCCGCTATCTCCATCGCTTCTATGACGCTATGCGGGTTGCCCTCAAGCACCGACCTGTCCATAAAAGCGCCGGGATCCCCTTCGTCAGCGTTGCAGCAAACATATTTTACAGGATCTTCAGCCGCCGCCGCGAACTTCCACTTCATCCCTGTCGGGAAGCCCGCGCCGCCACGGCCGCGCAACCCTGAAGCCGTCACGATCTGGATGACTTCTTCCCGTGATTTCTCCGTCAGGCAGGTTGCTAACGCCCGATACCCATCATAGGCGATCGCCTCGTCAATTTCCTCGGGATTGATGACGCCGCAGCCGCGAAGGGCGATGCGCTTTTGTTTTTTGTAGAACTGGGTGTCATTGAGAGAGTGGGTATGCCCCTCTGCGCCAGCTTCCTTATACAGCAGCCGTTCCACTAAACGGCCTTTCAGGATGTGCTCGCTGACAATCTCCTTTACATCCTCCACTTTGATACTGGAATAAAACGTGCCCTCGGGGTAAACGACCACGATCGGTCCCAAGGCGCACAGACCAAAGCAGCCCGTCTTGATTACGCGAACCTCGTCGCTGAGCTTGAACTCGGCAAATTGCTTTTCAAACTCAGCAATTACTTTTGGGCTGTCCGAAGCTGTACATCCGGTTCCCCCACAAACCAGAACATGCGATCTGACAAAACTCATCCTATTTTATCCTCCTTATTCGGCCGCGCCTATAGTATACTCCTCGACCACTCTGCCGTTTGCCAAGTGTTCACTGACGATTTTTTTCACTTTTTCCTCGGTAACCTTCACATACGTGACCTTTTCTTTTCCCGGTTCCAGGACCTCGATGATCGGCTCCAGGCGGCAGACGCCTATGCACCCCGTCTGGGTAACCGTCACCTGCTGAAGTTTACGCCGGGAAACCTCGTCCACCAGCGCCGCGAGTACGGGGCGCGCTCCCGCGGCGATGCCACAGGTCGCCATACCGACTACAACGCGGGTACGATTCTCATCGCCGGTACGAATATTTATTTTCTGTTGCATCTCTTCCCGGATCTTTTTAAGATCTTCCAAACTTTTCATTTTTATCTTCCTCTCAAAATTTATCTTCACTTTTTGGAAGGATCACAGCACTCCCGACTCGCCCTCCTCTACATACCCTCTGATCCACGCCAACACATCCGGCTCGGAGAGCGGAACGCCGTCAAGCAATGCGCGAACCTGCGCGGTTGAAAACTGAAACGCGCCCCTGTCCGTTTCCCGCGTATAGGTAAATTCCAAGTTCGGCGCTCCCTGTATCAGTACCATAAACGTACCCGCCACATCCCCCAGCGGCGGACGGTCAATATGAGAACGTTTAAAGCAGGCGGTCAGACTGGTTCCCTTACCCTTTTCGCTTTCAATACGCAACTCGCCTCCCGACATTTCCGCTTCCATCTTCAAGAGCGGGATCCCCATCCCTACCTTCCTCGTCTTGCGCGTCGTCGTGAAGGGATCCGTGACCTTAGCCAAAAACTCAGGCTCCATGCCGCACCCGTTATCCTTGACGCTGATGGTCAGCCGGTCTGCCGCCACGGACTCCCGCACGGCAATGGCGATTTGATTTGCTCCGGCGGCTATGGAATTTTGGGCAATATCTAAAATATTGAGGGCTAACTCTTTCATCGTTTTTCGCTTACATGTATTTTTCTATGATCGCGTCAACGTCTTCCGGTTTGAGACGGCCATAAACATCGTTATTGATCATCATGACCGGCGCCAGACCACAAGCTCCGATGCAACGCGTAGAGTCGATGGAGAATTTTCCATCCGCGGTTATTTCGTCAGGCTGACAGCCAACCTTTTTACACACTTGGTTCAGTATTTCACCGGCTCCTTTGACATAACAAGCGGTGCCGAGACAGACGCTGATCTGTATTGCGCCTTTGGGATTATGGGTGAATTGGGCATAAAATGAGGATATGCCATAGACCTCGGTCAAGGGGATTTCCATCCTCTCCGCGATCATCACCTGAACCTCTTCAGGCAGATAACCATAGATCTTCTGAGCCTCCTGCATGACAGGCATCGTAGCGCCTTTTTCCCCTTTGTGTGTTCTTATGACCTCTTCGAGCTTTTCTTCCTGCTCCTTGGTGCCATGAAACGGAACCAGCGTTTTACAGTTTGGCATGTGCTAAAAACCTCCTTAAATTGTGCCGGAGTCGTACTCCGGACTGAAATGTACTATTTTATCATCAATTCGTTGAATGATAACAGGATGTTATGCATAACACTGTTTATAATCTTTTTAACGCATCTCCCCTCCTTATTGCCTCGATTACACCTTCAGCGCTGATCTCATCCGCTTCCAGCTCAAACTCGGCGTCAAAAATGTCATCGAGCCGATGGGCGTCCGAATTTATAATGACCGGCATACCCCGAACCTCCGCCTGACTGGCCGCGAGAGCGCCGAAGTCCGCGCCGCGCGTCGTCTCAAGCGCTTCAAAGCCCATTTCCTGAGTAATAAACCCCAGGTTTGACAGAATTGAAAATGAGGTTCTGTCGATATGCGCGGGAATCGCTATCCCTCCCAGACCGTTTAGCAGCTCAGCCACGTCATGAACGCCGATGGACGTCGCTGTGATCAGCAAATTAGGTTCCTCGCCGATCACCCCGTCTTCAGCATCCATCATCAACTGCTTGCCAAAGACGTTCGCTCTGTTTTTTACCGGCGGCAACCGCGCATACACGTAGCGGTCAAGCTCCTCTGCCGCCGCCAGCGACGGGAGCAAGCACAGAATATGCGCCTCTTCGGCTGTCGTAAGCTCCATGGCGGGAACGGCCAGAATCCCTGCTTTTTCGGCGGCTTCCAGAAACGCGGGACAGTTTCGTGTGGTGTTATGGTCCGACACCGCCCCCACGTCAATACCGGCTAACATGACCATCGTCGCGATATTGGCTGGCGTCATGGTATCATCGCCGCACGGAGATAAGCATGAGTGTAGGTGCAAATCGTATTTCAGCCTCATCTATATTCCTCCCGAACCCGCTTCCCCGATAAGCTCGTGCAATCGCCACGAAAGCTCGTAGGCCCCTATCCCGCTTGAGTATAAGGCCAATCCGTGAGCCTGCGCTTTGTCCACAAGCTCTTTATCAGGTTCAACCCCTTCCGCCAGGATAATCATGGACACATCCGCCAGCAGAGCCACCGCGGCGACGTTGCTATTGGACATAATGGTGATCCACGCCGAGCCTTGCCCCGCCCTGCCTATGACCCAGCTCAGCAAGTCTCCGATATAGCCGCCGGTTACGCCGCCATCTTCCTCTCCAGGCACACAACATTTCAAATCCAGTGCGCTGGCAACCTCAGAAACTTTCACCCAGACCCCTCCTTCCTTTCGTGAGACTCATTTTCCTCGTTCTCCTGGCGCTTGCGGAACGGCGGCGGCAAGTATTCATTCGCGTCGCTGGAGCCTGTCAATTTCTGCATCTTCTCCCGCAGTCTGAAAATGCAGTCGTCCTCCGAAGCGCGTCCCAGTACGATATCCTCGGCCAGCGCCCGGCAGGAAGGCGCGCCGCAGGATCCGCAATCCAGCCCCGCCAATTTCTGCGTCAGCGCCTCTATGCGCACGAACTTTTCCATCGCCACGGCGCGGTCGTCATCCAGCTTCAGCGTAGGCGAATACTGGAGTGGTTTTCCCCCCCTCAATTCTGACAGCAATTCTTTGCCCATATCCATCTTAGGGGGCGAAACCGGCAGGGACTTCATCAGGTGTTGTATGTTCGACCGTGCGATATAGGGATTTTCTACCGTCAGGCAACCGCCCACGCAGCCTTGGTTACAGGCATTGAGTTCCAAAAAGTCCACTTGGAGAAGTACGCCGTTCTCCAGATCCTCCAGGATGTTGATGACATTGTCCACCCCGTCAACAGAAATACTTTGTTTTTGCGGCAGCGCTGAGGATTCTCCCCCAGAACGGGCCCAGCCGATACCCATCGCGCCTGATTGACTGAGCTGCGGCGGATTTTTTATCTTATTCATGGCCAAAAGGATTTTTTTATAGACTTCCGCCATCGATATGACCCCATCGACCACCGGTTTTTCCATCAGCAACGGGTA
>JAITOS010000134.1 GCA_031289815.1 Peptococcaceae bacterium | reverse complement strand
TGGCGACAAAGATATTCTGCTCCTGTGTCATAGTGTATTTTGGTGTCATGGTGTTTGCTCCTTTGGCTTCTTCATAGCAGATAGCCTTTCACAACGGCGTTATTTTATATCATCCTCTGCCAGACCTAATTCCTTCATGACTTCATCAAACCCGACTGTCTCACCATTTGTATATTCCCGTTCTGCTTTGACAATTGCCGCCAAATCTTCCGGCGTTGCAATATCATCGGGCAGTAAACTATTCACCAGACGCAATATTGCCAGTTGCTGAGTCTCCGGCAAGTATCCGATCATACTGGATATCTGTTCAGCCGTTGTCATTACTATTAACGCCGCCTTCCGCATTGTAGGCCGATCGCCTTCTTTCACCCTGAGTATAAAATATTTTTGTACTATACGTCAATACTCCTCTGACAATGTACTGAGAACAGTACAGATACACCGATATTTTCATCGCGGACAGCAACACCCTCGTAGACGCCCTCACCGGCTCCGTCCTGGCCGCCAAAACCCAGCGAAGGGCGGGCGGTTCCGCGTCAAGCGAGGCATGGACGCCGAGCGCGTCCCTTTGCGCCAGGAAGGCGCAGCGGGACGAAAAGCGGAACCGCCCGCCCTTCGCGGCTCTCAGCAAACGAAGGCGAATCTCGCCCCCTACGCCAACTCCGGCCAAAGCGAGCCTCCCCTACGCCAGTCGAACCCAAACGCTAACGACAACGACGATGCACACGTCTTTTCCGCATTTCTCCAAAAGTGTTGCAAATGTAACTATTTGTATTGCATATTGCGGCATTGCGTGGTATTCTTAAACGTAAGAGGAGGGATTGCACAATGGCCAACGTCAATATTCGCGTCGATGATACGCTAAAACACCGGGCGGAAAGCATTTTTTCCGAACTTGGGTTGTCGATGTCAGCCGCTACCAACGTGTTTTACAAACAAGTGGTGCGGTGCGGCGGGATCCCTTTTCAATTAAAGACAGAGCTCAATCACGCCTTGGCGGAAAAATCTCTTGATTTTGACGCGCCGAAACCGTTGCCCAAGATTAAAAGAAACGAATTGAACGCGATGATGGAAGGTTCGGTGGCGATGTCTTTGCTCGGCGCGTTGCCACATTCTAAGCTAAATCTTGACGAAATCAGAGCAGAAAGGCTTGCCAGACATGAACGTACTCATTGATACAAATGTTATGCTCGATGTTCTGCTAAAACGGGAACCTTTTGCCGCCGACGCGGCAAAGATCATATTTTTTTCAGAACGCAATTTCATCACGGCTTTTATTTCCGCCTCAACGGCAACTGATATTTTTTATCTGGCGCGCAAACAATACCAGAATAAAGAAAAAACCTACGCCTTGATCAAAAAACTTTTTACGGCTGTTAAAATCGCGTCTGTTGATGAGAGCGCCATAAAGCGCGCCTTAGCTTTGTATTGGGATGATTGTGAGGATTGCATACAGTACGTTGCCGCTCAAGATTCGCAAACGAACTATATCGTCACCAGGGACGTAACCGGATTTGCGCTCAGTGACATACCGGCCATATCCCCGGCGGATTTTGTGGAACTTATAAGCCCCACAGTTTAACGGCAAAGGCGATGATCACCACCACGGCGACGGCGATGAATTTACCCAGACCCCGGCGGTGATGAGCGTGGCGGTGGTGCGCATGGCGCCGCAACTCTGTCGGCGGCGCTTCCTCAGCCCCTGCCGCTCCTGTCTGGCAAAAAGCCGCGTTGTGGCAATGGCTCCCTTTACAGGCTGTACAATCGCCGTGCCGACGGCAACGAACCTTCGGACATGGGCAAGCCGGGTTCAGACCCTTGTTATTTTCCGTTTCTTTTTCTTTCATCGTGGACATTCGCTTTCACCTCCTGTGTGCGGTCATTACGCGCGGAACGATTTGATTTCATCCGCTTGTTGAGCTTCTCTGTCTGTTTATTCTGTCCGTTGCGCTTCTCTATCTGTTCTTCTCCGAGCGAGCGAAGAAGAAGGTGCCAATGACCAGGAAAACCGCAGTCAGCGCGGCGATGACGGCTAAATTCAGCGCCGGATTGAACATCACGATGCTGGCGTATTCCGGCGTTCCCGCGTACACCACGGCTCGCACCAGATCCAGGCAATAGGTCATCGGCAGGAGACGGCTTAAAACGAGCAGCACGCCGCTGGAGTGATTGATCGGGATGATCGCCCCCGAAAGAAACATCTGTGGCATGACGACGATCATGATGGCCAAATTCGCCGTCCTGTTGCTTTTGATCAGCCCGATGACCAGCATGGCCAGCGCGCCGCCCGAAAGACAAATCAGCGGCGACAGAGCGAATATCAGCAGCAGCTGGCCCAAGCTCAGGGTAATCCCCATGAACAAGCCGACGACGATCGTGCCAAACATACTGACTACCCCGCCAAAAGAGGAGCCCAAAATCTTGCCGATAACGATCGCGTAGCGGGAAACCGGGGAAACCAGCATTTCCTGCGTAAAGTCCGTCGTATGATCCTCCACCAGCGAGGTCATGCCCATCGTGGTGGTCATGACGAGCATATTGACCAACATACCGACCAGCATAAACTGCCCGTAATTGAAAGCCAACCCGCCCGCCATGTTCTGCGCCAGCGTGCCGCCCAGCATTCCCATCATGACCAGCGGCATCGCCAGACTCATAATCATCGTCGCCGGTGATTTGAGAAAAAGGGTAATATCCCGCGCCACAATGGCGGCCACGGCGTTCAGCTCACGCCAGAGCTTTGATTTTTTTCGTTGTAAAACCAATGTACTCATGCCGCTTCTCCTCTCAATCGGTTCAAATATTCCACATAGGCGTCCTCCAACGACGGCTCGTGAATTTCCAGCGCCGTCAGCCTGGTTTGCAATTTAGCGATGATTTCCTGAACCGCCATCTCCTGATAAGGCACGACCACGCGTTCCCCGATCCTATGAAACAGCCCCAAACCGGACAGCTCGGCAATCAACTCCGTCCGGTCGTCCGCGTCCAGAATCAATTCCTGCCGGAGCAGGCTTTTCTTCATTTCCTCCGGCGGGCAGCAAACGGCGATCCGCCCCTGGTCGATGATACAAACCTTGTCCACGTGCTCGGCCTCGTCGATATAATGCGTGGTCAGGAATACCGTCGTGCCATATTCGCGGCGCACGTTGTTGATATATTCCCACAGGTTCCGCCGACTCACGGCGTCCAGTCCCTGCGTCGGTTCGTCGAGAAACAGGACGGCGGGGGTGTGAATCAGGCTGCGGACAATTTCCAGCTTGCGCTGCATCCCGCCGGACAGCTTTTTGATGGGCTTGAACAAGGCGTCCTGTATGCCCACGATTTCCGCCAGATCCATCACGCGCTGTCTGTAGGCGGCGGGCATCAGGCGAAAGGCCGGACGATAGCCGTACATCCCGTACAGGCAGGCGTGGAAGCGGATATTTTCCTCCGCTGTCAGCTGCGGATCAAGGCTGGGCTGCTGAAAAATAATGCCCACCTTCTCGCGCACGCGCTTCGCCTCTTTATCCGCGTCGTAACCGGCGATGATCACACTGCCGGAGGTTTTGGACAGGGTCGTCGTCAAAATGGAAATCGTCGTCGTTTTACCCGCCCCGTTCGGGCCGAGAAAAGCGAAAAACTCCCCTTCCTTCACCGCGAAGCTCACCCCCTTCACCGCCGCCGTCTTGGCTTTATCGTACTGCTTGACCAGTTCGTTGACCTCGATGATCTCGTTCATATCCCGCTCCCCTTTCTCAGGCCGTCCAGGCCATATGCCAGCTATCCTCGCAGGCGACGACGCGCAGCCGGGCCGTAACCGGCGGAAACCCATATACCCGATGATTGACCGCACAGGGCGTTGCCTGATGCTGAATCTCCTGTATCAGTTCCCCTCCCAGCCGGACGGGAGACAAATCAAACGTTTGTATGAACGCGCCGGTCTTGATTGGCTCCGACGCCAGCGTCCACAAATAATCAATCAACACCCCAGGTAGTCTGTCCCGAACCTGCTCTTCCGCCGTTTTCATAATGCTCTGCATTCAAAACCCCTCCGTTTCCTTCGATAGCCTTATTATAGAACCGCAGATTAAACGGAGCGTAAATGGAAGGTAAACGGAGTGTAAATTGCAAAAACTATTTTTCAGCGGCAGCGGCGCTCTGACACACGGGCAGACAGACGGTAAAGGCCGTTCCCGCTCCCGCTTCGCTCTCAACCGTGACGCGCCCCCCGTGCAGCTCCACGATTTTCCTGACCAACGGCAGGCCCAGCCCGTTGCCGCCCAGGGTGCGATCGCGGGATTTATCCACTTTATAGAAGCGTTCAAAAATATGGATTTGATCTTTCTGGGGAATGCCGATGCCATTATCGGCGACGACGCCCTGGATTTCACCGTCTTTCTCGGTCAGCGTCACCCTGATCACGCCCCCAGGCGGCGTAAATTTGATCGCGTTGTGCAGCAGATTCATCCACACTTGATTGAGTAAATCCTCGTTGCCGTCCACGCTGATTTTGCGCAGCGACATTTCCGGCGAAATATTTTTTTTCGCCCACTGCGGCTCCAGCGTCAGCAGAACCTTCTCTATTTGCTTGTCCAGCCGGAAGCTCTCCATCTCAAAGCTCGCCGCCTCGGCTTCCAGCGTTGACAGCTTCAGCAGGTTTTCACTGAGTTTTGACAGCCGGAGACTCTCCGCTTCGATAATCGCGGCGTAATGCAGGACTTCTTCTTTGCTCACATCCTCTTTCCTCAGCAGAGCGGCAAAACCGCTGATGGACGTGAGCGGCGACTGAATTTCATGCGACACGTCGGAAATAAACGCTTGCCGCAGCTGTTCCGCGGAGCCAAGCTCCCGCGCCATCTTATTGACGCTTGCCGCCAGCTTGTAAAAAGGCGCGTTTCGGCCCTTGCCCTCATATTCATCCAGTGGCACCAAGACGCTGAAATCACCTTTGGCAATACGATTGATTGCCTCAAATATATCGGACATGAAGTATTCGGCGACGCGCGTTTTCGT
>JAITOS010000113.1 GCA_031289815.1 Peptococcaceae bacterium | reverse complement strand
CTATCCGTCCCGCTCTCCGCCTGCCCTACATAGGCGGGAGCGCTTTGCGGGCAACAAAAAAAGCAACTTTGCAGTTGCCTCTTATCAGCTTCACACGTCAGAGATCAGACATCACACCTACATGAACGAACATCTGTCTTTACGCGTTTCATCATCCCGGCAACTGGCTGTCATTGGACTATTCCTTCCGGAACACTCCCTTAGACCCTTTAGCTTTGCGTCACAGTCTTTCAACTGCTTTGCCTTTATCAATTTGATTTTATTCAGTTGTTTCCTTTCCTCTGGGAAAGGTTTGTCTTGCTCTATGTGTATTCTACTACGCCCTGTTTATATTGTCAACGTTTTTTTGATTATTTTATTTAAATTTAGGTCTTTAGTCCTATCAAAACACAGCTTATTTTGTTTTTATTGAGCAAACACCCTACTTGGCGCTCAGTCTTCGTGTCATCAGGTCGGCATTGGAGGCATAGTACAGGGCTGACTCTTTACTGATGTTGTTCTCCTCCACCAGCTTCAGCAGGAAGGCGTCCATGGAAACCATTCCCGTCGCGGCTCCCGAGGCGATCGCGGAGTCGATTTGGTGTTCCTTGCCCTCGCGAATCATCGTTCTGATCGCGGTGTTGTTGCGCATAATTTCAAACGCCGGCACCAGCGCCGGACCAGTCATTGACGGGATTAACTGCTGAGAAATGACCGCGTGAAGGAGCATCGACAGCTGAACCCGAACTTGCTGCTGCTGTGAGGGCGGAAATACATCAATGATGCGGTCGATCGTGTCCGCGGCTCCCACCGTGTGCATGGTGGAAATGATGAGATGTCCCGTTTCGGCGGCGGTCAGCACGGTTTGAATCGTGTCAAAGTCGCGCATTTCCCCGACCAGGATCACGTCCGGAGCCTGACGCAGACAGGCCCTGAGGGCGCTGACGTAGTTGCCGGTATCCAGCATAACCTCGCGCTGACTGATAATACAGCCTTTATTGCGGTGCAGGTACTCGATGGGGTCTTCCAGGGTGATGATGTGTCCTTTGCGGGTGGTGTTCATGTGATCAATGATACACGCCAGCGTCGTAGACTTGCCGCTGCCCGCGTGACCAGTAACCAGAACCAGCCCGGAGTTCACGTCGGCGGACGTGATGACGTTCCCGGGTATTCCCATAGCGCCGGGATCAGGAATGCCGAACAGGATCACGCGTATCACGGCGGCAAGAGAGCCGCGCTGTTTGTAGATGTTGGCCCTGAACCTTGACAGCCCCGGTACCGAAAGCGCAAAATCATCGTCCCCCGATTCCATGACCTTGGCAACGTCGCGATGAGCGATCTCGTAAATGCTTCTGATCAACTCTTCCGAGTGCTGCGGCATAATCATTTCATCATTCAGCGGCAAAATACGGCCCCCGTTTTTAAAAGCGACAGGCGACCCGGCGATAATAAACACATCGCTGACCTTTTGCTCGACGGCGGAGGCTAAAATTTCCTGCATTGTTAGCACGGGGCGTTTCTCCTTTTTGCCACAGTATTTTTATATTGCCGGAACCATCGCAATCACTTTACACAAAGCTACCCATCAATCAAATGGCAGATCGCCGCCGAAGATTGTCTCTTCTCCCTGCAAAACGCCTAACGACTGATCGGGCGTCCAATCCCCCGCGTCGATAATCTTCCAGTACTCGATCGCCAATGCCGCTGATTCCGTATTTTCCGGCGTTTGAGCCGGAACGGCGCGCACGCGCACACTGAGCGTCTGATTCTCGTCGATTGCAACCGCGTAACTGAAGTACTGGCCGCCGTTCTCCGCGGCTTCCGCCTCAACGTGCGAAAAATCACCGTTAAGCAGCTCTTGGTAGATTTCAGCGGCTTTCAGTTCCGCCGCGTAGTAATTCGTGGCGACCGTCGCGGCGCGATCCGCTAATTGCTTTTGCGAATTGGCGCTGAGCAGCGACAGGATCGACAGTACCGTCAGACACAGCAAGACAAACAGCATAATGATGGTCGCGCTGCCTACGTTCAAACTGATTGAGCGCCGCTCTTTCGTGTTATTCATCATATCATTCAATCTCCGCCCTGTTTTATAGACCGCGCGAGGTCGTTTGACAGCGCCGATGCCGTCAGCGAGTAAATCTTCTCCAACAGATAGCTTTCATCGGTGGTTTCCCGCAATTCAGCGACGATAATGGCGGCGACGTCCTTCTCCCTGTCCACGCTGACAGTCAACACATAGTTCCATTCCTGCTCAGACGCAACTTGCCAATCCTCGTCAAAGTAAAAATCAATTTCATCCGGAAACTGATCGCTGCCGACTTTATACAGCTCGGCGACGGACGTCGCTTCACGCACGGCGCGGTTAAGATTCTCGCTGGCTTTCGTCTGCCTGCTGGCGGCGACGAATATCTGCGTGCAAATCGCGGCGCAAAAGGCGAACAGGAGCAAATCCATCAGCAATTCCACGAGAAAGAGACTGGCTTTCGTTTTGCTTTTCATCAAGCCGCCCTCCAATTCCGTAAGCTGAGATACACGTCAGCGGACGTACCGCCGACGCCGGTGCAGGATATGTAAAGGATCCCCCCCGGCTGAGCGTAAAAATTGAGATCGCCGGCCTCTATGATTTCCAACCCGTCTCCCGGTTCAAACTCGTAGCCCTCGTTGCTGAAGAACTCTCGAATATAGCCGTCGTGATAATACACTGCCGTAACGTAAACGTCGCCGTCAATGGTCTCAGACAGGAATAAAGCGTCCTGCCCGTCAATTTCGCCGACGTAGACCGCGCCGTTCGCGTCGTCAAAGTGACGCACCTTCATCGTTAAATAGTTAATGCAGGTGTTTTCAGAGTAGTGGTGTTCCCCGGCATTGCGAATTTGCTGGTACACTCCCGCGCTCGTCAAGAGGATCAGCAGCATCGATACCGCAAACACGCAAAATAAAATCAGCGCGAAAAAAGCGTCAACCGAATGGATATATCGTCTCACCGCATACCGCTCCTTATGAAGTAGTCATTACGTCGTAATCGGGCATGATGTTTGAGGCAAAGGCATAGTAATATACCTTGAACTTGGTTTCATCAATACGGACTCCGTATTTTTCTACCATATACGCAATACTTTCAGGGTACCGTCCCTCAATGGCGTAACAGGCAATCACCGCTCTGCGAATGCTGTTGTTGAGCATTCGTTCCTGTTCGGCGCGGCTCACGTCCTCCGTGGAGTTCAGTCCCGCGCCAATACACAGGATCACCGCCACCAAAATCGCCAGTCCGATTCCGTAGGCCTTCACCGCCTTGATCAGAGCGCGGGCAAAATTGTTACTCATTTTCACTCCTCCGTTACTACAGTAACGACATGACGCCGGCCAGCGGCAGCATGACGGACAACAGCAACAAGCCGACCAGCACCGACATAATAATGACCAGCGTCGGTTCAATTTTGCCGATATAGGCCTCAATCTTATCGTTGGCGTCCTCATTGCTGCGGCGCGCGATTTCCTCGATGACACTGACCAGCGAACCCGTGCGGGCGCCAATCGCAATCATCTTGTTGTACAGCGATGAGTATATCCCGGTTTCGAGGATGCACTGTGAAAACGACGCGCCCTTAATGGCTTCTTCCGCCGCCGCGTCAATCCGCGCCGCCAGCGTTTTATCCTCAGAGATACGCGAGGTCATGGCCAGCGCCTCGCTCATCTCCATCCCCGCGGCCAGCGTCATCGCCAGGATGTTAGAGAAGCGCGCCGTCACCAGCGCGGCGCCAAGCGAGCCGCTTAAAAACAGCTTGCCGAGCCAAGCGGACAGCTTTTGTCGGCCTACCACCGCCAGGATTACCAGTACCACAATGACGATCAGCAAAGGAATCCAACAGGCGGCCAGCCATTCGCCGAAGTGAAGCGCGGCGACCGCGATTGCGGACATTTGCACGTTCAGTTGACGATAGACGTCGTTGAATATCGGGAGGATCTTCACGACGAACAGCACCAGTACGAACAGCAACACCGCCAACAGCATCGCCGGATAGGTAACCGAGCTCCGCAAGCTCTTGGAAATGCTTTCCTGGCGCTCATAGTAGCGCGACAACGACAACAAGGTATCTTCCAGATTACCTGTCTTTTCACCCACTTCAACCATATCGATCATATAGCCGGGAAAAACGCCGCTTTTTCTAAGCGCGTCCACAAGCGGCGAACCGTCTTTCAGACTTTCCGCCACCGCATTGATACTGGCGCGATGAGAAGCGTCGGTTTCCTCCTCCGCCAGCATTTCCACGCCTTCGGGTATCGAAATACCCGCCTGCGCGGCCAGATGAAGCGACATACAAAACGTGGAAAGGCTTTGCATTGAGAAAAGTTTCATCATCAACTTCCTTTTCCTTAATATCGGTCCCCAGAGACTTACCGTCCGAGTTTGACGCGCTGACGCCATGCGGCTTTGCGAACAACTCCCGCCGACTAATACTGGTACTTCGGCTGATAGTTTGAGTCGGTGTTGATATACTCTTTGACTTTTTTGCTGCCTCCAGCCGTGGAATCATACGTTGGGTCTGAACGCTTCCAAGTCCTGCCGTCAAACGAGATATAGTTTTCCAGCCAGCCGGTTTCCTTGGTGTAAATGTTAATCCAGGCGTGATAAACCGTTTCCGCATACCCTATCACCAATTTGCATGGAATATTCTGACTCCTTAGCATCGCCGCCAGTACCGCCGAATAATCAAAACAAATTCCCGTTTTCTTTTCCAAAATGGTGTCCACCACCGGCAAGTAGCCCCCTTGTACGGTCTTTGCCTTCGCCGTATCATAGGTAAAGGTATTCACCACATAGTCGTAGATCGCGTTGATTTTTTCCAAATCGCTCGTCCGGCCCTTGGCTAATTCCGCCGCCTTCGCTACAACCGCGCTCGAGCCGCTGTAATTGACGTACTGGTTAGCGACCAAGAACGGCGCAAACTCGTTTGACAGTTTGACGTCCACATCCGCCGTGTACGCTACCGAATACTTCGTGTCCGCAACATTGACGTACACGCCGATCGTATACTTGCCGTTGCCCGCTGACAGCGGAAAGACTTCATAATTCCCTTTGTTGTTAAGGTCGTAATCATACTGAACCTTGGCCGGAGAAGTGATCCGAACCCGAATCTTCTTGTCCTGCCCCCCTGTGTACGCTACCTTAACGTAGCCGGAAGCCAGATTAGCGACGTCAACCTTTGCCTTGTCGTTGCCCAGCATCGTATCGGCGACTGCCACCGTCGTACTCAAGGTCAACAACAAACAGACCAGCAGTCCCGCGCTGATAAACATTTTTTTCATCAATTTGCACCTCCTTCGTATCAAGCGTAGCTTAATTGGTAAAATTGTACGTCACACCCGTAAATTTGTCAAGTTTTTTTGATTATTTACTTCTATTTTTGGGTCTTTAGTCCCAGCAAATGTCCGCCTCATTGTTGAATCAGGCCCTCGCCGCGCCGCCGGAAGACTTTTGCCTATGTCAGATATCACGCTTATCAGCTATCACGCTCTGTTCCTTATATCGTCATTTTTCCTGATTTACATGAGGCGGGAAGGAAAAACAGCGGCTATTTGCTCCGTTTCGCCAGCTCCGCCGCGATCTCCCGCAGGGAAACTCCCTGTTCCTCCAGCAGCACCAGCAAATGATAGAGCAAGTCCGACGCCTCGTAGCACAGCTCGGAGCGATCCGGATTTTTGGCGGCGATAATGACCTCCGCCGTTTCTTCTCCAACCTTTTTCAGGATCTTATCCAACCCCTTGTCGAACAGGTAGACCGTATAAGAGCCGTCGGGCCGCTCCGAACGGCGGGAATGAATGACCTCCGCCAGCCCGGTCAGAATCCCGCCCAAGTCCGAAGACGGTCTTTGCCGGGGAGCGCCCGTCGTCTTCCATTCCCGTTCCCCGGCCTGATAGTGAAAACAGGTAAAATAATCCTCATGGCAGGCCATGCCGGTCTGCTCCACGAGCAGCAGGATCGCGTCCCGGTCGCAGTCAAAATAGACCTCCCGGACGATCTGGATATGGCCGGAGGTGTCCCCCTTGCGCCAGAATTCCTGGCGGCTGCGGCTCCAGTACCAGGCCCGCCCTTCCGCCAGGGTGCGCCGCAGCGCTTCTTCATTCATATACGCCAGCATGAGCACTTCACGGGACAGCTCATCCTGCACGACCACCGGAATCAAACCGTCACTGTTCCAGCGAATACCTTCTATCTCTACCTTCATCGTCCTGATATCCTCCCTGTTTTATCTCTTAGCAGCGAACCGGAATGGACCGCTCCCGCAAGAATTCTTTCGCCTCGGCAATGGAATGCTGCCGATAATGAAAAATCGAGGCCGCCAGCACCGCGTCCGCTTCGCCGTCCAGCAAACCGTCCGCCAAATGCTGAAGGCTGCCGACGCCGCCGCTGGCAATCACCGGAATGGATACCGCCCGGCTCACGGCCTGAGTCAGTTCCAGATCGTAGCCCTCTTTGGTGCCGTCGCGATCCATCGAGGTCAGCAGGATTTCCCCGGCGCCCAGCGCTTCCGCCTGGAGCACCCATTCTAAAACGTCCACCCCCGTAGGCGTCCGCCCTCCGTGGATGTAAACCTCCCAACGGCCGCCGTCCACGCGTCTGGCGTCCACCGCCAGAACCATGCATTGACTGCCAAAGGCGTAAGCGCCCTCTTGGATGAGCTGAGGATTTTGCACCGCCGCGGTGTTCAGCGACACCTTATCCGCTCCGGCCCGCAAAACCTGGCGGATATCCTCGCTGCTGCGCAGTCCGCCGCCAATGGTAAAGGGAATGAATACCTGTTCCGCTGTCCGGCGAACGACCTCCACCATGGTCGCCCGCCCTTCCGCGGAAGCGGAGATGTCCAAAAACACCAATTCATCCGCGCCCTCCTTATCATAATAGGATGCCAATGCCACCGGATCACCGGCGTCGCGCAGATCGAGGAAATTCGTCCCCTTCACCACCCGGCCTTCATGCACATCCAAACAAGGAATGATACGTTTCGCCAGCATTTAATCACCTGCCATTTCATCGGTTTCATTCTTCTTCAGCGGCTGCCGCCAGCGCTTCTTTTAAGGTGAAGGCCTTACTGTACAGGGCCTTGCCGATAATGACCCCTTCGATAGGCGAACCAGCCTTCACTTCCTTGCGAATATCCCGCAGATCCTGTAGCGAGGCAACGCCGCCGGAGATAATAACTTTCAGCCCGGTAGCCGCCGCTTGTCGGAGGGAAGCGGCCAGATTCGGCCCTTGCAGCATCCCGTCTCGGCTGATATCGGTAAAGATCATCCGTTCTATCCCCGCCGCCTTCATGGCCCGGCCCAGATCAATGGCCGTGATCTCCGTCGCTTCCGACCAGCCCTGCACCGCCACGTTCCCATCCTTCGCGTCGATGCCGACGACGATCCGGTCGCCATATAAAGCGACCGCTTCCTTCACCAGTTCCGGCTCACGAACCGCCGCGGTTCCCAGGATGACCCGCGCCACTCCCGCCGCCAGCAGATCCGCGATCCGCCCGAGAGAGCGAATCCCGCCGCCCACCTGAACCTTCAGGCCAACGGCCCGCACGATCTCCCGGATGACCGAATCATTGACCGGTTCACCGGAAAAAGCGCCGTCCAGATCCACCAAATGCAAATATTCCGCCCCCTGGCGGGCAAAATCCCGCGCCACTTCGCAGGGATCGTCGGCGTATACGGTCGTATCCTCCAACCGCCCTTGTAACAGGCGCACCGCTTTTCCCTGGCGCAAATCAATCGCCGGAAAGATGATCATGACTCCTTCACTCTCCTGCTAAAATTTTCCAGTAACTTCAACCCCCAGGGACTCGACTTTTCCGGATGGAATTGCGCGCCCCACACCTGATCCCTGCCGACCAGCGCCGGAAACATCAGACCGTAATCCGCCTGACCGTATACGACCGCTTCGTCTTCCGGCACCGCGTAATAAGAATGCACAAAGTAAAAAAACGCCGCCTCCGGAATCCCCTCGCTCAGCCAGGATCTTTGCTTCCAAGCGACGTTATTCCAGCCCATATGCGGAACCTTCCGTCCCGGCGGAAAATGGATCACTTTACCCTCCAGCAAACCCAAGCCCCGGCATTCTCCATGCTCTTCCCCCGCCGTAAAAAGCAATTGCATTCCCAGGCATATGCCGAGAAAAGGCCGCCCTGACCGGGCATAACTCAACAGAGGTTCTACCCAACCGACGCTGTGCAGAGCCGCCATCGCGTCGGGAAACGCGCCCACCCCCGGTAGGATCACACCCCTCATCGCCGTCAGCTCTTCCGGGGCGGTGATCACTTTGGCCGGCTGACCGATCTTTAACAGCGCCTTTTCCACACTCCGCAAATTGCCGCGGCCATAATCCACAATACCGATCATCACAGAACCCCTTTAGTGGACGGAACGCCGTCAAAGCGCGGATTGGCCGCCAGGGCCAGCCGCAGCGCCATCCCCACGCCCTTAAACATACTCTCCAAGACGTGGTGTCTATTTCTTCCCGCCAACACCTGAATATGCAGGGTGAGTCCCGCGTGTACGGTCAGCGCCCGAAAAAATTCCTCCGCCATTTCCACCGGAAATTCCCCGACGCTGCCGTCCATATCCGCCATCTTCCAGGCAAGATAAGGTCGGTTCGCCACATCCAAAGCGACCTGCACCAGCGCTTCATCCATCGGCAATAACGCCTGTCCAACCCTTTCAATCCCCTTGATTTCCCCCAGCGCCCGCCGTATCGCCTGGCCGATCACGATCCCGCTGTCTTCAATCGTATGGTGCGCGTCTACCGCCAGATCCCCCTGGGCGTTGAATTCCATATCAAAACAGGCAAAGCGGCACAAGGATTTCAGCATATGATCGAAAAAAGCGATGCCCGTATTCACCTGCGCCGCGCCGTTGCCATCGAGATTGATTTTCACCGCCATGCTCGTCTCACTGGTCTTTCTCTGTAAAGAAGCCTCTCTCACAGTCCATCTCCTCTCCTACGATTCCAACCCCCGGATTCATTCAGACGGTTCCGCCGCGCCTTCTTGCGCTTGACCTGATTCTTGCCGTCCTCTGCTTTCCGCCGACCGCGCGTGTCCTTCCAGTCCTTCCCGGCGGGCCAAACAGGCGATATGCCCGGCGTCGCGTTGCAAGGCTTCCTGAGAATAGGCGATCACGCTGATCTTTTTCATAAAGGTATCCACATTCAAGGGAGAATAAAAGCGCGCCGTCCCCCCCGTAGGTAACACGTGACTGGGTCCGGCCAAATAATCGCCCGCCGCTTCCGGCGAATAGCGGCCCAGAAAGAGCGCCCCGGCGTTTTTTACTTTTCCCAGCCACAGAAACGGCTCCCTGACCACTAATTCCAGATGCTCCGGCCCGATTTGATTGGCCAGCGCCATCCCTTCGTTCAGATCCGCCACCAAAATAGCCGCGCCATAGGTTTCCCAGGCGACTCTGGCGATCTCCATCCGGGGTAAAGTCTTCATCTGACTCTCCACTTCCCGGATCGTGCGCTCTAACAGCGTCCGGCTCGGCGAAATCAGGATCGCCGACGCCAAGCGGTCATGTTCCGCTTGCGAGAGCAAATCAGCCGCCAATTCCGCCGGTTGGCCGCTCTCATCCGCCAAAATCAGCACCTCGCTGGGACCGGCCAGCATATCGATGTCCACCGTGCCAAAAACCTGTTTCTTCGCCAGGGTCACGTAGATATTTCCCGGCCCGGTAATCTTATCCACCGGGGCGATCGCCGCCGTGCCATAGGCTAAAGCTGCGATACTTTGGGCGCCGCCCACCTTATAGATTTCCGTCACCCCGGCTTCCTCAGCTGCCGCCAGTACCGCCGGCGGCAAGGATCCGTCCGGTCTCGGCGGCGTCACCATGACGATTTCCTCCACCCCGGCCACCGCGGCGGGAATCGCGTTCATCACCACGGAAGAAGGATAGACCGCCGTGCCGCCGGGAACGTAGATTCCTACCCGCCGCAGAGGTCGGAGCAGTTGTCCCAATACCGTGCCGTCCGTCTCCGCTTCCAGCCAGGAGCTTCGCTGCTGGCGTTCATGGTAGCGGCGGATATTTTTTACCGCTATTTTGAGCGCGGTCAGAAAATCCGGCTCGGCCTGAGCATACGCCGCTTCGATCTCCGCCCGGCTGACGCGCAGACCGCAGACCCGCAGGTTCGCCTTATCGAAGCGTTCCGTGAATTCATAGAGCGCTTCATCGCCGCGCCGCTGAACCTGGCCGATGATCTCCTCTACCTGACGGGCCAGCTCCTGATCGTCCCCATAGGATTTTCGGGTAAAACGCCCGATATCCAGCTCCTCTAAAGGAATCACCTTCACCCGCCGCACCTCCCTTCCGTACCTTTCTTTCGGTCTACCGGTCTTTCCCCTCGGCCTTTTCTTCGGCCTTTTCTTCAGATTTTCCTCGCCAACTTACCTCTCATCCTTACCCCTCGCGCTTTCCTCTCAGACAAAGCGCCGCAGCGCGCCGGTCAGCTCGCTGATTCGCTGATGCTTGATCCGATAAGCCACCTGATTGGCAATCAGGCGCGTCGTCGCTTCCAAAATTTGCGCCACCTCCGCCAAGCGGTTTTCACGCAGTGTTTTCCCCGTCGAAACGATATCCACGATCATTTCCGCCAGCCGGACGCGCGGCGCCAATTCGATATTGCCGTGCAGCTTGATCGTCGTGACCTGCATCCCCCGCTCATTAAAAAAGGTCTGCGCCACCCGCGTAAATTTCGTCGCCACCCGCCGATGGTTTAAGGCGCTGAGGTCATAGCCTCCGTCCGGCAAACGCGGCGGCAGGTTCTCTTCCGGCATCGCCACCACAAAACGGCAAAAGCCGAATTTCAGATCCAGCAATTCAGCGACGTCCTTGTTTTCTTCCAGTAAAATATCCTTGCCGACAAAGCCGATATCCGCCGCCCCATTTTCCACATACGTAGGAATATCCGTCGGCCGACAGATGATGATCCGCGCCCGATCCTGCGGCAAATCAAAGACGAGCTTCCGCGAATCTTCCCGGATATCCGCACAGTCCCAACCGGCCTTTGCCAGCAGCTGCAAGGAATCCTCAAAGAGCTTTCCTTTGGGCAAGGCGATGGTCAAATGATTCTGAGACACGCTCATCCCTCCCGAACTTCATTACTTGATTACTTGATTACTTGATTTCACTACTCTATCTCATTACTTTATTGCTTGATTACTCTATTTCATTGCTTTATCCTGCTAAAACGTTAGCACGTTAATATTATAGCAGTTTTCGCCTTATCCGGCAAGCCGTTTTTTCGTTTTCGCCGTGTGTGAAGCCGTAGCGGCGCGGCAACAATCCAGTGGCAATCCAGCGAACAGACGATCAGGCAGTTCCGCGCTGGCCGCCCGCTCTGCCGCCCCTGACAAATCGCCAAAGCTAATCACCAAAACTGATCCCCAGGCTTCTGGCTACCCGCAATACCGAGTCCGTCAACGGCACCAGCTTGATCTGATCCACCGCCTCCGCCAGGGAGACGATTACCACCTCGCGCCCTTGCAGAGCTACCATCGTGCCAAACGCGCCTTGCAAAGCGGCTTCCACCGCCGCTACCCCATAGCGCGAGGACAAAATACGGTCTTCGGCGTTGGGCGAACCGCCCCGCTGCAAATGTCCCAGCACAGTCACTCTGGTTTCTATGTCCACCAGCTCTTCCAGATCAGCGCCGAACTTCGCGCCAATCCCGCCCAGCTTGAGCGGTTCCGGGCGATCCTTCAGCACCCGCTCCACCACCACCTCGCCATGCAACGGCTTCGCGCCTTCGGCTACCACCGCAATGCTGAACTTTTTCCCCTGCCGTTCTCTCTCTTCCACCGCCGCCGCGATCTTCCGCAAGTCATAGGGAATTTCGGGGATCAGAATCACATCCGCCCCGCCGGCCACCCCGGCATACAGGGCAATCCAACCGGCGGTTCTGCCCATCACTTCCAGAATCATCATCCGATGATGGGATTCCGCCGTCGTATGTAGGCGATCCAAGGCTTCCTGCGCCACCGACAGGGCCGTCTGAAAGCCAAAGGTTTGATCCGTCGCCATGAGGTCGTTATCAATGGTTTTGGGGATGCCCACGATCGGCAATCCCAGTTCATGAAATTTCAAAGCGATCTTTAAACTGCCGTCGCCGCCGATAGCCAGCAAGGCGTCAATTTCGTGGTGGCGCATATTGCGCATGACGTCGCCCGAACGATCCTCCGTGCTCACCGCCCCGTCCTTTTTCACCCGATAGGCAAAGGGATTATCCCGGTTCGTCGTTCCCAGAATGGTTCCCCCTCTGGGCAGGATTCCGGAGATAGCCGCGTCATCCAGCAGAAAAAACTCGCCTTCCACCGCCCCGCGAAAACCGTCCTTGATCCCCATGACCTCCAGCCCGTGGTGATTGGCGGTCTTGACCGCGGCCCGGATCACGGCGTTCAGCCCCGGACAATCGCCGCCGCCCGTCAGTATCGCTAATCTGCGCATGGGCGCACCTCCTTTTCCCTGTCTGTTTATTTTCCATGTTTGTTCATTCTACCCCCGACCAACGGTTCTCTTCCTATCCTCAGTCAGCGGGCCGCTTCGCGCCGTCTTTATGGACTTATGGAGTCCTATAGGTGTATACCCATATACCTGTACACCCGTACATTTGTATGCTTGTAGGCTTATATACTTAGTATACTTATGACATTCATTATACTCGCAGACTCGCAGACCTATATACTCAAATACACCGGCAACCTTATAGACTTATAGGTATATCGATTTTACTATTTTCTATAAGTCTATCTCAGCGCCATCACCGTTCTCCGTCCCTGCGCCCGCAATTCGCGGCAGCGGCGAATCACTTGCCCCGCTTGCTCCCCGTCCACCGTCTCCTGCTCCTCCGGCGCTTTTTGCTCCGGCAAGAAGGTGACCAGGCTGCTGAGATTCAGGGCGAACCCGGTCGCCGGCAAGGGATTTTGAAAATCGTCGTACAGCCGATCGTAGCGCCCGCCTTCGATAACCGGGAAGGCGACGCCGGGAACATAGCCCTCAAAGATCACGCCGGTATAGTAGGCAAAGCCGCGCAACACGCCCATATCCAAAACCACCGCGTCTTGTACTCCAAACTCGCCCAAATAATCGTACACCCGCCGCAGATTTTCCACCGCCCCGGCGACCGCCGGACGGTTGCTCAGCTGGCTGACCTCATCCAGAATCTCTACCCCGCCCCGCAGGTGCGGCAGCCGCAGCAATATTTTGCGGACGGACTCGGTCAACCGGTTCTGATCGGCCAGCTGTTCAATGGCCACAATGTCCTTGCGCGAGAGCGCGTTTTCCAGTTGTGCGCGCAGTCCTTCAGAGATGCCCGTTTCCTCCATCAAGCCGACAAAAATACTCATTTCGCCCATGCTCAGTTGAAAATCCTTGATCCCCAGACGCCGCAAGGCTTCAATCGCCAGAGCGATGATCTCCGCGTCGGCCAGCGCGCTCGCCGAGCCGATCAGCTCTACCCCGGCTTGGCGGAACTCTCTCGGACGGTCGTCTGTGGTGTAACGAAAGACGTTGCCGCTGTAAGAAAAGCGCAACGGCAGCTTCAGCTCCCGCATCCGCGAGCTCACCATTCTGGCGATGGGCGTCGTGAATTCAGGCCGCAAAGCGATGATCCGACCCCGGCGGTCGAAGAATTTATACAAATGATCCTCCCCGTCGCTTTCCGGCTGGACGCAGGCCGCAAATTCAATGGTCGGCGTAATCACCCGGTCATAGGCCCAAAGGTAAAATAATTCCATGATATCCCGCTCCAGCTTTTCCAATACCGCCGCCGCTTCCGGCAAGATATCGAGCATTCCCGCCGGTGTTCTCTGTTTCAACACGGTCTTTTGCATTCCTCACCCTCCGTATCCTTCCGTTGATTTTTCCCGCTGATTTTGCCGCTGAGCTTCCGGCACAGCTTTTTCCGCGCCCCGCTCGTCTTCCGCGCTCCGCTCATCCAAACGATCCAGAATCAGCTGATAGCCGTCCGCGCCAAAAAACAGGCAGTTCTTCACCCTGCTGATCGTCGCCGTACTGGCACCGGTATGCTCCGCAATCGTCGTATAGGTCTCTTTTTGCAGCAACAGCTTGGCGACCTCCAACCGCTGCGCCAGGGCCTTGATTTCCGCTATCGTCGCGATATCCTCAAAGAAGCGATAGCATTCTTCCCTGTCTTTCAATAACAAGACCGCCTCAAACAGGCTGTCCGTCAAACGATTCCGCAAGCGATCGTTTGTCCTCATCCGCGCCACTCCCGCTCTACTCCGCGTACTTATTCCCTCTGGTATTTTATTTCCTCTGGTATTTTATTTCCTCTGACATCTTATTCCCTCTAGTGTTTTAATATATTAAAGTGTTTCGGTCTTGTCAAGAGCCGCGGCGAATTTAGTTACCGGTTTGAAGTTACCGGTTTAGCGCCGCGAAGCGCTTCAATGCCTATCAGTATACCGTATTCATATTTCCCTGACAAGTTGCTTGCAAGGCCGGGGATTCCGTGGAAAACGCTGGATAGCGTACAGTTTTTGCGTCAGACGCGAGTAAAAGAAACCTCAGGGGAAATTTTTGAATAGTGATATAGTGACAAATTATCACCTGGTGATAATTTTCATCAGAGAGGGACGCTGCAAAATATCGTATACCGGAGCCAATACAGACCGCTTCCTGGCAACGAAAGACACGCACCCCTTCTCTCCCAATGCACAAAAAAAGACCCCAAAGACAGCCGCAGGGCGGACGGTTCCGCGGAGAGCGAAGCAGGGATGCTGAGCGCGTCCCTTTGCGCCAGGAAGGCGCAGCGGGACGAGAAGCGGAACCGTCCGCCCTGCGGCGACCCCGAAGAAAGAAGAAGATACAGCGCCTTCCCTGCGACTACCCCAAGGCTCTTTTTCGTTGGAGGCGTTTTTTCTTTGTGACGGCAGGAGAAAGGAGTGCCGCGCCGGAACGCCGCCTCCTTCGCTACTTCGCTACACCACAAAATACTTCGCTTGCGGATGAGAAAAGACAAACGCGCTGACCGAAGCCTCCGGCTCCAGCATAAACCCATCCGTCAGGGTAATCCCCAATTCCTCCGCCCGTAAGAGCCGCATCAGCTTCGCCTGGTCTTCAAGGTTCGGACAGGCGGGATAGCCCAGAGATACCCGGATTCCCTGATACCGTCCGGCCAAGCGTTCTTTCATACTGAAATCCACCGGATCCGGGAAACCCCACAGCTCTCTCATCGTTTCGTGAATTTTTTCCACAAACGCCTCCGCCAATTCCAGCGCCAGCGCTTGCAGGATATGAGAACGCAGGTATTCTCCCCGATTTTTCAGCTCTTCAGCCGCCGCTCTCACCCCGATACCGGCGGTCAAAACCATCAGCCCCACATAATCAGCCTCCGGCGAAGCGCCCTCTTGCAGCGCCGCCGAGTGAAGATAATCCGTCAGGCATAAGCCGGGGGCTTTTTTTTGCCTGGGAAAAGTCACGCGTTCGAGCACCCTGCCGCTTCCGCTTTTTCCCGCCGCGCTTTCCGGCTCCAGAATCAGCATATCCTCCCCCGCCGCCAGGGCGGGAAAGAATTGAAATACGCCCCGCGCCTGAAGGAGCTGGCCCTGCTCCGCCAAAGCGAACACCTGCCGCACCTGATCCAAGATCTCCAGCGTCTTCGGGTCCTTCGCCGCGAGCCGTTGTTCTACGTCCCCGGCGACCCCTAAATGCTTGCCTAACAGCGTTTTAAGGTTGAGATACGGCCAAAGCTCCCGCAACGGCGCCGGACTCAGCACATGCCGCTCCAGATCGGCGGGAACCCGCGGCGATCCTTGGAGTTCGACGGCCTTGCGCCCCGGCGCAGCAGACGCAGTATCCCCGCTGTCCGCTGTCGCTGTTTTTAGCGGCGTCCGTCCCGGTCCGGTCTCGCTCTGAAGCTGCCGCCGGTCTTCCGCAACCGCTTCTGCCGCCGCCGACGCGGTGATTCGGTTCATCCAGTCGAGTCCCTGCATGACGTCTCTGGCGTAATAGACCGGGCCTTCATAGTCCGGCGCAATCTTACTCTCCGTAAATTTCGCCGTCAAAGCCGCCCCGCCCACCAGCAAGGGTACCCGGATACCGGCCTTACTCAGATCCTGAGCGGTCGTCACCATCTGGTGCGCTGATTTCACCAGCAGGCCGGATAAGCCGATCGCGTCCGGCTTCTCCCGCCGACAGGCTTCGATGATCTGTTCCGGCGGGACTTTAATCCCCAAATCCACTACCTGAAAGCTGTTATTGGCGAGAATGACCTCCAGCAGATTTTTGCCAATATCGTGAACATCCCCCTTGACGGTCGCAATCACAATTTTCCCCTTGCTCATGGACTCGGTTTTATCGAGATAAGGCTCCAGAAAAGTCACCGCCGCTTTCATGATCTCCGCGCTTTTCAATACTTCGGCTACGATCAATTGATTGCTGTTAAATAAACGTCCGACTTCTTCCATACCCTTCATGAGCACATCATTGATGATCTCCAGGGGCCGGTAGCGTTCCAACGCCAGGGCCAGATCTTCTTGCAGCCCGCTTCTGCTTCCCTCCACGACATAAGCGCTCAGGCGTTCCTCCAAGGTTTTTCTGGCCGTCTCTTCTTTTTTTACGGCTTTCTTATCGCGGTAAAAATCGACAAAAGCGGCCACCGTGGCTTCGCTGGTCTCAAATAATATTTTTTCACTATACAGCCGTTCTTCTGCCGGAATCGAAGCGTAGCGCACCAATTTTTCCGCGTTCACGATGGCGTAGTCCAAACCGGCTTTGGTCGCGTGGTACAAAAAGACCGAGTTCAATACTTCCCGTCCCGCCGCCACCAGACCGAAGGATATATTGCTAATCCCCAGAATGGTCTTGACTCCGGGAAATTCCCGCTTGATCCGCCGGATCGCTTCAATGGTTTCCGCCGCGCCTCCCAAATATTGTTCATCCCCGGTTCCTACCGGAAAGGTGAGCGGATCAAAAATCAGATCCCCCGGCTCCACCTCGTTTTCCCGGAAAATAGCGTAGGAACGGCGGACAATTTCCAACTTGCGTTCGCAGGTCAGACCCATGCCCGTTTCATCAATAGCGCCGACGACCAGCGCCGCCCCGTAACGCTTCAGCAACGCGGCCATCTCTTCCAGCCGTTTCTTGCCATCCTCCAAATTGACCGAGTTAATGACCGATTTCCCCTGGGTATAGCGCAAGCCGGTTTCCAAAACCTTCAAGTCCGTCGAATCCAGCATAATCGGCGCTTTTACCTTGCGAACGACATACGGCAGAAAGCTGTCCATAATATGCGCCTCATCCCATTCTGAGTTGGAGAGACAGACGTCGATCACCTGCGCCCCGTTTTTGACTTGGGCGCGCGCGATTTCCGACCCTTCCTCAAACTCTCCGGCGCTGATTAAATCCCGAAATTTGCGGGAACCGATCACATTGGTTCGCTCGCCGACCAGAATGGGACGGCTCTCTTCCTCGATCCAGACGGTCTCTATGCCGGAAATGGCCGCCCGTTCTTGGCGCGCCATCCCGCGCGGCGGCTTTCCCTTCAGCCGCTGCGCCAAGGCCCGGATATGCTCCGGCGTCGTGCCGCAGCAGCCGCCGGCGATGTTCAGCCACCCTTCGTTGGCGAAATTTTCTATTTTGGCCGCGAAATGCTCCGGCGGCTCCAGATAGCGGCCTTCTTCGTCCGGCAAGCCCGCGTTCGGGTAACAGCTCACCCCGCAAGCGGCGATTTGCGCCAGCGTCCGGATATGATCGCGCATGAACTCCGGCCCGGTCGCGCAATTAATCCCGATCGCCAGCGGACGTAAATGCGCCAGAGAAATGTAGAACGCTTCCACATTCTGACCCGCCAGGGTCGTCCCGCCCGCCTCAATCGTCCCGGAAATCAGCAGCGGCATTTCTTCTTTCAGCCCCAACTCCGCTGACGCTCTCCTGATCCCTACCCCGGCCGCCTTGACGTTCAGCGTGTCCTGCGCCGTCTCCACGAGCAACAGATCCACCCCGCCCGCAATCAGGGCTTTGGCCTGACGGTAATAGGCTTCGGCCATTTCATTGAACGTGATCCCGCCGGTCAGGGTCAGCATCTTATTCGTCGGCCCCATCGAACCGGCGACGAAACGCGGCCTCTCCTCGGTTGCATAGCGATCCGCCGCTTTCCGGGCCAGACGCGCTCCCGCCGCGTTCAATTCCCAATCGTCGGCTTCCAGGCCATAGTCGGCAAGCACGACTTGCGTCGCGCCAAAGGTATTGGTTTCGATGATATCGGCTCCCGCCTCCAGGTAGATCTCATGAATCTCCTGAATGAGCTCCGGCCTGTTGCTATTCAACCGTTCATTGCAGCCCTCATATTCCGGGCCACCAAAATCCTCCGCGCTGAGGCTGGCTTTTTGCAGCATCGTCCCCATCGCGCCGTCCAAAATCAAGATCCTTTGCTGCATGGCCGCCGCTAATAACGATTCATTCATCCGTTTCTCTCTCCGCTCTTTCATTTTGTTCTCTGTCCCCTGATCTAAACCGCCAGACTTCACCCTGCACTCTTTCTGATGATGACCGGCTTCAAGCTCGTATTCTGAGCGGCAAAGTTATTCGTCGTTTTAATGATCAGCACGGAGAGCGCAAAGCACAAAATCCCGCCGCCAACCGCCAGGGAGACGGCGTTCATCCTCACCCACGCCGACAGCTGGTAGCCTCCGGCCGCGCCGCCGAAGGTCAGCGCCAGGGGCAAGATGTAGACGATAAAGGCGGCGATCAGCATATGCCCTTCCTTCGCTTCAAAAACCACCTTATCGCCCGCTCTCGCTTGGATCCGGTTGACCATTTCCACATCCACTTTCTTGACGCCGGCGCCCTGACAGCAATAGCTGGAATCACAGCCCGTATGATTGGTCGGCCTGACCAGAGCGTTGTTTCCCCTGACTTCCAGCACGATTCCCTCGGTTTCCCTCTTTTTCATCAACGAAACCTCCCTTCCGTCTCACCAAAGATACGCCCGCCTCATTCTTCTGAGTCTTCCCGCCCGTGCAGACGGTACATCATATGCGTGACGATTCTATCCTTCAGTGAAGTCAGCGATTTCAACAAAGACATTTGCAGCCTCTGAACCGCCGATTTCGTTTTCTTTTCCTCATAATCCTGAATCGCCAGACGCAAAGCGCTGACGGCCAGATTGGAACAATGATGCTTCACCGGCGGTAAACCGTCCAGGGCGTCGATGACGTCCTGCTCCGTTACCGCCATCGCTTCGGCGATCGTTTTGCCTTTGACCAGCTCCGTCGTCATACTGCTGGTGGCAATCGAGGCCGCGCAGCCAAAGACCAGAAAGCGGACGTCGCTCAGCCTGTCCCCTTCCACCTTGATATAGATCGTCAGCTGATCGCCGCATTTTATATTGCCCACGATGCCTTCGCCATCCGGACGGCTTATTTTTCCCGCGTTTCTCGGATTGGAGAAATGTTCCATAACCTTTGCAGAGTACAACAAAATCATCCCCTCGGTGAACCTTGCTCCCTGCTTTTGCTTGAATCGGCAGGGGAAACATCCTGTTCCAGGCGGCCAGCCATTTCCGTCCTTTTACCCGGCTCCCGGTTCAGAATCAGCATACCGTATGGATTTGTGGATTTTATGTGGACAGAGCCCTCAGGATTTCTCTATCTCGCGGATCACCGATTGTCCGTTTTGATTGATTTCATAGCGAAACTTTACCGTTTCCCCTTCTTCGATCGCCAGTTGTTCAAAATTCTCTTTCAGTTCGCTGTTCAGCCTGAATACCTGGGATTGCCCGTTCACTTCGATTTCAATGGAATTACTGTCCAACTGCCCGACATAGACGCCGCTATTCGTTTTAACGCCTGCCGCCGGTTCTTCCTCCGCCGGTTTTTCCTTATCCGGGTCTGAGGGCGCGTTAATCTCCGGAACATCCGTATTGCCTGGAGGCGTGATCGCCGTTTTCTGGCCGCAACCGGTAAGACCCGCAAAAATGACGGTAAACGCTATGATTACATACCCTAATTTTTTCACTCAAAACCACTCCTCACCCTAAAATCCCCGCTTCGGGATTTTTTGCTCTATCCTCTACGATCCGCCACTTATATTATATACCATCTGTGTATATATTACCTGATTTTCTTATACAAAGCCAAGTGAAATTCCAGTGCCGCCATCCCCGCCGCTTTTGTCAGCCATGCCGCTTGCAAACGCTTTATTCTAAAATTCCCAGGCGAAATATCATATTTCTTTTCTCTTCGTGCAGGAATTTATTTCTGCATTGTAGAAGTTTACATTATATAATTCGTTACTATATAGTGCGTTGCTATATAGTGTGTTGTAAGTAAAAAGTAAAAATTTATATGCCAGAGCTTTCTGGCAATACGCAAAGGAGGTTGGAGATGGTTTTCGACGTCTGTATGGTTTTTATCGCCATTGCCATCGTAGCTGTAGCCGTTTTTCTCATCTACTCCTCATGCAGACTGAACAAACTTTTGCGGCAGACGACGATTTTAGCCGATACCTTAAATCAAAACCTGCCTCCGGTCTTAGCTAATCTGCAAGATATCACCGCCAACACCAATACCGCGGTCAGTTCCATTACCGAGGGTATCCAGCAAACGGCGGAAGGAATACAATATCTTAAAAACGCGCAGCTTACGGACGCCGCCGAGACGCTCATCATCGTCCGCAGGGGACTGCAACTCATCAAAAAACTACTTAACAGGAGGAAAAACAATGAGTAACGAACCACGTGAAGTATGCTCCGGCTCCATTATTCTGGCCGCTTTGTTAGGCGGCGCTGTAGGCGCTTTGGTCGGCGTCATGGTGGCTCCGAAATCGGGAAAGGAATTGCGGCAGGATATCTCCGTCAAAGCCAAAGAAACCTGGGGAAACCTCGATTTATTGGAGGAAGGGAAGGGCGTCCTCTCCGACATCCGCGATACGCTCTCCGATCTGAAGCACGACCTCAAGCACAAAAGGAATAAATCCTGTAAAGTCGGCGACGACGCGGCGGAAGAAGCCCTTGACGTCTGACGGCAGCAACGCGCACATCCCTTACAGCATCAACCTTAAATAGGATCACGGGAGCCAAGCGCTCCAGGAAGAAAACAGGAGTTCACGTATACGCTTTGTGAACTCCTGTTTTCTTGGAGGTTAAAGAAGGTCTGTCTCAAAATGATGGCAACATCATAACGAGACAACCCCTTTTTTCTGTATCCGGCCCTTTTAGCCGTTTTTACTCTGGAACTCTTTCATGAATTCGGCTAACGCCTTGCAGCCTTCCAGCGTCATGGCGTTGTAGATCGAGGCGCGGATCCCGCCTACCGAGCGATGGCCGTTCAGCCCGATCAGCGCTTGTTGCTTGGCTTCCGCCACAAAGGCTTTTTCCAGATCTTCACTCGGCAAACGGTAGGTCACATTCATCAGAGAACGATCTTCTAGCAAGGCATGTCCTTTATAGAAACCGCCGCTTCCGTCTATCGCGTCATAAATCAACGCCGCTTTCTCCCGGTTCCGCTTCTCCATCGCCGGTAAGCCGCCATTGTTTTTCAGCCAGCGCAGGATGAGATTCACGATGTAAATCGAAAAACAGGGCGGAGTATTATACATCGAATCATTTTTGGCGTGAATATCGTAGCGCAGCATGGTCGGAATATTCTTGTTGACCTGCTCCAGCAGTTCTTTGCGGATGATCACCAGCGTCACCCCGGAAGGCCCAAGGTTTTTCTGCGCTCCGGCATAAATCAGGGAAAATTTTTGAATATCGAAGCCGCGGGAAAAGATATCGCTGGACATATCGGCCACCAGGGGAATCCCCTTGAGTTCGGGGAAAGACTGCCATTGGGTACCGCAGATCGTGTTGTTCGAGCAGAGATGAACATACACCGGGTTGGCGCTCAATTGAAGCTCAGCCGCTTTCGGAATCCGGTTATGACGATCCGCCTTCGTGTTGGCCGCGATATTCGCTTTCACCAATTTTGCCGCTTCCTCATAGGCCTTTTCCGCAAAGCTTCCCGTGAGTATGTAGTCGGCTTCCCGTCCGGCAGGAACCAGATTCAGCGGCACGGCGGCAAATTGCGTGCTGGCGCCGCCGCCGAGAAATAGCACCCGGTAATCATCCGCGCCGCCGATCAACTCTTTCATCGAGCTTTCGGCTTCACCGATGATCGCCTCAAAATCTTTGGAACGATGGCTGATTTCCATGACGGACATGCCGCTCCCATGAAAATCGAGCAATTCACTCTGTACTTCCATCAATACTTCCAGCGGCAAGGTCGCCGGTCCGGGGTTAAAATTAAATACTCTTTCCATCTGCATTTTGTCCTTTCATTTTTAGGATAAACCTTTTAAATTATATCATACTCCCCAAAAAATAAAAGTTCCTTCTGTTGATTTGTGAAACTGACTTATGGCGACTTATGGCGCTTCCGGCTTTAGTATTCTGCGCGCCATCCGGCTGAGAAGGCCCACCGTCAACGGCAGCGACTCTTCGCGGATATCAAAGCGCGTCGTATGGTGGGCTTCCGTCGTTCCGGTTCCTACGGACATAAAGGTTCCCTGACCGCCGCGCTGTTGCACGCGCTGAATCAAATACGGCCCGTCTTCACTCACGGAAGCGTCATAGCGCTCGTGGATCCGGCTGAAGCCCGCCTGCCGCGCTTCTTCCATGACGAGCGCCACCAACGGCGGATCCGCCTCACAGGTCGCCGCCTCCCCCATGAGCTTCAGCTGATACTGAAGTCCGTGTATCTGCGCGCTGCCCTGCACGACGCGTTCTACCCGCTGAAACAGTTCGCTGTTGACTTCTCCTGATTTTGCCCGCGTTTCCAGAATCAGCTTCGCATAGTCCGGGATGATATTGGCCGCCGTCCCCCCTTGGATCACCCCCACATTGATCCGCACCTCCTGACCGGGATACGGCGGGATGGCGTGGATATTCAGCAAGGCTGTCGCCGCTCCCAGCAAAGCGTTCCGCCCTTTTTCCGGGGCTCCGCCCGCGTGGGCCGGCGTCCCGAAAAATTCCACTTCGATCTTGGAGGACGCCAGATAGCGGGTCGCGGCATAGACTTCGCCCAGCTCCATATTCGCCATCAAATGCAGGCAAAAGATGTAATCCACGTCATCGACAAGTCCCTTGTGGACGATGGACAAAGCGCCGCCGCACACCCCTTCTTCCGCGGGTTGAAAGATCAGTTTCAGGGTTCCGGCAAAATCGCCGGTCGCCATTTCCCGCGCCAAAGCCAGACCGATCGCCGTATGCCCGTCGTGCCCACAGGCGTGCATTTTCCCTTCCCATTGCGAGCGAAACCCCTGCGCCAGCGGCGGATGCTCCGGATCCTCGCTCTCCCGCACCGGCAAGGCGTCCATATCAAAGCGGAAGGCGACGACCGGCCCCGGCTCTTTACCGCGCAAGCTGGCCACGACCGCCGTCAATCCCCCGCGCATTTTTTCCAAGACCGCCGGATTCGCGCCCGCCGCCAAAGCGCTTTGGTAAGCCGCTTCCATTTCTTCCGCCGCCGGTAAACTTTTGCGCACGGAAGGTTCCATCGCCGCCTCCCCGCAGAGAACCTCGTAGCCCAGAGATTGCAAGAGTTCCACCACCCGTCCGGCAGTGCGGAATTCTCTGAAAGCCAGCTCCGGATACTGGTGAAATTCCCGTCGCAAGCCGATCACATCCATATGCAGACGACTCCCTTCCTCTTCTTATATTTTTTTGTGGCGTTAAAAATTATCACCAGGTGATAAATCCAGTTTTTTACTTTTTTGCGGGCCTAGGCCCTCCACGGCCCTACTTTACCCTCTTCCTCTCAGGAAGACAAAAAACGCCGTCCTCGATTCCTCGCCCCAAAGGATCTTGCAATAACCACGAATAACAAAACAAGCCCGGCCTTTGCAGCCGAGCTTGCCCGTCTGGATTCTCAAATGCAATAGTCATCCGCGCCGGCGCTCATATAATTGTCCAGAATATCCTGCAAGGTGATATTGTCCAGATAGTCCGCGATCACCTTCCCCAAACCCTGCCAAATCGACAGGGTCTTACAGAAACCGCTGCGCTCACATCGGTTCGGATGGTCCTCTAGACACGATACCGGGATCAAACTGCCTTCCGTAATTCTGAGGATCTCGCCTACCGTATACTGACGCGGCAAGCGCGCCAACATATAACCGCCCTGATTGCCGCGGTTGGTTCGCAAAATATCTGAACGATTGAGCAAGGTAACGATCTGTTCCAGATATTTTTTGGAGATTCCCTGACGTTCCGCGACATCTCGCAAAGCGACAAATCCATCATCCTTATGTTCCGCCAGATCCAGGAGCATACGGACCGAATATCTTCCTTTAGTTGAAATCTTCATTGTTTTGTCCCCTCACCTGCCTTAGGATCATTCTATATCCAATTTTAACATAGATTTACTATGCTTTTCAAGGATAACCGCGATTTCTTTTCCCCTCTGCCGGTCAACGGACAACGATATCTATGCCGCTATAAGTATTATATCCTGATTTGCCAAAGAAAACATACCTTTTTCTATGTATCAGGCCAGCTTGCAGAGAAAACAGGAACCACACCGCTTCACGGCGCTCCCTGCAATCAGCGCCCGCCGCCCGTGATCCCTGTCGTCCCAATGATCAGGTCAATCCGCAAACATCGGCGTTGACAGATACCGTTCTCCCGTATCCGGCAATACGGCGACGATCACTTTTCCCGCGTTTTCAGGACGCTTGGCAACCTGTATGGCCGCCCAAACCGCCGCGCCGGAAGAGATCCCCACCAGAACCCCTTCTTTAAGGCCGATAGCGCGCCCGGTTTCAAAGGCGTCCTCATTGCTCACGGTGATCACTTCGTCGTAAATCTTCGTATTGAGTACCTCCGGCACGAAGCCGGCGCCGATCCCCTGGATTTTATGCGGGCCGGCTGTACCCGTCGAGAGAACCGGAGAAGCGGCCGGTTCCACCGCGACAACTTTGATCTTGGGATTTTTTTCTTTGAGATATTCGCCCGCGCCGGTCACGGTACCGCCCGTACCGATACCGCCAATGAGAATGTCTACCTTGCCTTCGGTATCCTTCCAGATTTCCGGTCCGGTCGTCGCTTTGTGAACCGCGGGATTGGCGTTATTGGTGAACTGGCTGGGAATGAAGCTGTTGGGCGTCTCCGCCGCCAGCTCTTCCGCTCTGGCAATCGCGCCTTTCATGCCTTTAGCGCCTTCCGTCAGCACTAACTGCGCGCCATAGGCTTTGAGCAGATTGCGCCGCTCAATGCTCATGGTCTCCGGCATCGTCAGGATAATCTTGTAGCCGCGGGAAGCCGCGACTGAAGCCAGTCCTATGCCGGTATTGCCGCTGGTAGGCTCGATGATCACCGAGTTAGGCTTGAGCAAGCC
>JAITOS010000077.1 GCA_031289815.1 Peptococcaceae bacterium | reverse complement strand
CCGGAAACATCCTGGCAGGTAAGCAGCAAAAACGACCCCGGCTTCTGCCGAAAAGGCGTTTCTTTCCACTCCGTAATCAGCACCGTTCCCTCAAAGCGCCCACCGGCTTGACAATCTTTCAGCATTTCATCTTTCTCCCTCACATATGTATTAAACCTTTCATCGGCTTGGGGATAGGCATTGTCCGGCACAGCGGCACGGCGATCTCACTCAGGGGCTCGCGGAACGCCTATCCGGCCATTCTGAAGCCAGGCAGCGCCGGTAAGCTCTCCGTCAGCGGTCGTCAGCGCCTGATACAGCTCCGGCCTTCGGTCGCGAAAAATCCCCCATTCCAGGCGCTGCCGCTCTATTTGCTCCAGATCAAATTCCGCCAATAGCACCGTCTCTTCCGTGCGACCGGCTTCGGCGACCTTATTGCCCTGAGGTCCGGCAATAAAGGAGGAGCCGTAGAAGGTGATCCGCGATTCTTCCTCCGTTTCCGTCCCCACCCGGTTAGAGGCGACGACTGGTATCAGGTTCGCCGCGGCGTGTCCCAGCATACACGCCTGCCAATGATCTTTAGAATCGAGCGTGCCGTCTTGCGGTTCCGAACCGATCGCCGTCGGATAGAGCAGGATTTCCGCCCCCATCAGCGCCATGCTCCGGGCCGCTTCCGGATACCATTGATCCCAGCAGATTCCCGCGCCAATTCTACCATAGCGCGTCCGCCAGACGCGGAAGCCGGTATCCCCCGGATTAAAATAAAATTTTTCTTCATATCCGGGGCCGTCCGGAATATGGCTCTTGCGATATTTCCCCAAAATCTCTCCGTTGGCGTCGATCATCACCAGCGTATTATAGCGAGCCTGATTCTTTTTCTCATAGAAACTGACGGGTATCACCGCCTGAAGCTCCGCCGCCACCTGTTGAAAGCGCTTCACCGCTCGGTTTTCTTCCAATTCGGTGGCGTAACGGTAATACTCCGCTTTCTCTTTTTGACAGAAATACGGCGTCTCAAACAGCTCCTGCAACAGGATGATCCGCGCTCCTCTCCCTGCCGCCTCACGCGCCAGCGCTTCCGCTTTGGCGATATTTTCGCCGATATCGGCGGTACAGCGCATTTGCGTAGCCGCTACCGTTACTTTGCTTCTCGCCATTCGCTCCCGCTCCCCTCGTTATCCCACGCGCCGACCCGTCCCTGGCGCCGTGATTCCACCCGGTTGATAGCCGCCCGTTCCCCATCCGAATCGCCGGAAGCGGGCATTTGTTGTGTCAGACAATGGACATTGCCGCCCTCGCGAATCACCGTCATACCGTCTACCGCCCGCAGCCGCCGTCCGGGAAAGGTTTGGGCGAACACCCGCGCGGCCAGATCATCTGTTGCCGCCGCTGACCCGCCAAAGAGCGGCAAAATAAGACCGCCATTGACCAAATAAGCGTTGAGATAGCTCAAGGTTAACCGCCGCCCGTCTTCGGACAACGCCGGTGGCTGTTGAATCGGAATCAGTTCCAACTTTCTTCCCCGCGCGTCGGTTTCATTTTGCAGGATACGCCTGTTTTCCTGCGTCACGCTATAGTTTTCATCCTCCGGGTCGTCGCACACCTGCATCAAAACCTTTCCCGGCGCGGCAAAACAGGCGATATTATCAATGTGCCCGTCCGTTTCGTCGCCGCTCAGCCCTCGTTTTAGCCAGACAACTTTCCGGATATTGAGAAACGCGGTTAAATGCGCTTCCACCTCTCGTTTGGACAAGCCCCGGTTGCGGTTGACGTTGAGCAGACACTCTTCCGTAGTTAACAGCGTCCCTTCGCCGTCCACGTGGATCGAACCGCCTTCCAAAATCAAAGGCGCGTCAAATTGCCGACAGCCAAAATACTGCAAGACTTGCGGCGCTACCTGATCATCCAAATCCCAGGGCGCGTATTTCTCGCCCCACGCGTTAAAGCGCCAGTTCACCCCGGCTCTTTTCCCATCCTCGCCGATCAGAAACGTCGGTCCGTTATCCCGCAACCAGGCGTCGTTGTGTTCAAGCGGCAAAATCTCAATCCGCCGCTCCGGAAACCGCGCCGTCACACCCTCGATATCCGCTGAGTTGACCAGTACCGTCACCGCTTCAAACTCCGCGACGGCCCGGATGATTTCCGCGTAACCCCGGCACACTCGCGCATAATCCTCCGGATAACACATCGACGCCTGAACCGGCCAGGAGATCAAGGTCCGCTCATGTCTCGCCCATTCCGGCGGCATACGATAGCTTAAATCAGCGGGATACATCTTCATTCCTCCTGCCTTTTTCCCCGCCGGTAAATTTCAGTGAATTGTATGGCCGTAAGACCCTCTCTGTCCATTAAATCATAAGCCTTCTGAATATTCAATGCGATATGAACCTTCATCTGCACATAATTCATAACAAATAAGCGCCGACTTTAAAATTTTACTTTTCAGACTTTGCTTGCCGCTACACGCCCCATGTTCATCCCCGCCAAAATATTATATAATCAGGGGGGTAGATTCATCGTTACCGCGTCATTTTGCGGATAAGGAGATTTTTATATGTATACCGCCCCCCTTTGCAGACCTCCCAGCGAAGCTGACAGCCTGATTCTGCAGCTTACCCTTGGCTGTTCCTATCATCAACGTCTATTCTGCTCCTCCTTTAGGAATAAACCCTTTCGCACCAGGCTCTACGCCGACATCGTCGAATATTCAGACCTGGACCACTGTGTTTTTCGAGCCAATCACCCTTCAAACTATTACAACTTCAGCGCCACGCTTAGCCAGGATAAGCCTTCGCTTCTCTCCGAAATCGCGGCCGCTATGAGCGTCGGCATTTACAGCTCTGAGTCTGGACGGTTGCCATAAATGTTCGACTTGCCTTTATGGAAACGCAATTTAATCATCTGCTGGATCGGCTCCTTTTCCACCCTCATCGGGATTTACCTGGTCGTCCCCTTTCTGCCGCTCTACATCAGCCAGCTGGGCGTCCAGAGCCTCCCTGAAATCGAGAAATGGTCCGGCTACACCTTGGGCGCTCCCGCGCTTGTCGGCATGTTTACCATGCCCCTCTGGGGGAAGCTCTCCGACCGCTATGGCTGCAAACCCATGCTGCTCCGCGCCAGCTTGGGCATGGCCGTCACGATGTTCGCTATGGGTTTTGTCCGCGATGTCTACCAATTGCTCTTTCTGCGCCTGCTCATGGGCGGCGTCATGGGCTTTGTTCCCGCCGCCATCACGATGGTCGCCTCGCAAACCCCCAAAGAAAAGACCGGCTGGGCGCTGGCGACCCTTTCCACCGGCTCGGTCAGCGGCGCGCTCGTCGGCCCTCTGATCGGCGGCGTGTTGTCCGATCTGCTTGGCTTGCGTCCGGTATTCTTTTGTACCGGCGTCTGTTTATTTTTAGCTTTTCTGGTCACGCTTTGGGGAATCCATGAAGAATTCGTCCCTAAAAAAGAGGTTTCGCAAAGCAACCGGCCATTATGGAAAACCATCGCCCGTCCGCAAGTGCTGATCGCCATCTTTTTAACCACGTCCATGTTACAGCTGGCGACCATGTCCATCCAGCCCATTCTGACCATCTATGTGGAACAGCTGATGCAACGTCCCAGCCATATCTCTATGGTTGCCGGGGCCGTCTTCGCCGCCACGGGGGTCGCCAACATCCTGATCGCGCCCTCTCTCGGCCGTTTATCCGACCGGATCGGCTCTCACAAGGTCTTGCGGGCCTGCCTGATTCTATCCGCGCTGACCATCATTCCCCAGGCGTTTGTCCATACCGTCTGGCAGCTGACCTTCCTGCGTTTTCTCTTTGGCTTGACCGCCGCCGGTCTCATGCCGTCCATCAATACCATGATCCGCAAAAACGTCCCCAGCCACTCCGCCGGCGCCGTTTACGGCTATAACAGCACTTTTTCCAATCTGGGAAGCCTGTCCGGCCCAATCCTCGGCGGTCACATCGCGGCTGCTTTCGGCATTCCCGCCGTCTTTTTTTCCACCAGCCTGCTGCTCCTGCTCAACGCTTTCTGGGTGTTTTCCACGAAAACGTCGTATGAGCTATCCGCGTCAAAATGAGTTTTTATACAGTGGCAAAACCTGCTTTGATGTTTTCTTCAACCGGCGACGTGAAGTCTTGCTTTTGCTGAGGTCGGCAAAGGGGGGCGGGTGCGCTTTCGTTTGCTGGGGAGCGACGAAGGGCGGACGGTTCCGCTTGTCGTTTGCTAATGGGCCGCGAAGGGCGGACGGTTCCGCTTGTCGTCCCGCTGCGCCTTCCTGGCGCAAAGGGACGCGCTCGGCATCCATGCCTCGCTTGGCGCGGAACCGTCCACCCTTCGCTTGGCTTTGGGGTCTGAGGCGGGGGGAACGAGGAGCGTTTGGATGTCTGTTTTTGCTAGGCTTTTGAGAAAAGACGCCCGCCTCCGGCTTCGCGGGGCGAAACTGGGGGGCAGGCGTTGTTAGGTTGGGTTTAACCACTTACTAACTCTATTAGTTTATAACTAACTCAATTAGTTTAGACGTTGAACGCGTTCATATTTGATGGCACGTTGTCAACATCCCTGTTCAAGCAATTGCATAGCGATCAAAACGCCCAACTTCCTACGGCAGCGCCGGGATAAGAATCACTTCCGACAAAGGCTTGAGGGTTTCCGTTGCTTCCCATAAAAAGACTTTGATCGTCCTGGCGTCTTCAAACTCGTCAACGCCAAAGGAGTAATCTACAAGCTCCTCCTTTACGCCTATCGTCCTCAAGGCAATCAACCTGCCTTGCTCATCATATACGGCAATGATTAAAACAGGGGCATCGCCATAGTGATTCAAAACATTTGCCACCGAAACTTTTACCGCCCCATCCTCTTTGACGGCTCGCCAAATATCATACGCCCGCCTACCCGGCAACAGCGCTTTAAGCGTCCACTCGCTCCATTCCGCTCTCTCCCAGCCCTCGCTGCCAGCATAATAGTAAAGCAAAAATCCGTCCGCCGCATTCACAAATACCGCTTCGCCAAACTCGTCCGGCGCGTTTCCTCTAAAGACAGCCCTTCTTAAACTCAGGCAGTCATAAAATACCTCTTCGCCAATGGCCGTCACGCTGTCGGGGATAACCACGCTGACCAGGGAAGAACAACTTCTGAAAGCATTATCCCCAATCGCTATCAATCCTTCCGGCAGCACGACGTCTGTCATTTGAGCGCAATTATAAAACGCGTCGCTCCCAATGTAGAGCAAAGTATCGGGAAGGGTAATGCGCGCCAAACTTTCACAATCGTAAAACGCGCCGTCAGGGATGATACTGATGGTATGGGGCAACACCAGCGATGTAACGCCCGACATTTTGAAATCCACATCTGATAACACATCGAAACCGCTTAAATCCAAATCTCCCGCCACGTTTTGATACGCCAGGGATATCCTGACGGCTTTGTACTCCCCGTCAAACAATCCCCACGATATCCCGCCCCATTCACCCGGCTTGTCAACATCCCAGCCCAATTCAGCTAAGTTGTCGCCCGCTTCGGCAAACGCCAGCAAAACATCATACTCGTCTTGATTAAAAGCTTCCTTGTCGGCCAATATTTTTTGCCCAGCGTAATTGACCGTCAGTCCATTTTCTGACATGGACATAATTAATTCTTGTAAAGCTGAGTTGTTCTGTAGTTCCAGATAATTGTTGCCGCAGTTCAATACGGCCAATGACGGACAATTCTCCACGCCCAATCCCGTCACACCTGAATTATTCAAGGATAAGTACACCAGCTCCGGACAATCGGACACAACTATATTCGCCAGTGTGTTGTCATTGCAATTCAGATAGATTAAATACGGCATAGCCGCGATCTCAAGAGTTCCCGTCAATGCCAAGCCGTCCAACGTCAGGCGGCTGATTCTGTACTCGCCGCCCATTTTAATCCATTCAACGCCGCGCAGATTCAACGGCTCCGTCATATTCCAGCCTAACGCGCTTAAATTATCCCCTTGCAGCGCCAAGGCGGAGAGCTGGGAAAGATCGTCCGCGTTCACGGGAATGGAAGCAATCGGCTTTTGCGGTTCATATTTCACCCACCCGTTCTCCCGGCTTTCTATCTCGGCCAGGCTCGACACCAGGGCAGCGTCCTCGTAAACGTCCAGGTAGTTATCTTGGCAACCGAACGCCGTAAGCCGCGTGTTTGCCGTCACATCAATATCGGTAAGCTCATTACCGGCACAATACAGCGATTCCAAAGCCAAATTGCCGCTTACGTCCAATGAGGTCAGCCTGTTTCGCTCGCAGGACAGCGCTACTAACGCAGGAAAACCACTGACATCCACGGAGTCCAAATTGTTCCAATCAAGGTTTAAGACTCTGAGGGACGCGCAACCCGCCAACGACAGCGCAGAAGCGTAATTATACGCGCAGCTCACCGATTCCAAAGCGGCACAACCATCGGCGATGATCGCACTTAGATAATTACCGTTGCCATCTAAATTGACCAGGGCGGTAAAGCCGCTGACGTCTAACGTTCCGGTCAATTCTTTGTATGACACGTCAAGCCCGATAACGCGGTTTACCGTGCCATCGCCCCACTCTACGCCGTCCCATGTGGAAATGTCATTCAAGTCCCAACCTAAGTTTTGCGCATTATCATCCTGGGCGGCGAACGCTTTCAAGGCGATAACCTCCGACGCGTCGGGGTTAGACGGCGCAGCGGCTGCGCTCAGACTGAACGGCATACTGTCTGTTCCCAACATAGACGCCGATGCCGTTGTCAACGTCGGCGTCGGAAACGCCCCGGCTTTCAGGGCCGCATAGTAGGTGAAGGCTTGGTGTGTGTCGTTGATATATGCTTTGCTGCCAGCTACAAAGTAGTACGCAACCGGACCATAAACCGAATTCCCGGCGGCAGCTGACGCTACACCAAGTTGAGCCATGACGTTTGACGGTCTGTCCATTGCCGCCAACGCGACATAATCTCTAAAAAAGCCATGCAGGGTGAGGGATGCGAATGGGGCAGTGAGATAGTAATGATTATAATACTCTGAGGTGCTCTTCCATCTGCCGCCCACATAACTCATCACGTTATTTGTTGCCGTCTGGTTAAACTCCGCTTTCCGCTTGCCATTGGACAAGAAAACATACCGATCCATCGCGTCCCTAAACCCGGAAACTATATCATATACATTATTCGCGGTTACTTTATAGGTTTTTCCATATACGCCATAACCCCAATTTTCAAACCCGCGGGGGACAAAATCATCTTTAAACATAAAGTTATAAATATTGCTGTCACTTTCCACCACCTTGGCTACGCCCGGCGTGGCAAAGGTATAGGCATACACATCTTTTATGCGGCTGTTGGCGCTTGTGTTCAATTGGTGCGCCAGAAGATTGGCGACTGCCGCGCCCCGGCTGTGCCCGGTCGTCCATACCAGCGCGTCGGTAATGAGGTTATCTTGTAAGTATTTATTCAGCTTATTGTATACGTCATTTTTTGCCGTGTTAAAGCTCTCATGGATCACGGAAGAGGGATTATACGCCTCGCCAGCCAAATCCATATTGCCTACCCAACCCCAACTGCCGCCCGTACCTCTTATCGCCACGAGAACCAAGGTGCGATCCTGATTATTCTGCCGCACGCGTTTTTTGGCGATAACATACGCTACATTCGCTACGGTGTCATTGCCATAATTGTAAATTTCGACCTGCTCGAATTTATCCTCATACAGCTTCATTTTCAGAAATCCAGGCGTTGCATACATTTTCCTCGTCCAAAAATCATCGCCGCTATAGCCATAGTCTTCATAAGCGAGCATCGAATAAACAGCGGAATGCTGGGCCAGCTCGTCGCTGTATGTATTCGGCGTATAAGGGAAGGACTCTAAATACTGCGTTGCGCTAGGAAGATTCCCGGTTAAGCCGTGAGCCGTCCCGCTGCCTGATTTTCCTCCGAGTAGTAGTCCGAAGTATGATGTGTCTCTGATTTCCCAGTTGAACGCTCCTTCATTTGAAGGCTTGAGACTAAAATCAAGGTACAATTGTCTCTTGATAGGACGATTGCCGCTCACTGCTTCGTCCCCCGCATACCAGTAAAAACTAACGGCAATAGCGAATTGATTGCCTGCTTCGTCGGTAATGCTCTTCGTATTATTGGCGGTGCCATCCGGATTAAGGTGTTTAATCACGGCGGTACCTCCCGAACCATTAAAACTATAGCTTGGATCGCGGTTAAAACTAAACGCTACTCCTCCGAATGTAATAGGAACGAGAGCCTGCGACGCTTCACCCACCTTAATTAAATCTAAATTACCAGGAAGCTCCGAACCCAAACCAAAATACATAGAACAATCAATGGTTAGCCGGAAAGTGGTTGTGGCGTCCATATGAAAGCCGCTGGAGGGAACATTGATCAAATTACCACCGCTCCAATATTGGAAGTTGGATACAGCAGTGGTCATCTCCAATATATCCACAAACATATGCGGACTCGCCGCCACGGTCTTAGCTAAGGTACCCGTCATCAATGTTGCCACCATGATCAAACAAAGCAAGGTGGCAAGACTCCGTCTGACCCTACCGCCAAGTCTGGTTTGACCTCGATGTCTCTTTGTTCTTTTTCTTTCAATCATCTGATTCATCTCCCTCATCTCCCACTCACCATCTCCCCGGCAGTGCCGCTTGCGGACGTTACCCGCAGGACGGAACCGCCCGCTTACGCGAGCAGTCCGCACTACGAGCGCGCCGTCATCCTCCGCTTAAAAATCTAATATTGCGGGATACGCCAACGGTTCCATTTGATTGACCGAACTCCAGCAGAAAACCTTGGCCGTGTACAGCCTACTGGAAGCATTCGCTATGCTGATGTCAGTAAAACGAACGGCATTGTCTCCACGGGCCAGCGGTATATCCGCCTTGACTTTGGTGTACACCATTTTCCCCGCCGCATCGTAAACGGCGATAAACACCGCGGCTGAACGCGTGCTGCCGCTATTGTTGATCACGTTAAATTCAACCTCTCCCGTGATTGCGCCGTCTTGTTTCCGCAGCCCCTTTTCGCTGATGACGACCACATAAGCGGACGCCTCCAACTGTGCCGTCGTGCCCTGGCAGACAAAATCCACATCCACGCCCATTTGGTCTGAAATATCCCCCGCGCCATACGATATCCCCAGCGCTGTTTCACCGGACACACCGTCTTTTACTTTAAATTTCACCGTAAACACTATCCCGTTTGCCGTGATGTTTGACGGATTGTACCACATGGCCGTGACGTAATCGAATCGGCTGACGTCCACATCGGGGATTTGCATATTGGAGGTTATATTGCCCACCGTCAAAGCCGCGCCCTGCGTCAAGCTGACAGGGGTGATCTTGGACTTGTCGTAATTCAAGCGCACCGTAAAGGTCGCAATGCCCGGATTATTCGCGATCGACACCACGGCGTTAAACTCGCCGTTCGCGTCGGGCGCGGAAGCGGATACCGCCATCACCGGAGCGCCGGGATCGGGATTGAGGTCTGGATCAGGATCCTGATCTGGATCTTGACCGGGATCGGGATCGGGGTCAGAATTGGGATCGCCAGCAGTCACCTCCACCGCCCCGGCTTGCGCCGTCACGCTTACGTTGGCGTAGTTTTGATCGGAAACGTCGTCAGCGTTATAAGAGAGCGTTAGCGGGATCGTGCCGGACGCCCCCGGTTTAATCTTGAATTTCACCGTGAACAAGACGCCGTTTGCGGTTATGTTCGACAGATTGTACCACAGCGCCGTGACGTGATCGAGCTGGGCGGCGTCTACACCGGGTATCTGCAAATTCGACGTGATCCCGCCCGCCGTGAGCGCGCCGCCCTGCGCCAGACTCAGGGGTTCGAGCTGGCTTTTGTCATAGTTCAGCTTTACGTTAAACGTCGCGATACCCGGATTATTGGCGATGGAAACCGCCACCTCCACCTCATCCCCCACCGCGCCGCTGACGCTTGACACCACGAGCTGGCCGCTGGCGGCGGCGAAAACCGCCGCCGCGCCCGCCAAGCCTACTAAACTCAACAGCAGTAAGAGCGACAGTCCTGTACCGATAAATTTCTTTGTCATTTTTCCGCTCCTCCTTTGAGATCCTTCATTTCTCTTGATCACTTGGCTCCGCCAAAGGCTTTCACAATCGTGGCGTCGGTGATGTTGCCGAAATCGACGCCGGTCGGGTCATTGCCCGGTGTCAGCACGATGGCGGCTCTGGACTGGGCGGCCAGAACCGAACCCGTCAGGGCGTCTACCAGGGTTCCGCCGTCCGCGGTGAAGATATAGGTGTACTCGAAGTGCAGGGTATCGCGGATCACTTTATTCGTGGCGTAGCGGTCGCTGCCGAACAGACGCGTGAAGCCGCTGATGTCGGCAACCAGGGTCGGGCCGCCGAGGATATAGCCGCCAAGGGCGGTAGTGCCGCTGAAGCTACCGTCCGGCTGGGCAATCTGGATGATATAGCCGTTGGCCGCCGCGTAGGAGGCCGCCGATACGGCGTCCGCCAGGGCGTTGTAGCCGACGATGAAGGTTCCGTTCTGAGTGGTTACTCTGGCGTTGATCAAGTCTGCCGTGGCGAAGCGATCCTGTCCGCGCAGGGTTTCGACGGTCAGGCCCGGCAGGAGTGTCCGCAGCTGCGCCGCGACGTTTTCGCTGAGCGCGCCTACCAGAATGACCTTCGCCGCGCCGAGACGGCTGATTTCCGCCGCCACCGCCGCATCTACAGTATCATCTATGCTGAGCAATATCGGAGCGTTTTCCTGATAGGCCAGCGGCGCTACCGTTAAGGCGTCAATGAGGTTGGCTTCTGCGCCCGGAGCGAGGATCACCGTATGCGCGCTGGGCCAGTTCTTGGAGATCTCTATGGCGGTCAGGACGCGGTTCTGACCGTAGATATAGTTCAAATCCGCTTTACTGACCGTCCGGGATTGAGAAATCGCCGGTTGATCCGGCCCTATGCCGGACGCGTCGGCTGTGGGCACATCCGTTTCGGGTACATCCGTGAGCGGAACAGAGCCTGTGCCGCCGCCGAAATCCAAATCGCCAATAGAATCCGTCCCGGCGCTACCTGTATCTGTACCCGCACTTACATCTGTATCTATCCTTGTGCCTGTATCCGTATCACCGCCGAAGGCGGCAACGTCCACCTCCACCGCTCCGGCTTGCGCCGTCATGCTTACATTGTCGTAGTTTTGATCGGAAACGTCGTCAGCGTTATAGGTGAGCGTTAGCGGGATCGTGCCGGACGCTCCCGGTTTAATCCTGAATTTTACCGTGAACAAGACGCCGTTCGCGCTTATGTTCGACGGATTGTACCACAGCGCCGTGACGTAGTCGAGTTGGGCGGCGTCTAACCCTGGTATCTGCAAGTTCGACGTGATCCCGCCCGCCGTGATGGCGCCGCCCTGCGCCAGACTCAGGGGTTCGAGCTGGCTTTTGTCATAGTTCAGCTTCACGTTAAACGTCGCGATGCCCGGATTATTGGCGATGGAAACCGCCACCGCCACCTCATCCCCCGCCGCGCCGTTGACGCTTGACACCACGAGCTGGCCGCTGGCGGCGGCGAAAACCGCCGCCGCGTCCGCCAAGCCTGCTAAACTCCACAGCAGTAAGAGCGACAGTCCTATCCCGATAAAGTTCTCCGTCAATCTCTTTGTCATTTTCTCGTTCTTCCTTCGCTTATTCGCCAAGTTTCACCGGCCAGCCCGCTAAATACTGCGCCAAGCGTACCACGTCTTTGCCGTTCAGCACGCCATCGGGGAATACGTCCGCCGCCAAAAGCTGCGCGGGAGTCAGCGTTACCGGCCAACCCGCCAGATATTGTGACAACAGCACGACGTCCTTGCCGTTCACCGCGCCGTCCTCAAACACATCGCCGTAAATAAAGGTGACGACGCTGACCGAGCCGTTCACGGCGGATAACGCGACATCCGTCCCGATTTGATCCGAGGCGTCGGACACCGTCAGCGTCAGGGGGGTCACGCCGTCGCCCAGGCCGTCTTTAATCTTGAACTTAACCGTGTACAGCACCCCATTGGCCGTCGTGTTCGTGGTATTGTACCAAACCGCCGAAACATAATCCAACTGCGTCAGATCCAGCCCCGATTGGATATTGGAAACAATGGAACCCACCGTCAGAGCCGCCCCCTGGGTAATGGATACGGGTTGCAGCTTGCTCTTGTCAAAGTTCAAATTCAGGGTGAAGGTGGCCAGTCCGGGGTTGTTCGCCAGAGAAACCGTCACCGAAACCTCGTCGCCGGGGTGTCCCGAAACCGTGCCGACCGTAAGCGTAGGCGCGGTAATCGCAATCACCGTATAGTTGAAGGTAGCCGTGTCGCTATCCGTCAACCCCGTCTTAAAGGCTTTCGCCTTAATCGTCGTCGCCGCCGTGATCGTGATCGGCGTCGCATAGGCCGTGCTGCTAGCGGTCGGTTCGCTACCGTTCGTGGTGTAGCGAATCGTCGCTCCGCTTGTAGTTGTGGACAGCGTGACTGTCGTGCCACTCGTTACCGCGCCGCTTCCCGGATTGGCGGTGACTGCCGCCACCTTTTCCGGCTCAGGCTCAGACGCGGCTGATACAGTTACGTTGCAGAGCGCCGTATAGCCGCCATCCACGGTGGTGACGATTATTTGCGTCGTCCCGGCGCTTTTAGCTGTCACCACGCCATTGGATACCGTCGCCACCGCGTCATTGCCCGACGACCAGAGAACCATCTTGTTGGTCGCGTTGGTGGGCAGGACCGTAGCCGTCAGCGTAAAGCTGTTTCCCGCCTGGATGACCTTCGCCGAATCACTCAATGACACGCCCGAAACTGACACCGCGTCAAAGGAATTATTCAGCACTTTCAAGTACGGATAGCCGCTGTTCACCCCGGCAGCTAGCCCCCAATCGTTGCTAAAATCCCAGCCCACATAGGAGGAGGTCAGCTTCATGTTTTCATCCGTCAAAGGCGCGCCGCGCGTATTGTCTGTGCAGGTACTGGTGGTCGCGTTGTAGTAAGCGGAAACCACCTCGTTCTTACCGCCGTTGTAACCAATAAGACCGCCTTTGGTTGCGCCGCTGATTACCCCGACGGCATAGCAATACTTTACGCTGGCAAGCCCGGTCGAAGAATTAGTGTCGTTAAATCCCACTAATCCCCCGGCGTATTGCGTACCCGTTACATTTCCGTGGGCGTAAGAGTTTTCTATTGCCGCGTTGCTGCTGCTTGCATAACCATAGTTGTAGCCTACCAGACCTCCGGCGCGATAGCCGCTTACGCTGCCTTTGGCATAGGAGTATTTTATGAGCGCCGTTTTGCTTGCGGTGGCGGCATAGTTATAGCCTACCAAACCACCTGCCGCGTAACTACCGGATCCTGTTACCGCAACCGTCGAACCGCTTTTGCTGATTGTACCATCATTATTTATGCCTACCAGACCACCAGCGTATGACGTTCCGCTCTTGACGCTTCCCGCCGATGTGCAGTTTTCTATAGTGCCGTAATTATAGCCGACAAGTCCACCCACTCGTCCATCCACGTCAAAGGACACGTTTACGTTCAGGTTCTTGATCGTTCCTTCATTTACCCCGAACAAGCCGACGTTGGTGATGCTTGAATTGGCAAGGACGAGTCCGGATATGGTATGCCCTGCCCCGTCAAA
>JAITOS010000158.1 GCA_031289815.1 Peptococcaceae bacterium | reverse complement strand
AGATAGGTATATATTGCTTCGCGACAAAGCCGGATATTGCTCCGCAAGCCCGCCGAAAAGCGGGGGGCTGCATTCTCTAAGTGGCAAATTTCTTTTTTCAACACGGCGCGTTGACGTGATAATATGGGTATGCTATGATCATTTTGTGAGCATGAAGACGAGACGAATCTACAAGGAGACAACCGCTCCTGCCAATCATTTCTTTGTTCTATGGGATTATCATCAGGATGTACTGTAAGGATACGGAGCAACACCAGGCGCCGCATTTTCACGCCAAATATTCAGAATATGAGGCGTCCTTTGACTTAAACGGCGATATGCTCGTCGGGAATTTCCCGCCTAACAAGGCGAAATATGTGGCAGTATGGGCCGATATCCACCAGGAAGAATTGGCCTTGCTGTGGGAAATTATGCAGACAGACGGAGAATATTTTAAGATAAAGGGGTTGGAATAGATGGACGCGTATCCGGCATTGAAAGCCGTGACGCCTTTTGATGATTACCGTCTCCTGCTCACCTTTGGCGAAAACGAGCGGCGTATGTACAATTTCAAGCCGATTTTGAGTCATACGTTTTATAAAGATTTGGCCGATATAAAGCTATTTAAGTCCGTTTCTGTGAATGATGGTGAAATTGGCTGGGCGACCGGGCAAGACTTTTGCCCCCATACGCTCTACGAGAACAGCGAGCCTGTTGACAGGCTGAGATGATAATAACTGGTGTGAATTTAAAAAGGCGGCTGTATCTTCAGAACTGACCGCCGTCAGCGCGTCCCCTCCCCAACGGCTCAGAATATTGTCTAACGGCTGAATTTATGCTAAAATGTGTGGCAACGCGGTAATCACCTCATCCGCGTCCGTAATAAAACAATATTTAACTGACAAGATGAAGGGATGCGTGAAGATGTTCAAGATAACCTGCTTAAATTCTATCGCTCATGTAGGTCTGGAATTATTCTCCGGTCAATACGAGCAAACCGACCGTTTCGACGAAGCCACCGCCGCGCTGGTCAGAAGCGCCGCCATGCATGAGTTAGAGCTGCCAGCTTCGTTGGAAGCCATCGCCAGAGCCGGCGCCGGGGTGAATAATATTCCCTTGGACAAGTGCGCTGAACAGGGAATCGTCGTCTTTAACACGCCCGGCGCCAACGCCAACGGCGTCAAGGAACTGGTCGTCGCCGGTTTATTGCTTTCTTCCCGCGATATTGTGGAAGGGATTCATTGGGTCAAGACGGTGGAAACCGATCCGGGACTCGATAAGCTGGTGGAAAAAAACAAAGCGAAATTTGCCGGTATCGAAATCCGAGGGAAGAAGATCGGCGTGATCGGTCTGGGCGCCGTCGGTATTCTCGTCGCCAACGCGGCGAACAATCTGGACATGGAGGTCTACGGCTATGATCCGTTTATTTCGGTAGACGCCGCCTGGAAGCTGTCCAAGCATGTGAAGCATTGCCGTTCTCTGGATGAAATCTATCGGGAATGCGATTTCATTACCGTCCATATCCCCTTGACCGATAGCACCAAAGCCATGTTCAATCAAGAGGCCTTTGCCCTGATGAAAAACGGCGTAAATTTATTGAATTTTTCCAGAGACTCTCTGTTTAACGACGACGATCTCCTGGCCGCCTTAGCCTCCGGCAAGGTCAACCGCTATGTCACCGATTTCCCCAACGCCAAGGTGGCCGGGGTCAAGGGCGTCATTGCGATCCCGCATTTAGGGGCTTCCACCATCGAGTCGGAAGACACTTGCGCGATCATGGCGGTCGAGCAGATCATGGATTATCTGGAAAACGGCAATATCAGAAATTCCGTGAACTATCCCGATTGTGATATGGGCCGCTGCGGTTCCGCCGGACGGATTGCCATTAACTATCAGAATATACCGAACATGCTCAGTCAATTCACCACGATTTTATCCAAAAATAACATCAATATTTCCAATATGATCAACAAGAGCCGCGGCGTCTGGGCCTACGCGATCGTCGATATTGATTCGCCGACCACCGACGACGTGATCCAGAGTATACGGAATATCAAGGATGTATTAAGGGTGCGGGCTATCAAATAATAGCCCCGCCTTCAAAGCGAAGCCTTACGACTTGGCTGATTTCAGGTATTCTAACTCAAAATTTAGTTTTTCTACGGCTCTTTCAAGCCTGGTCACTCTGGGGTCGTAGCGCTCAATGATTTCATAGTTGGCGGTGTATCCGTCAAATAGCGCCGTCAGCTTCTTGCCGTGATCTTGTTCCATGCGGAGAGTGATCCCCTTGACAGACTGGACTTCTTCATGGAGTTCTCCAACGTCTTCCTGGAGTCCTTTGACGTCTTCGCTGAGCTCTTTAACTTCCACGTGGAGTCCTTTGACGTCTTCCTTGAGTTCTTTAACGTCCGTCCTTACAGGTTCAAGTTCCTTGGCGATCATCTGACCGATAGCTTCCAATAATTCTTTATCGTTCATAAAAACACCTCCAAAAGCAGTATAGCACGGGGGGCGCAACGAATCAACGCCACGCTGTTTAGCGCGACGTTTTTTTCTTTGCCTTGTTCATTTTGGTGCTGTTTGTCATCAGGCCAGTTCGATGCTTTTGCCTTCCAATACCTGATTCATCGTGCGGATCGCGCACATCTTTCCGCACATTGAGCAGCTATCGCGGTCAGCCGGCGGAATACTTTCATAATACGTTTTTGCCTTCTCGCTGTCGATCGCCAGTTCAAACATCGCTTCCCAATCCAAGGCCCGCCGCGCCTCGCTCATGCGGAGGTCGATAGCGCGGGCCCCCTTGATCCCTTTGGCGATATCGGCGGCGTGGGCGGCAATTTTAGAGGCGATGATCCCGTCCTTGACGTCCGCGAGATCCGGCAAACGCAGATGTTCGGCGGGCGTCACATAACAGAGAAAATCCGCGCCATACGTCGCCGCGATCGCCCCGCCGATGGCCGAGGTGATATGATCGTATCCCGGCGCGATATCGGTCACCAGGGGTCCCAGTACATAGAAAGGAGCGCCGTGACACAAACGCTTTTGCAAGACCATGTTGGCGGCGATCTCATCCAGCGCCATATGCCCCGGCCCTTCTACCAGCACCTGCACATCCTGTTGCCAGGCGCGCTGCGTCAGCAGTCCCAATTCAATCAATTCCGCCACCTGCGCGGCGTCGGTCGCGTCCTGGATACAACCAGGCCGCAGCGCGTCCCCCAGGCTGACGGTCACATCATATTCCCGCAGAATAGCCAGAACTTCATCATAGTGTTCATAAAAGGGATTCTCTTCCCCCGTCATCTTCATCCAGGCAAACAACAGGGAACCGCCGCGGGAAACGATGTTCATTTGCCGCTTTTGCCGGGAAAACACCTCGACCGCCTGCCGGTTAATCCCAGCGTGAATGGTCATGAAATCAACGCCCTCACGCGCGTGTACGCGCACCACCTCTAAAAAATCCCGCGCCGTGATATCCTTCAGGTCTTTTTCCAAATAACCCACGGCGTCATAGATCGGCACCGTCCCGATCATCGCCGAAGACGTGGCGATCAGCTTTTCCCGGAATTCATGCGTCTTGCCATAATTGCTTAAATCCATGATCGCTTCCGCCCCGTATTGATGCGCCAGCCTGACTTTTTCCATTTCGGCGCTGTAATTGACGCAGTCCCCGGAAATGCCGAGATTGACATTGATTTTTGTTCGCAGTCCCTTGCCGATCCCGTAGGGATGTAACGCGGTATGCTGAATATTCGCCGGAATGACGACCTGACCGGACTTGACGAGCTCCAAAAGCTCCTGCTGCCCGATGTTCTCCTCCGCCGCCACTTGAATCAACTCTTTGGTGACGACGCCTTTTCTGGCGGCTTCCATCTGTGTTTTATAATTCATCTGCTTTTTCTCCTTTAAATAATCCAAATTGATAAAGCTCATAGAAATGGTGCGTCGGACCGCAGCCTTTGCCGATAGCCAGGGAGTGGCGGATCGCCGTCGTGACATAGTCCTTCGCCCGTTTTACCGCCTCTGGCAGTTCCCAACCTCGCGCCAGATTCGCGGCAATCGCCGAGGAAAAGGTGCAGCCCGTGCCGTGGGTGTTCTTGGTCGCCACGCGCTCGGCGCTGAAATGATAAAACTGCGTCCCGTCATACAGCACGTCCCGCGCTTCTCCGGCCATATGCCCGCCCTTGACCAGCACATTTTCAATCCCCCAGGAGTGGATATGCCGCGCCGCTTGTTCCATATCCGCTACGGAAGTGATGCTCATGCCCGTCATTTTTTCCGCCTCCGGAATGTTCGGCGTCAGCACCGTCGCCAAGGGCAGAATCCGCTGAAGCAGGGTAGCCATCGCCGCCGGATTCATCAGCGGCGCGCCATTTTTAGCGATCATGACCGGATCGACGACGATATGGGGCGGCGCGTATTCCTTGAGCTTCGCCGCTACCATCTCCATACAGCCGGACTGAGAGAGCATCCCTACCTTGACGGCGTCCACGCCGATGTCCTCAAAGACCGCGTCCATTTGCTTGCCAATCATGGTCGGCGGCAGATCGTGAATATCAATCACCCGGAAGGTATTCTCCGCCACGACCGAAACGATCACGCTCATCCCATAGACGCCGTGGGCGGCAAAGGTTTTGAGATCCGCCTGAATACCGGCGCCGCCGCTGCAATCCGAACCCGCAATGGTCAGGGCTTTTTTCATTTTTTCCCTCCTTGTGTGCAGGCGCGCCCGCCTGTATGTTTCGCCTGTAGGTTGCCTGTCGCTCGCGGCCAGGGGGAAGGATGGAACGGACGCCGCGCGGAATTCCCCTAAACGGAACCCCTCTAAGCGGAACCCGTCTCGCGAAACGCGTCTAATGAAGAGAGGCGCTTCCTGATCTACTACCTTTTTCAGAAAGCGCCTCTCATTATTCACAAGCGTTCGTGTTTTGCTTCCCTACAACAGTATGAACTGACAGGTTCAAAGGGTCAGGTTTCAGCCTTCTCAACTCCGCAGAGTTCCCCCGCAAATATTTTTTCTCATTCTATCACTTGCCGGTTCTGATGTCAATTTTACAGACGGCTGGATGGTGGCAATCCCATATCTGATCCCATATCTGAATTTTCCCATCCCAAAAAACCAGAGCAATGATAAGGGTTATTTGATAAATATCAGGGGATTCTCAGCCGTATAGCAGGTTGTTTTGCTAGTTACCGAACTATCTGTAACATCTGTGGAATATATATAGAACTCATCCCCAAGCTGAAAAAAGTCCAGAGTATACGCCAGGTGCGGGAATTTGTCCGTGGTAAACACAACGGAGTATGTGCGGTGGTTGCCATCATCAAAAGGATTGATATTCTCCGCCGCGCTTCTTTCTGTTGACAGCTCAACAAAATATTGAATTTGTTCGCTATCGGTGGTTTCAAATATCTGTATATCGGGTATGTGCATATCGTTATGATCTAAAATGACGACCTTGCTTGGAGCGAAATCCGAAATCTCATCGAGCTTTACGGCATTGGATTTATACAACCCATTCCGAATCCAGTACGGCCTCATCATTTCGCCGTCACTGTCAACGTAGAGCCATTCATCTGACGGCAACCCGATAATTTCATATATATCCTTGGTCTTAAAAACGCCGATTTTACTTAGCTCGTTTGCGCGGGCAACTAATGAGACATCTAATTTTGAATAGCCGGTGAGACCCCAACCGTTATCAAAACCCAAAACTCCCGCCATCGTATATTCATTTCCGTTAAAGGATAATTCGGTTTTCAGGTCGGTACCAGCAATGAATAAACGCCAAATGACCACGGACCAAACGAATACGGACAGGAGAATCCATGCCGTCAGCGCCGCCGGTTTCAGTATTTTCCGGTAGTTCCTCGTTGTATTCATTCGTTCACTCCCAATATCCCATCAATTCATGATCGGCTTTCCAAGTGAAGAAAATTCAACTCTTTTAACATTATTACCTTAGCTCTTGCTCAAATAAGCGTGAATCGAGCCAGCGGCTTTTTTTCCAGCCCCCATCGCCAGGATCACGGTGGCCGCGCCGGTGACAATATCACCCCCGGCAAAAACCCCCGGTTTTGACGTTTCCAGGGTGTCAGGATCAGCCACGATATTGCCCCGGCGATTCAATTCCAAACCGGCGGTGGTCTTGGTAACTAAGGGATTGGGGCCTTGACCGATGGCTTCAATCACGGTATCCATCGGCAGCTCGAATTCCGATCCCGCTATTTCCACCGGCGAACGACGGCCGGAAGCGTCCGCTTCTCCCAACTCATTGCGCAAGCAAGTGATACTCTTTACCCAGCCCCGCTCGTCGCCGTTGATGCTCACCGGGCTGCTCAGGGCTAACAGTTGAACGCCCTCTTCTTCCGCGTGTTCTATTTCTTCATGACGGGCCGGCATTTCCGCGCGGGAACGGCGATAGATAATGTACACTTCTTCCGCACCCAGCCGCAACGCGGTTCGCGCTCCGTCCATCGCGACGTTTCCCGCCCCCAATACCGCGACTCGTTTTCCGATTTTTATCGGGGTCGCGTATTCCGGAAAACGATAGGCTTTCATTAAATTCGTCCGCGTTAAAAATTCATTGGCCGAGTAGACGCCGTTCAGGTTTTCGCCCGGTATGCCCACGAAGTTCGGCAAGCCCGCCCCGGTGCTGATGAATACCGCCTGATATCCCCCGGCCAACAGCTCGTCCACCGAAGCGATTTTGCCGATGACCGAATTCACTTTAATCGCCACACCCATGTTTTTCAGGTTTTCTATCTCGCTTTGCACGATCTCTTTCGGCAAGCGAAACTGCGGAATGCCGTACATGAGTACCCCTCCCGCCGTATGCAGCGCCTCAAAGACCGTCACCGCGTGGCCCAGCTTCGCCAGCTCGCCAGCACAGGTCAGCCCTGCCGGACCGGCGCCGATGACCGCGGCTTTCTTCCCGGTGGGAGCCGGGGGCGTAAACGTGTTTTTCCTTTGCGCCAGCTGATAATCGGCGGCAAAACGCTCCAGACGGCCAATCGCCACCGCTTCTCCCTTTTTGCCCAGAACGCATTTGCTCTCGCATTGGGATTCTTGCGGACAGACCCGTCCGCAAACGGCGGGCAGCGAATTTTTTCCTTTCAGCACTTCCCCGGCGCTCAAAAAATCCGCCGCCGCTATGTTTTTTATGAACTCCGGAATGGGTACCCCTACCGGACAGCCGGTACTGCATCCCGGTTTTTTACACTGTAGACAGCGATTCGCTTCCTTTACCGCCGTTTCCTGATCATAGCCCAGAGCGACTTCCGCAAAATTTTTCGCTCTGACCGCCGGATTTTGACAGGGCATCTCCTGCCGAGGCGTTTGCTCTTTCACGCGCGCCGCCCTC
>JAITOS010000097.1 GCA_031289815.1 Peptococcaceae bacterium | reverse complement strand
AGTACTTCTATTTATAAAAAAATAAATAGTACTTATATTTATAAAAACATAAATAGTACTTCTCTTTATACAAACATAAATAGTACTTCTCTTTATACAAACATAAATAGTACTTCTCTTTATACAAACATAAACAGTACTTCCTCTTTATACAAACATAAATAGTACTTCCTCTTTGCACAAACTTACAAAGTACCTCTCTTTACGAATAGCACTTCTCCTCTCATAAGTACAGAAACGATGAAATCGTGACTCACACGATGAAATCGTGACTCACCCCCCTTACTAACTCTAAGACTCCTCTATACGAATACATGTTCTATTATGCCTTAACGATACACCTTTTTTACAAGAGCATTTGCAGATGTCCTCCTGAGTATGTCATACTCATCCACACTCCCTCTTAAATCCTCTCCATACAACTGTACATATCTCTCCGTCATTGCTATGCTTGCATGACCCATCAATCTTTTTAGTGTTATGCTGCTGACTCCTCTTAGCACCATTTCTCTTGCAAATGTGTGTCTGAACATATGTAAACCACACACCTCTACCCCTCTTGATTTGTTATACTTTTCTATTGCGTGATATACAGAGGATTGGTGCAACATGGTGTTGCTTGTTGATGGGAAGAGTATTTCATCTAATCCTTCTGTATTTCTGATGTATGTTTTAAGCACTCTGTTTAACTCTTTCGATAGTGGGAATTGTTGAGTTCTTGATGTGGCTTCTGCTCTTGATGATTTCATGTGTCTAAAATGTATCATCATGTTGATGAAGTCTATATCTTGCAGTCTTATGTTGATGAGAGTGCTTACTCTGCACCCTGTGCTGATGAGGAAGCACACCATTGTCCAATTTCTTAATTCATTATATGAGCATTTAGAGGTGTTAGGTTGCTTGAGCAACACCTCTATTTCCTCTCTTGTGTAATACCTTCTCTTGTTGCTGTTATCATGGCGATGGTTATTATTGTTATCTTGATTATTATCTTTTACTGCTGTTATCTTGATTTTATTGCTTAGTAACTCTTCGCTGATGAAGTAATTCAGCACTACCTTGATGTTTCTTAGTGCTGTGTTGATGGAGACTATGGTTATATCTTTACTCAATAATGCTTCTATGTAAGTGTTGATGTGCTGTTGAGTTATATCCTCTGTTGCTGATACTCCGTTATTGTCCAGATGATTGAGGAAGTACTGGAATTGCTGTGTGTATGTTCGTATTGTTGATGGTGATAGATTCTTTAGCTTGCACATGTATAAAAATTCATTGAGATCATCTATTAAAAGAGTTGCTTTGCCCTGCTTTATCTTTAACACTGTTACCCTCCTTCAATGGGAAGAAGATGACCTCAAGTAGTGCTGATGATTATTTCTTTTTGAGCAAAACAAAAGCGGTTCTCAGTATTTAACCATTTACTGAAAACCGCTTTATTACTTAATTTCTTTTATGGAGCCGACGATGGGACTCGAACCCGCAACCTGCTGATTACAAATCAGCTGCTCTACCAATTGAGCTACGTCGGCATGAACGCGCTCGTGCCACACGCAAGTTCCGTTTATATGGGAACGATTTTCATAGTGAGTGATCACACACGAAGCGACAGCTGATTTTGTTTTTTGCTTTAAAGTCAACAATCGCATTATACTTTATTTTCTTTTTGAACACAAATCGCCGTTGCACCTACCACCTTTACTTCATATCGCGTTATCGCGCGTCTTGCCTCAGTCGTCACGCCGTTCCAGATATCTTTCCAGCTTCCTTTTCACCCGTTGCAACGCGTTGTCGATCGATTTTACGTGCCGGGACAGATCTACGGCGATTTCCTGATAGCTTTTCCCGCCCAGATAGGCCATCAATACCTTCCATTCCAAAGCGCTGAGGATTTCCCCCATTTTTTCTTCGATTCCATCAAATTCTTCCCGGCTGATAACCAATTCTTCCGGATCCGTTATTTTGGTTCCGGAGATCACGTCCAGCAAAGTCCGGTCCGAATCCTCGTCATAGATCGGCTTATTCAGAGATACATAAGAGTTGAGCGGAATATGTTTTTGACGCGTGGCGGTCTTAATGGCCGTAATGATCTGTCGGGTAATGCATAATTCGGCAAAAGCGCGAAAAGAAGATAATTTATCTCCTTTAAAGTCACGGATCGCTTTGTATAAACCGATCATACCTTCCTGAATGATATCCTCACGGTCGGCGCCGATCAAGAAGTAAGAGCGCGCTTTAGCCCTCACAAAGCTCCTGTATTTGTTGATCAAGAACTCGACGGCGACGACGTCGCCTTCTTTTGCTAATTCTACGATGATTTCATCGGCAGTATCAACCATTTCGCGTTCCGCGAGTGAGCCTGGTTGGGCATTCATCATTAAACGCAGCTCCCTCCTCTCTTTGTATGAAAATTCACTTGAACCTTGTCCACAACCTTATCTACTCATTATAACTGACCGCTTTGAAGAGCGTCAAGGCGAAGTTTTCCCATTTTCAGCCTTCTGGCCGCTGTTTCGTCATTCTTTGACGCAATATCTCATATAATATCACCGAGCTTGCCGCGCTGACATTCAGCGAGCTTATTTCCCCGCGCATGGGCAGACGGATCAGTTCGTCGCAGGTTTCCCGCACCAGCTTGCCGAGTCCTTTCCCTTCGCCGCCCACGACGACGACCCGCGGACCGGTCAGGTCCGTCTGAAAGATATCCTGACCATCCATTTCCGCGCCCGCAATCCAGCATCCCGCTTTTTTCAATTCTTTTAAGGTCTGGACCAGATTGCTGACCCGGGCTACCAGCACATGCTCCACCGCACCGGCGGAGGTCTTGGCTACCGTCCCGGTTAAAGCGACGCTCCGCCGTTTGGGAATGATCACCCCATGCGCTCCCACCGCGTTCACCGTGCGAATCACCGCCCCCAGATTATGCGGATCTTCCACCTGATCCAACAGGAGAATGCATGGATCTTCTTGCTTTTGCGCCGCCAAGGCCAGCATATCCTCTACTTCCGCGTATTCTTTCGGCGCCACATAGGCCAGAATCCCCTGATGGTTCTGTTTTTCCGTCAGCCGATCCAACGCCTGCCGTTCCACGAATTGATAGGGGATTTTGCGCTCGCGCAAGGCGTCCAGAATATCGCTTGTCCCCTGGCCGGAGCTCTCCTTCTGCAACAAGACTTTATTGAGCGGTCTTTGACTTTGCAGCAATTCGCGGACGGCATTCTTCCCGTAAACGATCTCTTCATTCATGCGCTTTTTTTCCTTTTAAACGGCCGCAGCTCATTTCCCCTTCACGGCAAATGCCCTGCGTGACGCACGTCGGGCCGCTGTGAGCAAAGACGTTAGGCGCGACCGCTTGCACGAGCTTCAGCATCTTTTCCGCCAGCTCGCGGATCTCCCACTGCGCTCTGGTACACATCCTCAGTTCAAAAAAGTTGAAGAGCGAGCGAGCGTTAAAGGTGGCTACCAAGGAAGTCGCGCAGGCATTCGGCAGAATATAGCGCGCGTCTTCAGCCGGAACCAGCCGGAGCAATGCTTCATAGCTCCTTTGCAGCTCTTCCATGACCCGTTGAAATCCGGCTTTCGCCTCCTGATTTTGTTCAATTGCGGGAGGTACGATATACTGAAACCCCGATTCTTTCACATAGCGCTGTGAGCGCTGTGAATAGCTGGCCAGGCGGTGACGTACCAATTGATGGGAAAGGGCCCTGGAAACCCCGTCCACCGCAAATTGAAAGCTGATATGCTCAAAAGGGGAAAGGTGCCCCCGCGTAAACAGCATCCGAATAAAGGTCGCCGTCTTCGTCTCATCTAAACGCTCCAGCAAGGCGGTCGCCGGATCGGAAGAATAGCACACGCGAGCGGCGGCGGCGACGATTTTCTCCGGCTCAGGCGTATACTGGATCAGTTGAACATTCATGGATCCCCCTCCTCCGTTCCCATATTCGCCGCCTGCTGAAACGCCCATTCCATTCTCTGTTTCTGGCCGCTCAAGTACCAATACCCTACCAAGGCCTCGAAAGCGGTCGCGTGCCGATAGGTGATCACGTCAACGCGCTTGGGATGATTCCCATTGGCGTTGCGTCCCCGTAAAACGATCTGGCTTTCTTTTTCATCCAAATCCGGCGTTAACTGGCGCAAGAGGCGGGCCTGCGTGTCGGCGCAAACATATTTCACGGCGGCTTTATGCAGTTCTTTGACCTTGACCATTCCCGTCTCTAACAAATGCCTGCGCACCCAAAGCTCGTACACCGCATCTCCCAGATAGGCCATCGTCGTCGCGTTCATCTCCTGCCAATGCTCCACATCGTCGGGTTTAAGCCCTGCCTCCTTCTCTACTGATCTTCCAGCGCGCGCCTTGCGGCGTATCCTCTATGACGATCCCCGCGTCCTTCAGGCTATCGCGGATCAGATCCGCCAGTTCCCAGTCTTTTTTCTGACGAATTCTTCCCCTCACTTGCAAGAGGATAGCCATCACTTCATCCAAGCGCTGGCTATTCTCGTCGTTGTCCGTTGCCAGAGCCGAATGCTCCAAGTCAAATCCCAGCACCGCCCCCAGCTCCTGCAAGACCGCTCTGGCCGCCGTCAGACCCGTCGTCGCTTCCGCTTCGTTTTGCAGCGACGTATTGATCACTTTTGCCAGATTGAATAGGACGGCGCAAGCTAACGAAGAATTAAAATCGTCGTCCATCGCTTTTTCAAAATCCGCCTTGGCTACTTGGGCGGCGTCGCTTAATATCCGGCTCTCCGGAGAATTCTCCGCCGTCAGGTTCTCCGCCTTCTGTAAAACCTCATCCGCCAGTCGCACGCTCGTCTGCAAGCGCTCCAGCGCCTTTTGCGCCATCGTCAGCTTTTCACTGTCAAAGTCCAAGGGACTCCGGTAATGCGTGCCCAGCAGATAGAAGCGGATGACTTCTCCCGAAAAATGTTCCAATATCTCTCTGACCGTAAAGAAATTGCCCAGCGATTTGGACATTTTTTCCTGCTGTACGGTCAGAAAAGCGTTGTGCATCCAGTAACAGGCGAACGTCTGCCCGTCCAGATAGCCTTCCGTCTGCGCAATCTCATTTTCATGATGGGGAAAAATCAGATCCGCGCCGCCGCCGTGGATATCAAAGCCGGGCCCCAGATATTTCAGCGACATCGCCGTACATTCAATATGCCAGCCGGGCCTCCCCGCTCCCCAGGGACTGTCCCAAAACGGCTCTCCCGGTTTCGCTTTTTTCCAAAGGGCAAAATCCATCGGATTCTTTTTCCGCTCGTCTATCTCCACCCGCGCGCCGGCTTGCAAATCCTCCAAATTCCGTCCTGACAATTTCCCGTAGGCCGGAAATTTAGTGACGGCGTAGTAAACGTCCCCATCCAACTGATACGCCAGCCCCTTAGCGATAAGCCCCTGAATGATCCCGATCATGTCTTCCACATGTTCGGTAGCCTTGGGATGTACGGTCGCCGGTAAGATATTCAGCGCTTTAGCGTCTTCAAAATACTCTTGAATAAACTGTTGTCCGAGGTCGTGAGCGTCTTTCCCCGCTTCTTGGGCCCGTTGAATGATCTTGTCGTCTACATCCGTAAAATTCTGAACAAATTGAACCTCGTTTCCTTTATACAGGAGATAGCGGCGAATCATATCAAAGACCACCAGCATCCGGGCGTTACCTATATGGAAGTAATGATAGGTGGTCGGCCCGCAGACGTACATGGATACGCTACCTTTTTTCCTCGGTTGAAATTCTTCCTTCCGCCTTGTCATCGTGTTGTAGAGTTTCAAGGACATGGAAATAATTCCCCTCTTCTTTCTCGTTATTTTCCAGATTTTCTAAGCGCAGTGTGATTTGCTGCAACATATCCGCAACCGGATCCGGCATATCTCCATGCCGTAAATCCTGTCCGGCTAAGGAAATCCCGCGATGGATGATGATCCTCCCCGGAATACCCACCACCGTACTATCGGACGGCACTGCCTTGTTCACTACGGAGCCGGCGCCAATTTTCACGTCGTTTCCCACCTCGATCGCGCCCAGCACCTTAGCGCCCGCTCCGATCACGACGTTACTGCCGATCGTCGGATGCCGTTTCCCCTTCTCTTTACCGGTTCCTCCCAAGGTAACTCCCTGATAGAGGGTCACATCATCGCCAATCTCCGTTGTTTCGCCAATGACCACGCCCATCCCGTGGTCGATAAAAAATCTCTGACCGATTTTCGCGCCGGGATGGATTTCGATCCCCGTAAAAAAACGGGATAGCTGAGAGATCAGGCGCGCCAAAAAGATCAGGCGGCATGTATACAGCCAGTGGGCAAAACGGTGGAGCGCCAAGGCATGAAAGCCGGGATAACAGAAGACGACTTCCCAAATACTCCTGGCTGCGGGATCGCGCTCAAAAACAACTTGAATGTCTCGGCGCATCTGTTTGAGCATCTATTCCTTCCGCCTTTCTCCCTCATACAGCCAAGAGGATTGCCAACAAAAAAATCCTTCCGCCAGAGACGAAAGGATCCGTGGTTCCACTCTGTTTAACGGTATCATTCCATATCCGCCGATACCAACCTCCAAACCCTTTAACGCTGGTCAGGCGGGGTAAAATACTCATCTTCTTTTAACCGGTTCGGGGAGGCACTTCCGAATATTCACCGAAGCAGCTTCCACCTTCCTGCTCTCGCTACGCGGCTTCCCTATCCGTACTCTTCCCCTCATTACCTTTTTCTTTATGTCTTCAGGATACTTCATTATAAGCAATTGCCCTGGCGTTTGTCAATAACGCGCCAACCGTCTCAAAACATTTTCCCGTCCGAGAAGCGAAACGATATGATACAGCTCCGGCCCATGCATTTGACCGGTCAAAGCCGCTCTCAGCGGCATGAACACCAGCTTCCCCGAAAGCTTCAGTTCTTTGGTCACGGCTTTGATGATCCCTTTCACCGCTTCCGCGCTCAGATCTTCCGCCGTCTGAATCTTGTCCTTGAAGAGCCGAATGACCTGCGGCGCTTGTTCGCCGGTTAAAATATCTTGCACTTCCGCCTGGGCCGCCGGGACTTCCGAGCCGGTAAAATAATGAATATACTCCTTCACCTGCGCCAAATAGGCGAGATGATCCAGCACCGCCTGCACGAAATCCCTGATCCAGCGCTGAGCCTCGTCCGTCAATTCGCCGACAAATAAACCCTCTTCCCGCAAATACGGCAGCGCTAAGTGGGCCAAGCGGTCTGGATCCGCTTGTTTGAGATAGTGAGCGTTGATGTAATTCAGCTTGTTCACATCAAAAACCGCCGGACTTTTCGCCACGCGCTCCAGAGAGAACTGTTCCGTCAACTCCTCCAGCGTAAAGAATTCCCGTTCATCCGACGGCGACCAGCCCAGCAAAACGACAAAGTTCACCAGCGCTTCCGGCAGATAGCCTTTGGCGCGGTAATCCAGCACGGCTGTATCCCCGTCTCTTTTGCTCATTTTATGCCCTTCCGTATTCAGGATCAGGGACACATGACCAAATACCGGGGCCGGTTCTCCCAACGCCTGATAAAGTACCAGCTGACGCGGCGTATTCGAGAGATGTTCATCACCCCGAATCACGTGCGTAATATTCATGGTAATATCGTCGATGACCACCGCGTAATTATACACGGGAATTCCGTCTGACTTCACAATGATAAAATCACCGATCCCGCCGCTGTCGAAAACCACCTCGCCGCGAATCAAATCGCGCACCACCAGCTGCTCACCTACCGGCACATGGAAACGCACGACTTTTTTCCGTCCCGCCGCCTCGTATGCGGCTCTCTGTTCCTCTGTCAAATGACGGCAGGCGCCGATATAACGCGGCGTCTCCCCCCGCGCCAATTGCGAGCGGCGTTCCGCTTCCAGCTCTTCTTCCGTACAGTAACAATGATAGGCTTTGCCGTCCTTCAGCAAACGCTCGGTATACTGCCCATACAGAGCCAGCCGCTCGGTCTGGCGGTAAGGACCATAGGCGCCGCCGGCGTCGATGCCCTCATCCCAATCGATATGAAGCCAGCGCAAGGCTTCTAAAATATTCTGTTCCGAAGCGGCGCTCGACCGTTCCCGGTCCGTATCTTCACTCCGTACAATAAACGTCCCGCCCAGCTTCCGCGCTATGAGATAATCAAAGAGCGCGGAACGAGCGCCGCCGATATGCAAAGGCCCCGTCGGGCTGGGAGCGAACCGGGTTCTAATATTCACAGACATGTTTCCTCTCTCCTTATCAGACTGACGATCGCTTGGGCGCTGATTCCTTCGCCGCGCCCTTCAAAACCCAGTTTTTCCGTGGTGGTCGCTTTCACCGATACGGCGGACAGCTCCGCCTGAAGCATTCGCGCTAAAATTTCACGCATCGCCGGAATGTAAGGGGCCAATATCGGGCGCTGGGCAATGATGACGCTATCCAGATGACCCAGCTTATAGCCCTTTCCCTTGACGAGAGCGGCGACCTGTTCCAATAAAAACAAGCTGGAAATGTTTCGGTATTTCTCCTCGCTATCCGGAAAATGGGTTCCCAGATCACCCAAAGCGAGCGCCCCCAACAGCGCGTCCATAATCGCGTGCGTCAGAACGTCCGCGTCTGAATGCCCTTGCAAGCCCAATTCATACGGAATAGTAACGCCGCCCAGGATGAGCGCTCTGTTTTCGACCAGGGCATGAACGTCATAGCCAATACCAACCTTGATAGCGCCCACCTCCCAATGAATCATTCAATTGATCTCTTATTCAAGATCATTTCCGCCAGCCACAAATCCTCCGGCGTCGTTATCTTTATGTTCGTTATTTCTCCCGCTAAAACTCTCACCGGAATCCCCAGCCATTCCAGCAGCGAGGCGTCGTCCGTCCCCACGTAACCGGCGACCGCGGCTCTTTCATGGGCCTGCTCCAACAAATACCGCGAGAACACCTGCGGCGTTTGTACGGCTTTCAGACGGGTTCGCAGCGGGGTCTCCAGCACCCAGCCTTCTGCGTCAATGATTTTTACGGTATCCTTCACCTCAACCGCCATCAAGGCCGCTTCAAAATCAGCGGCCTCCCGCAAAAACCGGCGCAAGCCGCCAGCGGTCAGCAGCGGTCTGGCGCCGTCGTGAATCACGACGCGCTGCAACTGTTTATTCAAAACTTGCAGACCCGCATATACCGACGCCTGACGCTCGGCTCCGCCTTCGGCAACCGCGGCGACCTTGGAAAAATCATTTTCCTCAACGAGTTTTTCCAGCCTTCTCCTTTCGCTCGCGGCTCCTACAACAACAATTTCAGCAATCCCCTCGGATTGCTGAAATATGCGTAGCGTATGGATCAAAACAGGCAAACCGGCCAATTCCAGCCATTGTTTGTTCACTCCCGCCTGCATCCTCTTCCCTTCACCGGCGGCTGGAATCACCGCACCTATTCTATCCATAGGCGTTAACCTCTTCCACCGAAGGCATCCCCACTTGCTTTTTTTCAAACGCTCCTTTTGGTTTGGCAAAGATCATCCTGCCGGCGGCTGTTTGTAGTACAGAAGTCACCAAGACGGCAACACGCTGCCCGATATAACGGCGGCCGCCATCCACTACGATCATCGTTCCATCATCCAAATAAGCGATCCCCTGTCCTTGTTCTTTACCCTCTTTCATGATCTGGATGAGGATTTCTTCCCCAGGCAAAACAATCGGTTTTACCGCATTGGCCAGTTCATTAATATTGAGTACCTGCACCCCTTGCAGCTCCGCTACCTTATTCAGATTATAGTCATTCGTGAGGATCGGCGCGCCTAAGACCTGTCCCAGCCGCACCAATTTACTGTCAACTTCAACGATATCCTCAAAATCCTGTTCATGGATATGAATATTGACCAGGGTTTCTTTGGACATTTGATTTAAAATGTCTAATCCCCGTCGGCCCCGATTACGTCTCAGCAGTTCTGAGGAATCAGCGATGTGACGCAGCTCTTCTAAAATAAAACCGGGGATCAGCAGCGTCCCTTCAATGAAACCGGTCTGAACAATATCAGCGATACGGCCATCAATAATGACGCTTGTATCCAGAATTTTACACCCGCCAACCGCCGCTTCCGTCGTCAGAACGCTCTTTTCCGCTTTATCCTTCGCCGCCTTTTCGCTCTTTTCTCCTTTGTCCCTTGACTTGGAAAACCTGGCAAAAAAGCCAAACATATCTTCTTTTCGCCTTGAGCCGATGATCAACCCCAAATAACCGAGGAGGAGACTTAACACCACCGCCAAGAGCGAACCAAGAACCGGAATGGACCTAAAGGCGGTACTCAATAAATTAGCGATAATCAGACCAATAATCACGCCCAAGGCGCCGCCCATCAAATCGACCATAGGAACCTTTTGCAGTCTTGCCTCCGACCAGCGGACAAGAGACAGTACACCCCTGATACTCGCAGGAGCCAGGAAATAACCGATCATACCAAATAAGATGATCAAGAATGACATGAATATATAATTCCAAACGGGGGGGAGACCCAGTCTCAAGGAACTCAACAATGCAGAGTCAGAGCGCGCGACGACATAATCAATATACAATCCGAGCCCACCGAAAACAAAGGTGACGACAGCGCGTATTACATTGCGAATCATCTTTATCACCTCCTTCTAGCCTTATTTTGGCTGAAATTCTTCCTCATTATACTTTAGAAGAAGGAGAGAATTCAAGTTTAAACAGAAATTAGGCCAGAATCTTATTTAATCTCTGTTTTATCTCTTGTTCCTCCAAATTTTCGGCGAGAACCAACTCGCTTATCAGGATTTGATAGGCGTTTTCATACATCTTCTTTTCGCCGGTGGAAAGACCCTTTTCCTTGTCGCGCTGCGCCAAAGCGCTGACAACCTCCGCTACTTCAATGATATTTCCTCCTTTGATTTTTTCCAAATTCGCCCGATAGCGCCGGTTCCAGGCTTGAACCACGAATGTTTGGCGCGTTTCCAGTACGTCCAATACCTGTTCCACCTCGGAGGCGGCGATCACACCCCGCAAGCCCAGATTGCGCACACTATCAAGAGGAACAAAGACTTTCATGTTTCCTACCGGCAAATGCATTACATAATAACGCCTCGTCTCGCCAAGAACTTCCCGTTCTTCAATCGCTTCGATGACTCCAGCCCCATGCATAGGATATACCACTTTATCACCAATCTGAAACAATTTGCCACACCCCCCTGTAAATATTATAACAGGGAACCGGATTCCGGTCAAAAAGATTTTAGATTATATCATATTTATAAAATACCTGTCAATAAATTATTATGCTGAACTTAGCGCCTGTGAAGATTGCAAGTTTAACTGCCAACCATATATTACCAGTTGCTTCGTTGAAAGATTCGTGAATAAATTATCACCTGGTGATAATTCCATTACAGCCGAATCTGCGCATAGAGAAAAATTTGCGTCACTCCCAGACAATAGCTGCCGACAAGGAGGGTATAAACGTTCAGACGGATCATCCATTTCAGGCATTTCCTGTTCCAGGTATGAAAAATCCACAGCAAAATCGTCAGCAAAAAACAGCCGACGCTGATCGCTTGAGCCATATACGCTAAAATGATATACAGGTGATAATGGTACATCGTCAACCGGCAGCCCGCCGCGTAATCACTCAGAACGAAAACACGCGACCCCAGAGCAAAACACCAAACTGCACCCACGGCGACGAGAACCGCCCGGTGCAGCTTGTATTTGAGCAGTATCTCTTGCAAACGTCCCTTGGTCATGAAACGCACACCATCCCCCTCTCGGCGCTACCAATTCGGCGCCGGACCCGCGTCAAACAGACCCGGCCCGAAGCCAATGACGCCGATGGAGACCAATATCACAACACTCCAGATGATCAGGCCCAAAACGATACGCAAGACTATTTTGGACACGCGGAAGGCCCTACGCATCGCCGCCCCTAATACGCGCCTTTAATCGCGTATTTCGGTTTCTTATCAAAACGATGACGCGCTTCAATAAATCTCACCGTCCCGGTTTTTCCCCGCATTAACAGGGTGTGGGTCGATCCCCCCTGCGCCGTAAACGTCACCCCCGGCAGGAGCAGTCCCTCTGTAATCCCGGTAGCCACAAAAATCACGTCGTCGTCCCGAACCAGATCCTCCATCGTGAGCAGCTTGTTGACGTCTTGAATCCCCAACGCCTGGGCGCGCTTGATGTCCTCGTCATTTTCCGGCCACAAACGGGCCTGCATTTCCCCGCCCAGACAGCGTATGGCTACTGCCGCCAGCACTCCCTCCGGCGCGCCCCCCACGCCCAGCATCATATCCACCCCGTTGCCCGTCAGGGCGCAAGCCGCCGCCGGTGAAACGTCGCCGTCCGAGATCAGACGAATACGCGCGCCGCACTTCCGCGCCTTTTGAATGATCTCCTCCTGCCTTTCCCGATCCAGAATCACGACCGTCAGGTCGTCCATCTCCTTTCCCAGAGCCTTGGCGAGATTGCTTAAATTTTCTTCCACCGGCGCGTCCAGATGAACGCTCCCCTTGGCCGCCGGTCCCACGACGATCTTATCCATATACATATCCGGGGCGTGCAACAGTCCGCC
>JAITOS010000081.1 GCA_031289815.1 Peptococcaceae bacterium | reverse complement strand
CTCAGGAAATTGGCCTTTTTGGAGAGCATTTGCTTGTAGCCTTTATCGTGAATATTTTCCGGCAAGCGCTCCGCCTTCTTTCCTGACGCTCGTTACGTATTCAGTATACTACACAGCGCGTATTCTGTAAATATCAACCAGAAAATGGGCGCGTGTTCACAAAAGGTTTACCATTCGGAGGGGGCGAAAACTGCTCCTCTGAGGGTGCGGAAACTGCCCGCCTGTGGAATCACAGGAATCATTGAGAGTTGTTTTTCGGCGATGAAAAAAAGTGATGGCGGTTGTTTTGGCGTTTGAAAAGTAAATCGGTGACCGTGCGCGATATCATGAAAATCTTGAATAAATGTCCGCCATCTGTTATATTATATTTAAAGGAACTGCCGCTTTTTGTGTGGCGGCTGCTCCAATTGGGGGTTCCAGCACCACTCTACACAGGCGGCGCTGGATTATTTACTCCTTGTTTTTACAAAGGTGATAATCGTGATGATAACTTTAGCAAACTGATAAGGTCTGCTAAAGTTATCATCACGATTATCACCTTTCCGGGAAGTGACCAGTCCGCCAAGCGACAATTCCAAGAACAGTATACCAAAATATTCCTGGAAAAGACAGCGTTGTTGCTGTCTTTTAATCTGCCGGAAGGGTTACATGAAAGAAATTTTCCTGGCTTTTGCCCCATCGTCCCAGGGATGCGGTATAATAGCGGTATAGCAAAACTACGATAATGCAATGTAAGGTAAATGAAAGGATGTTGAAATCATTGTTTAAATCATCGCTTGGATCGAGATTCCCGGTAGGTTTACGGGCCTTATTTGTGATTTTTTTCATCAGCTTGCTGCCTTTGAGTTTGACCGTTTTCAAACAGTCCGCTTTGGGGGATTCCCCGGTGCAGGTGCAGCGGCTGGCCGGCGCTGACCGCTATGAGACGGGCGTCGAGATCGCCGGCGCGGGCTGGAGTCAGACCGGGGTGGCGGTGCTGGCGCGGGGGGATGATTTCCCCGACGCGCTGGCGGGCGCGGTGCTGGCCCGCAGCGCCGCTGTCAACGGCCCGCTGCTGCTGACGGAATCCGGACGATTGCCGGACGCGGTTTGGCAGAAGCTGCAACAGCTGCAAACGCATACGGTGTACCTGCTCGGCGGCTCCGGCGCGATTTCGGCGGCGGTGGAGGATTTTTTGAAAGGGCAGAACCTCCAGGTTCAGCGGCTGGAAGGCTCTGACCGCTTCGCGACGGCGGCCCGGATCGCCCTGACGGCGGTTCCTTCCTCTAATGAAGCGTTTTTGGCTTCGGGAACTTCGTTTGCCGACGCTTTGAGTATCTCTTCCTACGCGGCGGCGCAGGGGATTCCCCTGCTGCTGACTGCCGCTGACCGCGTCCCGGCGGCGACGCTGGAGGCCTTGCAAACGCTGGGGGTGCAGTCCGTGACCCTGATCGGCGGAACCGGGGTGATTCAGCCGAGCGCGCAGGCGCAGCTGGAAGCCCTGGGTTTATCCGTTTCCCGTCTGGCGGGCAGTGACCGCTATCTCACTAACGCCGCGGTGATCAGCGCGGTTCAGCAAGACGCCTCCGCCGTTTATATCGCTACCGGCGAGGATTTCCCGGACGCTCTGACCGGGGCGGCGCTGGCGGCTCAGCAAAACCACCCGATCCTGCTTCTGCCGTCCGGGAAGCTGACGGCAGCGGCGACGGATTCTCTTCGCGGTCTGCAAGCGAAGGCTTCCGCTTTCACGCTGCTGGGCGGCTGGGGCGCGATCAGCGCCGAGGCCGAGGATCTGCTGCGCACGGGTTCGGCTCATGCGCGGGTTTCCCTGCAATATATTCAGGGAACCTCCTATACCGGTCAGCTCGGTCAGTTGAATGTGCTTCCCGGCAACGCTGCCGATTCGGTGGATATCGTTTCCCCCAGCTGGTACACCCTGAACAATCCCGCTGACGCCCAGACGGCGGCGGACGGTTCGCTCAGCGGTATCTGGGACGACGGCGGCTCCAATAACTACAAGCAGTTCACCGACGCCGTTCATGGCCGCAATCTGAAGATTCTGCCCCTGGTTCACGACTCCGGTACGGCGGCCGCGATCGACAGCGTCCTGGCCAGCCCCGCCGCCCGCGCCAATCTGGCGGAACAGATCGTCCAGCGGGTTCAGACCACCGGGGTAGACGGGGTGGTGATCGATTTCGAGATTATGGGCGATACGAACGGCCCCGCGCTGACCGCTTTTATGCAAGCGCTGTACGCCCGTCTGCATCCGCAAAACAAACTGCTGGCGATGGCGGTGATGTCCCGCACTTCGCCCACCGCCGAGCCCTGGTTCGCGGAGTTTAATTATTATGAGCTCTCGCAAACGGTGGATTACTTTCATATTATGACCTATGATTACAGCACTTCGACGCCGGGGCCGATCGCGCCGGTTCTCTGGATCCGGCGGATACTTGATTATACCAAAAGCCAGGGGGTGGATATGAATAAAGTCCTGCTGGGCCTTCCCTATTATGGCCGCGACTGGACGATCGTGCCGCCGTCCGGGGACAGCGCCGCCGCGACGACCTATACCCGCACCTCAGTCGGCCCGATTACCGCCGCCGCCACCGCCGCTTCTTACGGAGCCGCGATTCAGCGCGATACCGCCACCGGCGCCTCCGCCGCTTATCCGCTGGATCCGGCGGGCGTCCCCTTCTATACCTATACGGACGGCGCGCAGGCTGAGCATATCGTTTATTACGATGATCTGACCAGCTGGGAGACCAAGTTAAAGCTGCTGGACGAGTACGGTCTGGGCGGCGTCGGCGCCTGGTCGCTCTACTGGGTGACCGATGAGACGGCCAAGGGAGTGCTGCCGCTGTTGCAGCGGTATGTGCGGTAGGAGCGGGGAATGACCTTTATGCGTACCTCTACACGTACTTATTGTATGCTGACCGTTGGCGATAGGGCTACAGATCGAAGTCCTTGGCGATCAGGTTTTTGTAAATCAGGGCCAGGGGCGTATAGTCCGTGGTCGCGTTGTATTCCAGGTATAACTGCTTTAAGGCGGTCAGGCTCTTCAGGGCGGTGAAATCTTTGACCTTGTTGTTCTTCAGGCTGAGCACCTCCAGCTTGGTCATGCTCTTGAGGGAAGCCACATCGGTGACGAGATTGTTGGTGAGCAATAAGGTTCCCAGATTGGTAAGCTTGTTCAGGGAAGTGACTTTGGTGATACGGTTATAGTTCAGGTTGAGGAATTTTAAGTTGGTCAGATATTCCAGACCGCTGATGTCCTCAATGCCGTTGTCGCTCAGGTCGAGGTATTCGAGGTCGATGACGTCGCTTTTATAGAGGGTGTCCGTGCTGCTTTTGTTGACGTGGAGCCGCATATAGCGGTCTACGGTGACGTCTTTAAAGGTGATTTTGGCGTCGGCGACGACTTTCAGGGTCAGTTTGACCTTCTGGCTGATCCCTTCTACGGTTCCCTGGTAAGTGAAGGTTCCGGCCTTGCTCGGAATCGTGGTCACGGCGCTGGAACTCCAGGTGACCGGCAGATCCTGGGTCGTGTAGTCGCTCTTGACGACTTTGACCGTCGCGGGGAAGTCATAGGAACGGCCCAGAATGGTTTCCGCTGTGATCGCGTTGATGGTATAGGTATCCGCCGGCACGATGCTCAGGGCCAGTTGGATCGTTTTCTTGTAGCCGTTCACTTTTCCCATGTAGTAGCTGGTCCCCAGGCGGGAGGTATCGACCGAAACCAGATCCCAAGTCACCCTGACGTCGGTCATGACGTTGTTGGTCAGCATGGCGACGACGGTTTCCGGCAAAGTGTATTTCTGTTTGCTCTGAATGCTCTGATAGATATCTTCAATAGCGGCGATTTCCAGGGACTGCGCCCGGAGCTTGTCTTCCATGACGAGAGGCACCGCGCCGTAGCCGCCTAAGATGTTAAAGGTTCCTACCGCTTTGGTGTTCAGAAAGGAAATCACCGGCTGCGGGACGTCGTCCTCCAGCATGATGATGGCGTTGTGGTTTTTAGACGCTAAGGCCGAGGCCGCTAAGGCGTCCGGGAAGTTTTTTCCTGTGGCCGCGTAGATGGTGGAAAAATCAAGGTCAGGCAGAAATCTTTCCAGCAGGTTGACGTTGCGCTCATAGGACGTGTCGCCGCTGATGATTTCAGCTTCCGGGAACTGCTCGACGACCTGTTCGCTGATGGTTCGCCCTTCGGTATCGTTGACGATATAGGTCGCCGGGATCTTGCTTTTTTCCAGAAATTCCTTCTGCGCTTCCGTGAGGTCGCCGGAGGGAACCAGGAGAACCGGCATGTTCTTGATCGCCGCAATCGAGGCCGCCGCCAGAGCGTCGTGGTAATCCGCGCCGCCGGTGACAAATATCCCTTTGCTGACGCCTACTTCTTTGGCTACCAGCAGGGAGGTTTCAAAACGATCCTGTCCGGCGATCCGCACACAGGCAACGCCCATGGGGGCCAGTTGTCTTTCGACGATCTCCGAGATCACCCCGGTTCCGCCGACGATGTAGGCTTTTTTGGCTTCCAGCCGTTTGATTTCCGCAAGCGTGGCGCTGCCGAGCCGGTCAGATTCCGTCAGCAGGATGGGAGCGGCGTATTTCAGGGCCAGAGGCGCGGCGCTTAAAGCGTCCGGGAAATTTTCGCCGGTGGTCAGGACGACGGTACCCGCTCCCAATTCCCATCCTTTCTGGCTGACGGCCACCGCCGTCAGGTAGCGATCGCTGCCCATGACACGGTAGATTAAGGTGGTCGGGGAAGCCGCTACCGGGGCGGTCAGCAATAAAGCGCCGGTTATCCAGACGCTGAGCGCCAGGGATAGAGCTTTTTTAAATCTCATGGCGAATCTCCTTTTTTGTTGATGAAGGATTTTTTTCTTCATTT
>JAITOS010000064.1 GCA_031289815.1 Peptococcaceae bacterium | reverse complement strand
AAGCTCCGGACACAGGAACCCACCCCGATGGCGGGATGGGTTCTATTTTGATTATAGACCGATCATCACGATCAGATATCGGGAAAAGAGAGGCTCGCGGATGCTAGATTTCAACGGCTATGATATCGGCAAAAATGTTCATGCTTTTCAGCAGGGAGAGCTTCGCCTTGCCTACGACGTTAATTCCGGCTCCCTGCATATCCTGGATGAGTCAGCCTATCGGCTGCTGCAAGCGCTGAAAAGGCTGCAAGCGGACGCGCTGGAAATTTCAGCGGCGGCGGTGCAGGCTTTACTCCGGCAGTGGCGGGAGCAGGACGGGGGAGGCTCGGCGGAGCCGGAAACGGCGTGGATCACGGAGGTTTGGGACGAGCTGGCGCAGCTGCAAAGGGAAGGCAGCCTGTTTTCGCCGCCGGTAGAGGAACAAGCGCTGGGTTATCCGGCGGAACCGCTCATTAAAGCGATGTGTTTGCACGTCGCCCATGACTGCAATTTACGCTGCGGCTATTGTTTTGCCGGAACCGGAGCCTTTGGCGGCCAGCGGGGCTTGATGGACGAGGCGACGGGAAAAAAAGCGATCGATTTTATTTTGCAGGCCTCGCGCCACCGTCAGCAATGCGAAGTCGATCTCTTTGGCGGGGAACCGTTATTGAATTTTGAGCGGGTCAAAACCCTGGTTCACTATGGAAAAAACCAGGCGGCGGCGCTGGGAAAGGAGATTAAATTCACGCTGACGACCAACGCGGTTTTGCTGCGTCCGGCCATACAGGAGTTTTTGGAACGGGAAGAGATCAGCGTGGTTTTAAGTCTGGACGGACGCCCGCAGATTCACGATCGGATGCGGCCGGACGTTGGTGGGCAGGGCAGCTATGAGCAGGTAAAAAAACATATTCAGGAGTTTATTGCCCGACGGCCTCAGACATCCGCTTATGCCACGGGCTTGTATTATTATGTGCGGGGAACGTACACGCATTTTAATCCGGATTTTGACCGGGATGTGCGGCATATGGCGGAGCTGGGGATCCGGCAGATTTCGATGGAACCGGTGGTAGCGCAGCCGGGTGATTCCTATGCCTTTCAGGAGGGGGATACGGCGGCGATTTTGGCGGCGTATGACCGTTTGGGGGAAGACGTGCTGGCGCTGCGGGAAAAGGATCCGGAGTTTAGTTTTTTTCATTTCAATGTGGCGCTGGAGCAGGGACCGTGTTTGCCGAAACGTCTCTCCGGCTGCGGCGCCGGTCATGAATACGTCGCGATTTCACCGGAAGGAGATATCTACCCTTGCCATCAGTTTGTGGGTCAGGAAAGATTTAAAATGGGGTCGGTACACGCGGAACGGCCCTTGCGCCTGGAGCCGCGGCTGGTGGAGAGTTTTCGGGCGGCGCACGTATTTAGCAAAGCGTCCTGCCGCGCTTGCTGGGCGCGCTTTACTTGCAGCGGCGGCTGTCACGCCGCCAATGTGAATTTTACCGGCGGCTTGCAAGACGTGTACGCTTTGGGATGTGAGTTGCAGCGGAAGCGCCTGGAGGTGGCGCTCTATATCCGAGCCAAAGAAATTCAGCGAGATTCGCTAAAATCCGGTGGGAAAGTGGACGTACAGGCGGATTAAATGTTAAAATGAAGGGAAAGTTGGTTGTAGGAGAGGTATAAGGATGGATAAGACGGTGGGAAAAATAAAATCGTTGCCTAAGAACGAACCGCTAAGAGACGAGCGGCGAAAAAAGGGGATCAATATTAAACGGGGCCTGGTGATTGCCTTGATCGTGTTTCTGGCGCTGTCATTGATGTTGCCCTTTGGCTTTGAAGCGTTTTTTTAAGACGGACGCAGTTCCGTCAGGCGAGCAGGGAAAGCGATGGGGAGAGAAGGCGCAGGATCGTGCATTTTGCAACACTGGCGAGCGGTAGCTCCGGAAATTCGATGGTGGTGGGTGACGGCGAGCAAAATTTTCTGGTGGACTGCGGCGTCAGCGCCAGGGGAGCGCTTCATAATCTCTCCCTGCTGGGGATCGCCGCGCAGAGTATCAGAGGGGTGGTCGTCACCCATGAACACCACGATCATATCCAAGGGGTGGGGGCGCTCGCGCGAAAATTGAAAATCCCGGTCTATGCCACGCCCGGATTATGGGAAGAACTCGACCGGAGCGTCGGCAAGCTGACGCCGGAGCAGAGGGTTGAAGTTTCGCGGAGCTTTTGCTGCGCGGGAATCCAAGTCAAGTTGTTTCCCACCTCCCATGACAGCCGGGAGAGCTATGGCTTGCGGCTGACGGCGGGTCGCGGCGATAAGCGGCAGGTGATAGGGATTGCGACGGATAGCGGCGCGATCACGAAAGAAATGGACGACGGTCTTACCGGCTGCGACGCCTTGATCGTGGAGGCCAATCATGATCAGGAAAGATTGTGGCAGGGAAGTTATCCCTGGTATTTAAAGAAGAGAGTTGCCGGTGAGTTCGGACATTTGGCGAACCGTCAGCTGGCCGAAGCGCTTCTGGTCTGGGTTCAGGAAAACACGCAGAAGATCGTTTTAGCTCATCTGAGCGAAGAGAATAATACCCCGGAGCTGGCTTTGCGGACAGTGTTACATACCTTGCGGGCCTCGCCGATCGCCAAACAAAATCCCGGTTTGCGGCTGCGCGTGGCTCCCCGCTATCAGCCGCATGATCTGATCGTATTAGGTTAAACTAGAGAGGGAGGGTAGAACATGAGCAATGATCCGGACTATTATAAGCATTATTATGGAAAACGGCGGCCAACGCTCTTTGTTTTTATCGTTTGGGGTTTGATCAGCGCTTTGCTGGGAGGGCTGCTGGCGATTCGTCTGGCCCCTGCCGTCTATGGCGAGCTCAAAACGCCAGCCTCCAATCAGGTGGTGATAGGGGAAGGCAATGCGCCCCCGATCCCTCCGATCGTGACGCCCGCTGATCCGGCGGCTTTTCCCGTGGTGGCCATTGCTACGGCGGTAGGGCCGACCGTGGTGGGGATCGGGCATTTTCGGACGCAGGGAAGCGGCTTCTTCGGCGGCAGCGGCGGTTTGACCGAAGTGGCGAGCGGCTCCGGCTTCATCGTTGACGCCCGCAGCGGCTATATCGTCACCAACAATCACGTCATTCAGGGCGCGGAAAAAATCGTGGTCAGTCTCGCCGACGGACGCAATCTGGAAGGAACCTTGGTGGGAGGAGATTCCCGAACGGATCTGGCGGTCATTAAGATTGCCGATACGAAGGATCTGACCTCCGTGCAGATCGGCGATTCTTCCAAGGTTCAGGTGGGGGAACCGGTCGTGGCGATTGGCAACCCCGGGGGACAAAAATTTGCGCGTTCGGTAACGACGGGCGTTATATCGGCGACTAATCGGGTTCTCAATATTGAGGGAGAGGCGAGCTTCGACCTGATCCAGACCGACGCGGCGATTAATCCGGGTAACAGCGGCGGCCCTTTGGTCAATTATCAGGGGCAGGTGATCGGCATTAATTCCGCCAAAAACCAGGAAGCGGGTTTTGAGGGGATGGGCTTTGCCATACCGATTACCGACGCGATGCCGACCATTCAGCAGCTGATTGAAAAAGGATATGCCAGTCATCCGGCGTTGCTGGTGCAAATCAGCAATAACTATTCAGCCGAATACGCGCAAGCCAGAGGCTGGCCGTCCGGCGCCTATGTCATGAAGGTGACTGCCGACGGGCCGGCGGCTAAAGCGGGCATTCAGGCCGGGGATATTATTACCAAAGTGAACGGGATAGAAATTCAAAGCTCTTTGGATTTAACGCATGAGTTATTTAAATTCAAGGCCGGGGATCAAGTCAGCGTGACCTATTTCCGGGAGGGAAACAGCGCGGAAGTGGAAGCGGTGTTAGCCGAAATCACCTCCGACGGCAGGGTTATTAAACAGTAGCGGGCGGTTGTCAGATGCTTCAGCTAAAGATGATATGCGTGGGAAAAGTAAAAGAAAAATATCTTCAAGAAGGAATCCGTGAATACGCTAAACGGCTGACGCCGCTGCTTCGCCTGCAACTGATTGAGGTGCAGGACGAAGCCTGCCCGGAAGGGGTTTCGGCAGCCGAAGCGGAAAAGCTGAAAGAGAAAGAAGCGGAACGGATCCTGCGGATGGTCAGAGAGCCGGAGTATGTGATGCTGCTGGCGTCAGAGGGGAAAAGTTTGGACTCGCCGGGATTCGCCGCTTATCTGGAGCAATTGGCGGGCCGGGGGCGGAGTTCCGTGGTTCTGATCATTGGCGGCTCGTTGGGGGTCAGCTGCTCTGTAAAGGAGCGGGCTGACTTTTTGTGGTCTTTTTCCGCGTTGACCTTTCCGCATCAGCTTATGCGTCTCCTGGTGGTGGAGCAGGTGTACCGGGCGCTGAAGATCCAGCGGGGAGAGCCCTATCATAAATAACGCGGCCCGATAGTTGAAGCCGCATGTTGGAGGAAGAGAGAGGAGAAACCATGCAGTATAAAGGCGTGATCTTTGATTTAGACGGAACCCTGATCGATTCGTTGGAAGATATTGCGGACGCGCTGAACGCGGTGTTGGAAAAAAACGGGATTCAAGCTCATGCCTATGCGGAGTACCGGCAGTTTATCGGGGAAGGAATGAACAATCTCATCAGCAAAGCCTTGCCGGAGAAGCTGCGGACGGAAGCGTGGCTTTCCCGGCTGCTGTTGGCCATGCGCGAAGAGTACCGGGCGCGTTGTCTGGATAAAACGAAGCCCTTCGCGGGGATGGAGGAATTGCTGCGGGAGTTGTCCGCGCGGGGAATGAAGCTGGCTGTACTCTCGAATAAGATCGATGAGCTGACCAAGAGCGTGACGCTGGCTTTGTTTCCCGGCGTTCGTTTTGAGCAGTTGCTGGGAACCAGTGAGGAGACGCCCAGAAAGCCTGATCCGGCGGGAGCGTTGCGGATTGTCAAGCAGATAGGCGTAGCGCCGGCGGACGTGATCTATGTAGGAGATTCCGGGGTAGATATGAAGGTGGCCAACCGCGCCGGTTTCCTGCCGGTGGGGGCGCTTTGGGGCTACCGGACAAAAGAGGAATTGCTGGCCGAGGGGGCGAAGCATCTGATTCAACATCCGGGAGAGCTGCTCAAGCTGTTAGAAGCATAGGCAAGGGGCGGAGCCGGGAGCGGCAAAAATGAAGCGCGGAGAAGAAACGCAGGGAAGAAGTGCAGAGATGAAGCGGGAAAAGCGGGAGGAGGGAAGCGAAGGATGAAATACGCGGAAGCGCAGTTGGGCAGGATCTTTATCCTCAAGCTGGAACACGGCGACCGACTGCCGGGGGTGATCGAGGCATTCGCGCAAGAACACCATATTCAAACCGGACTCGTCCATTTTTTGGGCGGCGCGGATGAAGACAGCCGGATCGTGGCAGGGCCGGAAGATCAGGATCTGAGCAACATCAAACCGATGGTTACGCCTTTATCAGGAACCAGCGAGGCGTTCGGAACCGGAACCTTATTTACGCATGAGGCGGAAGGCGTGCCGAAGCTGCACATGCACGCCGCTTTTGGACGTGGCGGGGGGACGATTACCGGCTGTACCCGGGAAGGGGTAGGGGTCTGGTTGATGGGGGAAGCGGTGATTTACGAGCTGCTGAATACCACCGCGCATCTGGCAATGGATCCGGCGACCGGTTTTGCCGGGTTGACGTTTCACGCGATCAGAGATAGAAATCAATTGTTGGAGGCGATCGCGCAAGGTATAGCGGCGCAAGGCATAGACGACAGGGAAGCCGCCATTCTAAAAGCCCGGTATGGCCTGGGAGAAAATTCGGCAACCATGACTTTGGAAGAGATAGGAAACCGCTATCACAGCAGCCGGGAAGAAATTCGGCAAATCGAAGTGAAAGTGCTTCGCTATTTGCGTAGCTAAGGATCATCTGATTATCATGATTGACGGTACTGTATTTATCTAAAATATAAAGTATGAGAACAGTAAAAGGAAGAAATTTACTTTGGATCCTATCAACCAGCTTCCGAGCCATCTTGCGTTACCGGAAAAAGAAATTGTCACCCTATCTCATGAGTAATTCAACCGAAATTTCCCAATGCCCTATGATCTCCCCTGGGAATTCGACTTTGAATTTTATATTTGTTATAATAGGAATGGTCATGCTAGACGGGGAGGTAGCGGTTCCCTGTAACTCGCAGTCCGCTATAGCGAGGTGGAATTCCTGCGGGAGGGCTTCGGGTGTGGAGCAGTATGAAGTCATCTATGTTGAGGTTTTGGTCCCGCGCAACGGAGCACTCCGAACCGTGTCAGGTCTTGACGGAAGCAGCACTAAGGTTTCAGCTTCCGTGTGCCGCGGGTGCGCCTGAACTGAGTAGAGGGCTTGATGAACGTCCGGACGCGTTAAGTCCGATCAAAGGTGCATGGCCTTCTTTATGAATCCTTTCAGAATGAGGTGGTCTTGGCGCCATCTTTTTTTGACATAGCAAAAAGGTGGTTGAAACCGTGGGCTATCTGGCGCTTTATCGACAATGGAGACCGAAAACCTTCGCCGAAATGGTGGGGCAAGAGCATGTGACGAAGACCTTCGTGAATGCCTTAAAGCGGGAGCAGATTGCTCACGCCTATTTGTTCAGCGGGCCGCGAGGGACCGGCAAGACGACGGCGGCTAAAATTTTGGCGAAGGCCTTGAATTGTCAGCAACGGGATGGCGCGGAACCGTGTAATCAATGTCCCTCTTGCCTGAGCATCGATCAAGGGGTGGCGATGGAGGTTCTGGAGATTGACGCCGCTTCGAACCGGGGAATCGATGAAATGCGGGATTTGCGCGAGAAAGTGAAATTGAGCGCCGGTCAGGATCGCTACAAAGTATATATTATTGACGAAGTTCATATGCTGACGACGGAAGCCTTTAACGCTTTATTGAAGACGCTGGAGGAACCGCCGCCGAAGGTCGTCTTTATCCTGGCGACGACGGAAGCGCATAAAATTCCGCCGACGATCTTGTCGCGGGTGCAGCGCTTTGAATTTCACCGGATTCGGCAGGAGGATATTCAAACGCGTCTGGCAGAGGTGTGTGAAGCCTTGAAGCGCTCGGTAGAGCCGGAGGCGCTTGCCGTCATTGCCATGAAAGCCGAGGGTGGCTTGCGGGACGCGCTGAGCATTTTGGATCAATGCCTGATCCTGGACGACGATCTTGACGTGGCGCAGGTGTATCAGGTGCTGGGGATGGTGGGCGAGACCTATAGCGCGGATTTGGCGGACGCATTGCTGACCGGTGATTATGCCAGGGTTCTGGAAATTCTGGAGGAAGGCGTTCGTTTGGGATGCGATCCGCGGCAGATCATGCTGGAATTGTTGGAATATCTGCGCCAGATGCTGTTGAGCCTGACGTCCGGACGGCCGCCGCAGGTAGAACCGGGGTTGCGGGAACGGGTGATTCAGCAGGGCAAACAAGCGGGAATTTCCCGGTTATTGGGCTGGTTGGATGT
>JAITOS010000043.1 GCA_031289815.1 Peptococcaceae bacterium | reverse complement strand
AAGCTGGTGGATACCTATAATGAGCTGCTGGCAACCCTGAACGGCAAATTAACGGAAACGCGCTACAAGGACTATCTGCCCCTGACCGATACCCAAAAGGCGGATCTGAATATGACGGATTCGGAGACTCTGATGTGGACGGCGAAGGCGCAGAGCGGTCTGCTCCGCAACGACAGTACCATCACCGCGCTGGTGACGGCCATGCGCAACGCGATCTCCTATCCCGTCAACGGGGCGAAGGGGATATATAACACCGCCGCCTCCATCGGAATCACGACCGGAGCGTATCAGGAGGGCGGCAAGCTCTATCTGGACACCACCCGCCTGACCAACGCCCTGACGGCGGATCCCGGCGTCCTGAACGAGCTGTTCAGCCTGGACGACGGCGATACCCAGAAGGGCATTGCCACCCGCATGTACGAAGGGCTGGCCTCTATGATGACCCGGATCGAGAGTATCGCGGGGACGCCGGCGACCGCCACCGCCGATCTGAAGAGCAGCTTGGCTCTGACGATTACGAGCTATACGGATCGGATCACGCAGGCGACGACCCGCTTCTCGACCTTGCAGACCCAGTATTATACGCGCTTTAACGCTATGGAGGTGGCTTTGCAGTCGCTCAGCGCCCAAAGCAGTTGGATTTCTTCCCTGTTTGTCACGGAATAGCGCGCCGCCAGCGCGCCCGGGAGGACGGGTCTACCGGCGGGGAACCAAAAATGAAAGCGGAAAAACAGCGCGGCGGCGCGAAAAATGATCGCGGCGTAACGACGCGGGGAGGATGTATATGGTTAGCACACAGGCGGTCAATATTTACAAGAATCAACAGGTCATGCTATCCGTGCCGGAACAGCTGACCCTGATGCTGTATAACGGGGCCTTGCGTTTTCTCAATGAGAGCGTACAGGCGCTGGAGCGGGAAGAAATAGAGAAATCGCATCTGGCGAATCTGCGCGTTCAGGATATCATCAAGGAATTCGTGCGCACGCTGGATATGAGCATTGAGCTTTCCCATCAGTGGGCCAAGCTGTACGAGTACACGGAGTACTGTCTGATCCAGGGCAATATCAAAAAAGACGCGCAAAAGCTGTATGAAGCCAGGGATATCCTGCAAGAAATGCGGGATACCTGGGAGCTGGCGATCAAGAAAAAGCTGGCGGAGACGCCGCTTGATCCCGACCAGCCGATTCTGGGCGTAAAGTGACGGCGGGCGAGGCGGCGTCGGCCCTGTGGCAGGAGTACCGGTTTTTGACCAAAGAAATGCTGAAGTTTGTGGAGAAGGATACGGAGCTTTTTTACAGCCTGCTGAGTCAGCGCGAGCAGCTGCAAGCGACCATCGAACAGACGCCGGACGAAGGGTATATAAGCTCAGAGGCGGGGCGGGGCGTGCTGCTGGAGATCCGGGAGGATACCGACCGGCTTCAGCGGCAGTTTCAGGGCAAGGTCAATCACGCGAAGCGTCAGCACCAGGTAGCGGAAGCGTACCGCAGCGCGCCCGCTCCGGAAAACCGGCGGCAAGGAGAGCCTTGACGTCTAAAAACTGGAATAAGGATGAAAGTGGATGGATCTTATTTGGCGGAAATCTGTTTTGCAGAGAGTTTTGCTGAATAAGATCGAAATTTATCGAAAAATAGATGATTTTTGATGGAGGTAGAGGTTTTATTTGGCGCATTTTCCTGCTAAAATAAGAATAAGGGCATAATAAGGCGGCAGATGGATTAAATCGAGGTGACGGGATGCGTTCTGAAGAGCGCCAGGGAGATCAAGGCGGTGGCTGTATGGTGCGGCAATGGCAGCGGCTGTTTGCTTTGGATGGAGACATGGAAGAAAAAATCCATGAGTTCTTGGGCATGATCACCACAAGGCTGGCGGCGGCGAAAGCGGGGGTTGTCTCATTCGTTCCTGGCTTGAGAGCCCAGGTGTATAGCGCAAAAAGCGGGGAAGGCGATGCTTGGAATGAACAGGAACAAGAGGAAATAATCTCTTTTGCCCGCGGCATACTGCAAGGAGAGGCTGATGCAGAAGAGGGACAGGCGCGTTTTGGCTTCAAGCAGCCGGTCTGGATGGCGATTACGTTTGAAGGCGAGACGTATGGGGCGCTGTACGCTGATTGCGGAGAAACGGCGGTCTGGACCCCGGAACGGGAGAATGGCCTGCGAGAGCTGGCCGCGATGCTGGCTGTGATCTTTTATAACGCTTCGGTCTATCGCTCCCGGACGGAGGAGATCCGCGCAAGACTGACGGAGGTCAAGGCGGAATTAGACAACGCGAATCAGGCGAAGAATGATTTCCTTTCCCGGATGAGCCATGAAATCCGGACGCCGATCAACGCGATTATCGGGATGGCGCGGATTGCCAAAACAGCGGATCAATTGGATAAGGTCAAGCAATGCGTAGAAAAGATCGATATGTCTTCCAGGCAATTGTCTGTTGTGATTAACCATATTTTGGACATGTCGAAAATCAAAGCTAATACGATGCTCTTGTGCGTGGAGCCTTTTGATTTTGAGCGAATGCTGATCAACATCTCCAATGGGATCGCCATACCGGCAAGCGAAAAACAGCAAAAGCTGCATATCTTCATGGATATGAAGGCGCCGCGCTATTATCGCGGCGATGAGTTCCGCCTTTCTCAGGTCATCAATAATTTGCTCTCGAACGCGGTGAAATTTACGCCGGAATGTGGGAAGATCCGCTTGGATATCCAGGAAAAGAGCCGGGAAGAAAATATTTCTACCCTGGAAGTATCCGTCTCGGATACGGGCGTGGGGATTCCCGCACAGAGTCAGACCTTGTTATTTACAGCGCTGGAGCAGGTGGATGGCGGGATTGCGCGCAAGTACGGCGGGACAGGGATGGGGCTGGTGATCTGCAAGAATATCGTGGCCTTGATGGGCGGCGATATCACAGTCCAAAGCCGTGAGGGCGAGGGCAGCGTCTTTAGATTCACGGTTCGCCTGGAAATAGAGGAGAGCGGCAAGCCGCGCTTCGATGAAAAACTGAATATGAGTCATTTACGCGTACTTCTGATCGATGAGGATGAAGAAACGAGAGGGTACGTTTCCAGGATTATGAAGGAATTCGGGATGGAGACGCGGATCGCCGCCACGGATGAAGAAGGACTTTCGCTGCTGCGCGACGCCTGTCAGAAGAAAGAGCCGTATGATCTGATGTTTGTGAGCTGGCAAAGGCTGGATGACGGCTTGGCCGGGGTGCGGCGGATCAAGGAGGAATTTGACACGCCGGTCGTCGTGGTACTCTCCGGCTGGGAATGGAATGAAGCGGAGAATCAAGTGATTGCCGCCGGTGCGACCGCTGTGATCGCCAAACCCTTGTTTGCTTCCATTTTATTGGATACCATCCAGGCGATTGTCGGCGCGCCGCCAAAGGACGAAGGCCTGATGATCAGCCGCCGACATTCCTTTGCGGGGTATACGATTCTGCTGGCCGAGGATATAGAGATCCATAGAATCATCCTCGAACGCTATCTCACGGATACCGGGGTGCAGATCGATCACGCGGAGAATGGGCGCGTCGCTTTGGAAATGTTTAAGAAGAATCCGCAAAAATATGATTTGATCCTGATGGATATCCATATGCCGGAAATGAACGGCTACGAGGCGACGCGCGGCATCCGCGATTTGGATTTGCCGAAAGCGCCGGAGGTTCCGATCATTGCGATGACGGCGAATGTGTTTGTTGAAGATATCGACAAGTGTCTGCGAAACGGCATGAATGATCATTTGGCAAAACCGATACAAGTGGAGCAGCTTTTTGCCAAATTGAGATATTATTTGACCCAATATGAAGAGGCCCCGATGCCTTTAAAACAAGAGGCGGTAAAGCCTATGCGGGAGGTAGTTGGCGATATGGAAATGGCGGCTTTGGAGAACTATATTCAGGTGGAGGAAGCTCTGGCCCGGTTGAAGGGCAATAAAACGATTTATAAGACGCTGTTAAATGCCTTTTTGAAAAGCCCATACTGGGAGCAGCTCTGTACGCAGATCGAAGCGAAAAACCTGGAGGAAGCGGCGAAGACTGCGCACGCGATTAAAGGAATGGCGGCGAATCTGTCGCTGGGCGAGATCTACTCGGTGATCACCCTGCTGGAAGCGCAGCTGAAAAGTGGTTTCGACTATCAGGAAAGTTTCGAGAAGCTGGAAGGCGTGATGGATCAGACGGTGAAATATATCAAGATCTTGACCGAGAGTTTGTGATCTGCTTGAATTGAGGAGGATGCCGATGGAGGAAAAAGACAGCATATTGATTGTAGACGATATAGAAATTAATCGTGTAATCCTTCGTGAGATTCTGGGGAATGATTATGAGATTCTGGAAGCGGCGGATGGTTTTGCGGCGGTAGAGTGTCTCTATCAAACCGATTGTTTGCCCCAGGCGGTGCTTTTGGATATCATGATGCCGGGGATGGACGGTTTTGAGGTGCTGGAGATTATTAAGGCGAATCCGTTAACCGAAAAGATTCCGGTTCTCTTTATCACGGCTGCCGACGCGAATATGCATGAATCCCGCGGTCTGAAGGAAGGCGCGGTAGATTATATTTCCAAACCCTTTGATCCGGATGTGGTCAAGGCCCGGGTAGATAACCATATTCAATTGAAACGGTATCGCACGGAGTTGGAAACCCTGGTGGAGAAGAAGACGGCGGATCTGATGAAAGTACATACGCAGATGCTGGAAACGATGGCGGCGATTATCGAATACCGCAGCCTGGAATCGGGAACGCATATCCGGCGGACGGGTGATCTGATGCGGATATTGATCGCCCGGATGCTCGCCAAGCCGATGTTTCATCAGGAACTGATCGATTCTAACTACGGCGCGATGATCAAGGCGGTCGTCATGCATGACATAGGAAAAGTCGCGATCCCGGATAATATTCTGCTCAAGCCCGGACGCTTGACGGCGGAAGAATTTGAGGTGATCAAGACGCATACGGTGATTGGCGCTGACATTATCGCCAGCATTTCTTCAAATATGTCGGATGACGAGATGTATCTGCGGCACTGTAGGGAGATCTGCCGCTTTCACCATGAACGGTGGGACGGCAAGGGCTATCCGGATGGGTTGAGCGGCACGGATATTCCGTTGGCCGCCCGCGTTTTGTCGGTGCTGGACGTGTATGACGCTTTGGTTTCAGAACGCTGTTATAAAGCCTCGGTTCCTCATGAAAAAGCGGTGGCCATTATCGAAGAAGGGGCCGGGACGCAATTCGACCCGAATATCGTGGAGGTTTTTCTGGAAATACAGGATGAATGCAGAAAATTGGAGAGCGATTTGGAAAAAGTGGGGTGAGCGCCGAACCGCGCTGGGGTGAATGTTTTGGCAAGCGATTGCCGGAGGCGGCGATGCGAGTCATTGGGTAAAAATTCGTGAAAATAATGGCAAAAATGGTGGCGGTAACGAAAAATGAGCGAAAAAACAGAAGTTTTTTCGCTTTTTAAGAAAATTTACCCGAAAGTCCTATATATATTTAGGGCTTTTTTAATTAAAGTATAAAATAAACACATAATTGAGATGAATTTTGTTACCTATCTCCTATTGACAGGGCGGGGATTTGAAAAAATTTGATGGATAATACGTTAAATTCTCAATGAAGATGATGGGATAGACAATTCAAGGATAAAGAGATAGATAGAGATGCGCGAAAAATGGATAAAAACAGAGGAAAGCAAAATAGTGATCAAGGAAATGAAAGTTGGGTGTATGTTTCATGAGTGAAGATCCAAGGGATGCGGGGGTTGATCTGGGCGAATTTCTGGAATTCTACTTGCTGGATTCTCAGGAGCAAATTGAGCGCCTGGGTACAGGCTTACTGCAACTGGAAAAAGAAGGAAATAATATCACTCTGATTAATGATCTGTTTCGTTCCGCCCATAGTCTGAAAGGCGCCTCCGGAACCATGGGATTTACGCCGATTGTGGCCTTGACACATGCGGCGGAAGATCTGCTGGATCGTTTGCGGCAGGGAAAAACGGAAGTCACGATGGAGATCATCGATATTCTGCTGGCGGTCACAGACCGGGTAAAGATGATGCTCGAACAGGTGAAACAAAACCAGGAGATCACGGTGGAATTCGTTGATCTGACCGAGAGTTTGAAGAGATTGACGGAGGGAGCGCCGAAGGACGGGACGGCTGCCGCCGCGGAGGGAGAAGCAAAGGAAGAGGATCCAGCGCTGAAGGATGTTCCTGTGGTCGATTTTGCTTTAACCGCAGCGGAAAAAGCGGAGGTAGCGAACGCTTTGGAGACGGGTCACGGGGTTTTCCAGGTGGAAATCGCTTTTGATTCCAAGGCGGTGATGAGAGCGGTACGCGCGGTGATGGCCGTACAGCGGGCGGAGAGTATAGGAACCGTGGTCAAAAGCGCGCCGGGGATGGAAGAGATCGAGGCGGAGAACTGTGCGAAATTTTCGCTGTTGCTGATCTGTGATGAAGCCGCCGGGGAGATTCAGGAAGAGCTTATGAATGTTTCTGAACTGAGCGGCGTGGAGGTTCACTTTTATGCCGATCCGTTGGCTCCAGGAAAAAGTCCGGGAGAGGCGGTCGGGGCGGCGAAGCGGGAAACGCTGCTTCAGGCGGAACCGGCGGTAAAGACAGACAGCCAACCGGCGGCGGTCATGGCGGCCACGACCGCACCGGACGCCGCCAAGGGCAACAGTTCGGTGCAGACGATTCGCGTCGATACGGTTCGGATGGATAACCTGATCAATATGGCGGGAGAAATGGTGATTACGCGTACTCGCCTGGTACAGAACGGTTTGGATCTGAAAGACGCTCACCCCGACGACCATCTGGTCAGTCAATTGAATGAGACCAATATGTATCTCGGACGGCTGATGAATGATTTACAGGAAGGGATCATGCGTTTGCGTATGGTGCCGATCGGTACGGTATTCAGCCGTTTTCCGCGTTTAGTGAGAGATTTGGCCCGTAAGACGGGGAAAGAGATTACTTTGGAATTGCGCGGGGAAGAAACGGAACTCGATAAGACGGTGGTGGAAGTGATCGGCGATCCCATGATGCATCTGATCAGAAATTCCGTGGATCACGGGATCGAAATGCCGGAAGAACGGCAGCTCACGGATAAACCGAAAATTGGCACGATCCTTTTGGACGCTTATCATGAGGGGAACCATATCGTGATCTTGATTTCAGACGACGGCCAAGGGTTGTCTCTGGAAAAAATCAAGGCCAAAGCGCTGGAAAAGGGCTTGATTAGCGAGCGGGAAGAGCTTTCCGACCGCGACGTCGGGAATCTGATCTTCTTGCCGGGATTTAGCACGGCGGATCAGGTCACTGATATTTCAGGCCGCGGCGTGGGTATGGACGTCGTGAAGAAAGCGCTGAGCAATCTGGGAGGCTCCATTGATATTGATACAAAACGCGGGAAGGGTACGACCTTCACGATCCGTTTGCCGTTGACGCTGGCGATCATCCAGGCCTTGCTGGTAAACGTGGGCGAGGAAGTCTATGCCGTACCCCTATCGTCGGTATTGGAAACCCTGCTGGTGGAACGCAAAGATATTAAATCCGTCGGCGGTTTGCCGATGATTCAATTGCGCGGCAAAACGCTGCCGATGATTTCCCTGCACAAGAAATTCGATATTCCGACGCGGCAGGAAAAAGCCGATCCCTTGTGTGTGGTGGTGGTCGGTTTGGGTGAGAAGGCGTTCGGTTTGATTGTTGATGAATTGAGAGGACAGCAGGAAGTCGTGATCAAATCATTAGGCGAACATCTGAATAACCTGCCGGGGATCGCCGGGGCGACGATTCTGGGAGACGGCAAAGTCACGCTGATCCTGGATGTGGGAGCGCTCGTTCAGGAAATCATGATTGAACGGAAAAACAGGAGTTAAGTTAGGACGATCAGATAAAAATGGTGGTGAAGGAGTGATGGCGATGGCGGAGGAGCAGTTGGTTACCTTAAACCTGGAAAAGGAAGAATTTGGAATTGATATCATGATGGTCCAGGAAATTATCAGGATCCCAGCGATTACCCGCGTACCGAAAGCGCCCGAATACGTCGAAGGCGTCATTAATCTGCGTGGAAATATTATTCCGGTCGTCGATTTGCGGACGCGCTTCAGGATGGACAGGACGGATGATACGGACTTGAGCCGGATCATCGTTTTGCAGGTGGATAAAAAGGTGTTTGGCGTGCGGGTGGACGCGGTGAATGAAGTGCTGCGTTTAAATGATGAAGATATCGAACCGCCGCCGCCGGTCGCTTTAGGCGTGGAAACGCGCTTTATTCGCGGAGTGGGAAAGATTGGGGAAAGGTTGTTGATTCTATTAAACGCTGATCAAATCATGGATGAGGAATTTAATCATGAGAGCTTTGAGTAAGCAGTCGCCGGTTACGGTGTTGATCGTGGATGATTCGTCGTTTATGCGAATGACGATTCAGCGCATTCTGGGGCAGGATCCTCTCATTAAAGTGATTGATTCGGCGCGTGACGGGCTGGAAGGGATTGAAAAGCTGAAGGCTCTGAACCCCCAAGTCGTGGTGATGGATGTGGAAATGCCGAGAATGAACGGACTGCGGGCTTTAGAAGAGATTATGCGCTGGCAGCCGACGCCGGTCGTTATTTTGAGCGCATCGGCGGCGGAAGAAGGGCAATTGACTTTGCAGGCCCTGGAATTAGGGGCGATTGACGCCGTGGTCAATCCGACGCTGGGACGAAGTTCGGAACTGACGGAGTCCGCCCGGGATTTGATTGAAAAGGTGAAGGGGGCGGCGTTAGTAGACCTGAAACGGATGAAAGCCAGGATGGGCCGGGAGGGTTTGGCGCTGACGGGCAGAGGCAAGCAGCCTGAGAAAAAGGGGCGGAAGAGCTCTTTGCCGGAATTCCCGGTGGAATTAGTGGCGATAGGGACCTCTACCGGCGGGCCGCCGGCTCTGCAAGCGGTGTTGTCGAAGCTGCCGGCGGATTTCCCGGTGCCGGTGATCGTGGCCCAGCATATGCCCGCCGGTTTTACCGCACCGCTGGCTCAGCGGTTGGATCGGCTGTGTCCGTTGAATGTTCAGGAAGCGGCTCAGGGAGACGTCCTGCGTCCGGGATCGGTCTATATCGCGCCGGCGGGGCTGCAGATGCAGGTTCAGCGCAAACAGAACCAATTGACGCTGATGATTGGCAAAGAGACGCCGGTCACGACGATCTACAAGCCTTCGGTGGATGTGATGTTTTTATCGGCAGCCCGGGAAATCGGCGCAGGTTCTTGCTGTGTGATCATGACCGGGATGGGGAATGACGGGCTTCAGGGAACGCGGGAAGTAAAAGCCCAAAAGGGATTTGTGATAGCGGAAGCGGAAGAGAGCTGTGTCGTCTACGGAATGCCCAAGGCGGTGATTGAGGCCGGTTTGGCGGATCGGATCGCGCCGCTTCCGGAAATTGCTAAAACGATGATCGAATGTATCATGAGGAGGTAAAAATACGATGGGGTTATTTGGAGGGATAGACGCCAGCGCGTCGGGATTAACAGCGCAGAGACTGCGATTGGATCTGATTTCCAGCAATATCGCCAATATCAGTACCACCCGTACCGGCAGGACGACGGCGGCCGGCAGTCAGATTCCGTACCGCCGACAGGAGGCGATTTTCATACCGAGGCCGGAGGCGTCGGGGTTTGCCGGCGTTTTAAATCAAGCGTTAAGTCGGCGGAGCGGAATCGCCGCGGGAATGGGCGTCGGAACCGGAGTTCAGGTGGCGGCGATTGTGGAAGATCCGATTCCGTTTAAATTGGAATACGATCCGAGTTCGCCCGACGCGGCGGCCGAAGGAGATCCGGAAGTTCCGGTCGGCTATGTGCGCTATCCGAATGTGGATATTGTCATGGAAATGGTGAATATGATTTCCGCTTCCCGCTCGTATGAAGCGAATGTAACCGCTCTGAACGCCAGTAAATCAATGTTTTTGAAGGCCTTGGAAATAGGAAGATAGACAAATAGACAGATAGAAAAGAGGATGGATCGATGGATATCACGCTGGGAATGTTGGCGCCGTTCGCGCCGTTGCGTTCTTTCGGAACGGCTGAGCCGGTGACTATGGAAAAGGGAGGCCTGCAAAAGGCGGGAAACGACTTCGCGCAGATGCTAAACGACGCGCTGATCCAGGTGGACGCCTTGCAGAAAGAAGGGGATGTGGCGGCCGTTGGCATGGCGACGGGTCAAATTGAGGACGCCCATACGGCGATCATTGCTTTGCAGAAAGCGCAACTTTCCTTATCGCTGACCGTGGAAGTCCGCAATAAGATTCTGGACGCCTATAACGAAGTGATGCGAATGCAGATTTAAGAAGACGGGGGAGTATAAAATCACATGGTGAAAAAAGATTCTTGAAGAAAGGAGGAGCGTAAAATGAAATTTTCATGGGCTATGGTGAGAGATACGGTGAAGGAATTCTGGAATAAGCTGTCCCGCCCGCAAAGAATCATCACCATTGCCGCTCCTCTTCTTGTATTGGCTTTGCTTACGACGCTCATTTTCTGGGCGAATACACCGCAATATGTCCCCCTCTTTACGAAGCTGTCCGATACGGAGGCCGGGTCAATCACGGCTAAGTTGTCGGAATTGGGTATTACATATCAGTTGGGAGATGGCGGATCAACGATTTTGGTAAAACAGCAGGAAGCCGCTTCGGCGAGACTGACGTTGGCGAATAACGGCCTGCCCGCGGAAAGCAAATTCAGTTTTGATTATCTGAATCAAATGCGATTAGGGGAGACGGATTCCGACCGGAAAATCCGGTATGTTTTGGCCTTGCAGAATGAATTGGAAAGTACCCTCAAGACCCTGAACGGGGTGCAGGACGCCCGCGTGCATATTGTTCAGCCGGAGCAGTCTCTGTTTTCGGAACAGAGCCGACCGGCGACCACGACGGCGACCTTAAAGATCGCGCAGGGAACAGTCTTTGAGGAAGAAGCGATTCAGGGGATCGCCAATCTGCTGGCTGGCTCGGTGGAAGGGCTGACTGTGGAGAATGTGACCATTCTGGATACTTCCGGCAATATTCTCTCGGAGGTTTTAGAAAACAAAAGTAATCCGGTGAAGCTCAACGCGACGCAATTCCAGCAGCAGCAAATGATTGAAAGCGCCTTACAGCGATCCATTCTGTCGATGCTGGAACGTGTTTTAGGGGCGGACAGCGTGGTGGTCAGGGTCAACGCGGCGCTGGATTATGATCAGGTCAAGATCATCGAGCAGCTGTATGGCGCGGGGGCGCTGGTCAGCAGACAGCAAACCAGTGAAACTACGACCAGCGGCGATCTGGGAGCGGCTCCGGGCGGAGTCACCAATATCCCAGGCTATACGAGTCCGCTCGCCGCTGGCACTTACGACCATTCGGCAAACAGTCTCACGGAAAATTATAATAACGATCAGACCCAGCGGGAACAGATCGTGAATCCCGGAGCGATTGAACGCCTGTCGATTTCCGTATTGGTGGACTCGGAGAATAGCGTGGTGCGGCAGACGACGACGGCGCAAATCGAGGCGATCGTAGCCCGGGCGGCGGGCTTGGTTCAGGATCGCGGCGATCAGATTGAAGTGGCGGCCATTCCGTTCAATAAGCTGGATCAGCAACAGATCGAACAGGCGATGCTGGAAGCGGCGGCCAGACAGCGATTATTGAGATATTTGGAAATCGGCGCGGTGGGAGCGCTCTGTTTGATCGCTCTGCTGATCTTCTGGATCAGACGTCGGCGGGCGAAGCGCGCTGAGGAACCGGTGCTTGATGAGGAAATGGATCCGCTGGATATCAACCTCACGCAAGAATTGCTCAACGCTCAAGCGGAGGCTGAGGCGGAGGCGCAAGCCAGGATGGAAGAGAAGCAGCAGAAATCAGCGGACGAGATTGAAAAACAGAAGATCAGAGAATCCGTAAATATTTATGCCCATAATAATCCGGATGATGTGGCCAATTTGGTGAAAACTTGGCTGACGGAGGACAAGTAAGATGAGTAATGCAAGCGCAAGCGGTCAATCCTTGTCAGGCTTACAAAAAGCCGCGGTTCTCTTGGTGTCGCTGGGTCCTGAAAATTCAGCGCAGGTCATCAAGAACATGAGTGAAAACGAAATCGAGCAGCTTACGCTGGAGATGGCGAATATGCGTAAGGTTTCACCGGAGACGCGGGATCAGGTGATCGAAGAGTTTCATCAGATGTGCATGGCCAACGATTATATCGCCCAAGGCGGGGTGGATTATGCGCGGGATGTGCTGGAACGCGCTTTAGGGCAGCAAAAAGCTTTTGAAATTATCGCTAAACTTTCTTCTTCCTTGAAGATGCGGCCTTTTGACATGGTGCGCCGAACCGATCCCAATCAATTGGCGTCCTTTATCCAAGGGGAGCATCCGCAAACAATCGCCTTGATCATGTCTTATATGGCGCCGGATAAGGCGGCGGTATTGCTGGCTAATTTACCGTTGGAGATGCAGGCCGATGTGACGAAGCGGATCGCTATTATGGGGCGCACCAATCCGGAAGTTTTGAAAGAAATAGAAAATGTGCTGGAACGCAAGATTTCCAGTCTGGCCTTAACGGATTACACGGTTCTGGGTGGCATCCAGTGCGTGGTGAATCTGTTGAACCGGGCGGATCCTGGCACCTTAAAGACGGTGATGGATACGCTGGAAACCGATGATTCGGATCTGGCCGAACAGATTAAACGGCAGATGTTTGTCTTTGAAGATATTATCACCCTGGACGATCGCGGCGTTCAACTGATCCTGCGCGAGATCGAGACCAAGGATTTGGCGCTGGCCTTGAAGGGAACCAACCCGGAAGTGGCGCAGAAGGTTCAAAACAACATGTCGTCCCGCGCTTCACAGATGCTCAAAGAAGATATCGAGTTCATGGGCCCGGTCAGAGTGCGCGATGTGGAAGAAGCGCAGCAGCGTATTGTTAAAGTGATTCGAAAATTGGAAGAAACAGGGGCGATTGTGATATCGCGAGGTGGCGTCGATGAAATTGTTTACTAATTCCCGTATTGTTAAAAATGGCCTGATAGAAGTCGCTCAGCCGCGTCTGATCGATTTTGACGCCTTGGAATTTACCTTGTTTGCCCGTGAGGAAACGCGGGAGGATCATCAGGAAGAAGCCGTTGCCGCGGAGGAAGAAGAAGGAAGAAAGCTGACGGCGATCCGGGAGGAATTGGTGCTCAAAGCCAGCGAACAGGCCGACCATATTATCGCTACGGCGGAGAGCGAGGCGTCGAGGCTGTTGCAGGAGGCGCGGGAGAAAGCGGAGCAATTGCTCGAACAAGCGCGGGAAGGTGTGGAGCGCCTGCGTGAAGAAGTAAGACAGGAGACAAGGCTGGCGGTCTATCCCCAATATCAGGAAACGGGATACCAGGACGGCTTACAGGCGGCTCAAACAGAAACGCGGGAGAAGCTCGAACAGGCGGCTCAGTGCTTGGCCTTGGCGCAAAAGGCTGTGCGGCTGGAATTTGAGAAACAAGACGCGGTTTTATTGCAGTTAGCGAAAAAGATGGCGGAACGGATTTTGCGCGGCAGTTTAGCGATCGAACCGGAACGCCTGCTGCAGATCGTCCGGGCGCTGAGCTTACTGCCGCGGGATCGCGAAGGCTGGTATATTCACGTAGCGCCTTCGGACGCCGAAATGCTCGCGGCGCTGGATGATCAGGCGTTGGCGGGAATCTCGTGGGCGGCGGATGAAACGCTGGAGCGGGGCGATTGCTACCTGACGTGCAGCGAGGGATTGTTTGACGCGCGTTTACACGTCCAGTTAGACCGGATGGAGCAGCTGCTGAAAGAGGAATTAGAGAAGAAAAAGGGGTCAACCGATGGAGAAGTGGATGGAGCTGGCGGCGAAAACTGAAGAGCTGGATTCGATCGCTGAGCTGGGCTTGGTGACGAAGATCGTCGGTCTGATGATCGAAGCCGCCGGGCCGCGCACGGGTGTGGGAGAATACTGCCATGTGGTGAATCAGGACGGGGAAAAGATTCCGGCGGAAGTGGTAGGATTTCGAGGCGCGACGACCCTGCTGATGCCGTTAGGAGAATTGACGGGAATCAGTCCGGGAGACCGGGTGATCCCCAACCGGCATAAGCTGAGCGTCCATGTCGGCCCCAGACTGCTCGGACGGGTCTTGAACGGATTGGGCGAACCGCTTGACGGCAAGCCGTTATTGGTGGAGAAAAGCTATCCGTTACAAAATGCTCCTCCCAGCGCTTTTGCCCGTCCCCGTATAAAAGAGACGCTGAGCGTCGGGGTACGCGCGGTTGACGGGTTATTGTCGATTGGACGGGGACAGCGGTTGGGCATATTCGCCGGTTCCGGGGTTGGAAAGAGTACCTTACTGGGAATGATGGCCCGAAATACCGTCGCGGAAGTCAATGTGATCGCTTTAGTGGGCGAACGCGGACGGGAATTGCGGGATTTTATAGAAAAAGATCTGGGCGCGGAGGGGCTGGCAAAATCGGTGATTGTGATTGCTACCTCGGATCAACCGGCCTTGATCCGGCTGAAAGCCGCCTTTACCGCGACGGCGATTGCCGAATACTATCGGGATCAGGGGAAGGACGTTCTGCTGATGATGGATTCCGTAACCCGCTTTGCGATGGCGCAGCGGGAAGTGGGGCTGACAGCGGGAGAACCGCCTGCGACCAGGGGCTATCCGCCGTCTGTATTCGCCCTGCTGCCGAAACTGCTAGAACGCTCAGGAATGGCACAGCGGGGAAGCATAACCGGTCTTTATACCGTCTTGGTGGACGGGGATGATCATAACGAACCGATTGCGGACGCCGTCCGGGGGATATTAGACGGACATATTGTCTTAACGAGAGACTTGGCGGTGCAAAACCACTATCCGGCGATCGATATTCTACGCTCGGTCAGTAGGGTGATGAACGATATCATTGATGAAGAGCATAAAACGAGAGCCTGGCAAATGCGCGAATACTTGGCGGTATATCAGGATGCCAAGGATTTGATCGATATCGGCGCTTATGTCAAAGGGAGTAATTCGCGCATTGACGCGGCGATTGAACATATTGACGGGATTAACGCGTTCTTGTGTCAAGAGGTGGCGGAGAGCTCAACCCTGGAAGCTACGCTGGCGATGATGGGTTCGATCATCTGAAAGGGGGAGGTTGACTTTGGCGGTTTTTCGTTTTCGGTTGCGGGCCAGTCTGAAATTAGCGGATCAAGCGTTGCAGCGGACGGAACAGCGACTGGCCGAAGAACTTCAAAAACTCAATGCGTTCAAGGAAAACCAGTGGATGTGGCAAAAGCGCCTGCGGGACGCGCTGCGGGAAAAGAAAGCGGCCGGACAGACAGCCCCCGCGGAATTGGGAAGGTGGCAGGCCTATACGCAGCGATGTGATCAGAGCTTGCGGTCCGCGCAAGAGCAGATGAAGAAACAAGAAGAAGTCGTGATTGAAGCCAGACAGGCGGTGTTGGAGGCCAACAGGGAAGTAGAAAAGTTAAAACGGCTGAAAGAAAAGCAATGGCGGGCTTTCCTGGAAGAAGAACAGAAAAAAGAACAAAAGATTTTGGACGAAACAGGGCAGATCCTGTACCAACTTCAAAAAAAAGAGGTGATCTTTTGATTTATGTGACGCGTCTGAACGGAAAACAGTTTGTCATTAACAGTGATTTGATCGAAACGATGGAAGCGACGCCGGATACGGTAGTGATGCTGACCACCGGGAACCGGTATATTTTAACGGAATCACTGGAGACGCTGATCGAACGGATTGCCAAATTTCGCCGGCGCTGCCATCCTGAGATAAAATCCAGAGAAGAAGAACTGATTCTGTGAATTGGAGAGATAAACTGTTATGAAAAACAAATTAGTCATGATTCTGGTCCTGGTTGTTATTATTATCGCTTCGGTCGCGCTGGGAGCTTTTGTCGTCGGCCCCAAGTTTTTAGGGAGCAGCGAGGACGCGGTGAAGCCGCACAAAGACGGGCCGGTCGTTTCGATCGGGGATTTTACCATCAACTTAAAAGGCGGGTCGTACTTTAAGATGAATATCTCGCTCGAAGGGGTGGACGAAAAATCCGCGGAACAGCTGACCGCCAAGGAGGCTTTTCTGAGAGATCGGGTCATTTCCGTGATGACGGGTAAATCGGTGACGGATGTAACGACCCAGGAGGCCATTGAGAAATTGCGTCAGGAACTGTTGACCCAATTGAATGAGGTTAGCGGCCAGATGGTTCAGAACGTCTTATTTACAACCTATGTCTATCAGTAAATTCCAGAGGGGATGTTCTAAAGGGGAGATTTTATGGCTGATGTTTTATCGCAAAATGAAATCGATGCATTATTGAACGCGTTGTCTGACGGGCAGGTTGACGCGGAGGAAATCAAATCGAACAAGCAGCAGCGCATTCGTGTGTATGATTTTAAGCGTCCGAATAAGTTTTCTAAAGATCAGATCCGAACGCTGCAAAACATTCATGAGAATTATTGCCGCGCGCTTACCAGCTATTTTACAGCGCATTTGCACGTGCCGATTGATATGAAGGTTGTATCGATTGAGCAAATCACGTATGATGAGTTCATTCGTTCTTTGCCGAATCCGACGATTCTGGGGGTGTTTAAGTTTAATCCCCTGGAAGGCAATATGCTGATGGAGATGAGTCCTTCCATTGCTTTCGCGATTATCGAGCGTTTGCTGGGCGGCTCAGGGCAGTCTTCCGAGCGGAACCGGGCTTTGACGGAGATCGAACGCATCATCATCGAGCAGCGGTTGTTGCACGTCATCCAATTGAACGCTGAGGCCTGGAACGAGGTCGCTCAGTTTGAACCGCAGCTGGTGGCGATGGAAACGAATCCCCAGTTTACTCAGATTATCGCGCCGAATGAAATGATCGTGCTGGCGACGCTGGAGATCACGATCGGAGATACGGTGGGAATGCTGAATATTTGTTTTCCGTATCTGGCGATGGAACCGATTCTTGGCAAGCTGAGTACATTTTTCCTGTTTTCTACCCAGGCCAAAGAAAGATCGCCGGCGCAAGCCGTTCAAATCCGGCACAATATCGAGCACGCCATGATTGATATGTCTACTTGTTTGGGGAAGGCGGAGATTACCGTCAAGGATTTGCTGGAACTGACGCCGGGGGATATCATTCCACTGAATCAATTGGTGCAGGAACCGTTGCCGGTGTCGGTGGGGAATTTCATTAAATTTCAGGGAATACCAGGCTTACACGGCGGGCGGCTGGCGGTGAAATTAACGGAAGTCATTACGGAAGGAAGGGATTAAGATGAACAGTGGAATGCTATCCCAGGAAGAAATCGACGCTTTGCTTGGGGGCGGCGATGAAGCAAAAGCGGATGAGGGGACGGCCCCGTCGTTTGAACAGCCAGCCGGACAAGCCGCCGCGCAAGATATGGGAGCGCTGTCAACGATGGAATTGGACGCTTTGGGAGAAATTGCGAATATTTCCATGGGGACGGCCGCTACGACCCTGTCCCTGCTGTTAAATAAAAAAGTGGAAATCACGACGCCGAAAGTAGATGTCACGAACACGGAAAGCATCCGTCAGGCCTATCCGTTACCGTGCGTGATTGTGAACGTCAAGTACAGAATGGGAATCGAGGGCTCCAATCTGATGATCCTTTCCCAAAAGGACGGGGCGATTATCGTTGATCTGATGATGGGGGGAGAAGGGAAGATTGATTCCGCCGAACTTACAGAATTGCAGATCAGCGGGATTTCGGAAGCGATGAACCAAATGATGGGTTCGGCGGCGACGTCGATGTCGCAGATGTTTAATGAGGCGGTGGATATTACGCCGCCGGAGTTAGAACTGTGCGATCTGTCGGAAGCGCAGGGCACTCATTTTACCGGGAATGAAGAGATGGTTCGCGTGTCTTTCCGCATGGTGGTGGGAACGGTGATCGACAGTACGCTGGTTCAGGTTTTTCCGGTAAGCGTAGCGAGACATATTGTCAGCAAACTGATGCTGGAAGCCAGTCAGATTGAAGCGTCCACTATGCCGCCGGGCGGCCCGCCGGAAATGTCGCTGGAGATGACGCCTCCTCCCAATGAACCTTCCAGAGTGGAAGCGTCGGCGACCTTGGCGGAAACAACGGGAACGGGAGGATACGGCTATATACCGCCTTCGCCATCCGCCTACGGCGTACCGCCCGCTTCGGTGCAACCGGCGCAATTTACTCCTTTGCAGCCGGGGTATACGGGAGCGGTTCCGGATAATCTGGGTCTTATCCTGGACGTGCCGCTGCAATTGAGTATTGAATTAGGCAAGGCCAAAAAGACGATTAAGGATATTCTGGCGTTGGGTCCCGGTTCAGTCATCGAACTTGACAGATTGGCGGGCGAACCGGTGGATATGATCGTGAACGGCAAGCTGATCGCTAAATGTGAAGTGGTGGTGATGAACGAATCCTTTGGAGTACGCATTACCGATATTATTCAACAGGCGGAACGGGTAAGGAATTTAAATTGAGATTATTGATAGTAGAGGAGGAAAAAAAGTGAGCGCAAATATCCTGATCGTAGATGATGCGGCTTTTATGCGGATGATGCTGAAAGATATCCTGACAAAGAATGGGTTTACGATTGCCGGAGAGGCGGAAAACGGGGCGGTGGCCGTAAGTAAGTATATGGAGCTAAAGCCTGAGCTCACCGTCATGGATATCACGATGCCGGAGATGGACGGTCTTCAGGCGGTAAAGGAAATACGGAAATTAGATCCGCAGGCCCGGATTATTATGTGTAGCGCGATGGGGCAGCAGTCGATGGTTATTGAAGCGATTCAATCCGGGGCGAGGGACTTTGTGGTTAAACCGTTTCAACCGGATCGTGTGCTGGAAGCCGTGAATAAGGCCTTGAAATAACGATGAAAAGTGCTGAGAGTATTGAGGACAGTCCATATCTGAGCGGTGGCGCTGACGTGGGGACGCAGCTGCCGGATTTTTCCTGGGGGGGAGTGTTCGCGTATATTGTCGTCTTTCTCCTGATCCTGGTAGTGGTGCTTTGGATCATCCGGCGTTTAAACCGTTCCCAGTTCAGCGGCTTGGATTCTTCCTGGGCCCGGGTGTTGGATCGCCAATCTTTGGGTGGGCAGCAGACGCTCTATCTGGTGGAGATCGCGGGAAAATTTCAAGTCTTGGGCGGATCCGATCATAGCTTAGTAAAGATCGCGGAGATTGAAGATCTGGAGGCGGTGGCGGAAATCATCGATGAGATTGCCCATCGTTCCGAATCCAGACCGGAAAGTCTGGCGAATACATTCTGGCGGCGGTTGTTTTACGGGAAAAAGAGGCGGCGACCCTTTGATTCCGAGCTGCAAAGGATGCTGGAGGAGAAAGATCATGCGGACAAGCTGTGAGGGGAATGCCGTTCGGCTGTACGGGCGGTTGCGCGGTTGGAAAAAATGTTTCCTGGCCGGAGTGACTCTGGCGTTTATCGTGGTTTTTCTGGCCGCGTCTGAGCGTCCGGTTCTGGCCGCCGCCTTAAACCTGGATCTGGGGAATACTCCCGGGGAACAGACCAGCGCTTCGTTGCAGTTATTGCTGTTGCTGACGGTCTTATCGATCGCGCCGGCGATATTGGTTCTGATGACTTCCTTTACCCGGACGGTTATCATCCTGTCTTTTGTCAGAAACGCCTTGGGAACGCAGCAGCTGCCGCCGAATCAGGTGATCGTCGGGCTGGCGTTGTTTCTTACATTTTTTGTGATGGCGCCGACCTGGAATCAGATTAATGCGGAGGCTTTGCAGCCCTATATGCAGAGCGAGATTACCCAAACCGAGGCTTTGAGCAGAGCGGAAGCGCCATTGCGCGCTTTCATGATCAGGCAGACGCGGGAGAAGGATCTGGAGCTTTTTGTGAGTATGGCGAAGATGGAGCAACAACCGGCGACCTACCGCGACGTGCCGACCTATGTGCTCATTCCGGCGTTCGTGATCAGTGAGTTGAAGACCGCGTTTCAGATGGGCTTTGCGATATTCATCCCCTTTATTATCATTGATATGATCGTTTCCAGCGTACTGATGTCGATGGGGATGATGATGTTGCCGCCGATGATGATTTCGTTGCCGTTTAAACTGATGCTGTTTGTGCTGGTGGATGGCTGGCATCTGGTGGTGCAGGCCTTGCTGAACAGTTTTCACTGACGATCTGCGGTGATTGGCGGGATGACGCGCTGAGCTACATAAAGAAAAAATCCTTGAGGTTTTGACAGGTGATGGAGGTTAATTGTGAGCCAAAATGATGTTTTATATCTGGCCAAAGAAGCGTTAGGAACAGCGATCATGGTCGGCGGGCCCATTTTGGGGGTCAGTCTGATCGTGGGGTTGACCGTCAGCATGTTTCAGGCGATGACCCAGATTCAGGAACAGACGCTGTCGTTCATTCCCAAGATTCTGGCCATGATTTTGGTCATGTTGACGCTTGGCTCGTGGATGCTGGGGGTTTTGACCAGCTATACGGCCAATCTGTTTATGAACTTACCGGCATACGCCAATTTTTGAGTGAGGAAAGGGGAACGGGGTTTTGGATTTAGCGCAGCTGCTGCAATGGAACCTTTCGTTTTTCTTTCTGATCTTCGCCCGTTGGGGCGGTATGATTATGCTGGCGCCGGTCTTTGGCGCCCGCGGGGTTCCGGTGCTGGTTAAATTGGGATTGGTGGTGAGTATTACCGCGGTCATGTATCCCCTGCTGCTGGGCACTCAGGTGGAGATACCGCAGGAGACCCTGCCCTATGTGGGGGTATTGATCAAAGAACTCTTATTTGGCTTGGTGATCGGCTTCGTGATCTCTCTGGTCACGTCGGTCATCCAGGGAGCGGGGCAGCTCATTGCCTTTCAAATGGGCTTTCTCATGGGAAATTTTCTGGACCCGGTGAACGGGACGCAAAGTCCCGTGATCGCCAACTTCCAGATGATTTTAACGACAATGCTGCTTTTGGCGTTTAACGCGCACCATATCATGATCGCCGCGATGGCCAAAAGCTACACCTTTGTGCCGATTGTGGCGAGCGGGATTACGCTCGGGGCGGATTTTTGTATCTCCCTGATCCTGCAAGTCTTCAGTATGTCGATTCAAATCGCTTTACCGGTTTTCGGGGCGCTGGTGCTGGCGGACGTCGGCGTGGGGCTGTTGTCGAGAACGGTTCCGCAGTTAAATATTATGTCCGTTATATTTCCGGTAAAGATTATTTTTGGTTTTATCCTCCTGTTCCTGTCGATGCTGCTCTTTGGCGAAACCGTCAATCAGCTGTTTAGAACCAATATGGTCTGGCTGTATGAACTGTTTAGGGGGTGGGGTCCTTGAGCGAGAAAATATTTACAGCGACTCCGCGCAAGCGCCAGGACGCGCGTAAAAAAGGGCAAGTCCTCCGCAGCCAGGAGATCGTTTCCGCGCTCATGCTTTTGGCCTTTGTCCTGCTGTTAAAGATCTGGGCCTCGCCGATGGTGGTGAAAATGTCGCAGCTGATGACCTATACCTACGGTCTGTCGGCGGATTGGACGATCAAATCCATTGCCAGCTTGATGCTGAACGTGTTGTTCATTGGGGTTCAGGTAGCCGCCCCTTTCTTCGCGGTCGGGGTAGCTGTGGCGACGGCCGCCAATTACTTTCAGGTCAAAGGGCTGTTTACGATCGAACCTCTCAAACCGCAGCTCTCCAGAATCAGCCCAATGAAAGGCGCCAAGCGGATGTTCGGCGTCCGGGCGTGGGTCGAGCTGGGCAAATCACTGTTTAAGGTATCCATTATCGGCTATTTTCTTTACGCCTGTATTCGGGATAACATGGAAGTTTTTCCGGCTCTACAGCAGATTGACGTCCGGCAGGGGGCGATTTTGCTGGGAAGCGCCCTGCAAACGATGGCCTGGAAGATTGCGTTGGCCTTTCTGATCATTGCCGTCATCGACTACTTGTACCAATGGTGGGATTATGAGAAAAATTTGCGGATGTCCCATCAGGATTTAAAAGACGAATACAAACAGACCGAGGGTAATCCTCAGTTGAAAGCGGAGATCAAGAAGAAGCAGCGGGCCTTGTCTATGCGGCGCATGATGCAGGATGTGGCAAAGGCGGATGTGGTCATTACCAACCCGACGCATTTCGCCGTCGCTTTACGATATGCATTGACCGAGAAAGACGCTCCCTATGTCCTGGCGAAGGGGCGGGATGAAGTGGCTTTAAGGATCAAGGAAAAGGCGAAAGAATACGACATTGTGATTGTAGAGAATAAACCGTTGGCGCGTGTTTTATACAGCAAGGTAGAGATCGGTCAGAAAGTGCCGGCGGATTTGTATAAAGCCGTGGCGGAAGTCTTGGCTTTCGTTTATCGGCTCAAGAAAAAGAGACGGATGGCTTAATATCATTCAGGAGGGAACGCATGGCTACAGCAATTCGACGGCGTTGGATGGAGAATATCGATGTACTTGCCGGTCTGGCGATGGTGATGATCGTCGTTATGATGGTCGTCCCCTTGCCGGCGCATTTATTGGACGTATTGATTACGATCAATATCACCGGCGCTGTATTGACCCTGATGCTGGCGATCTTCACCAAAGATCCGCTGGAGTTTTCCGTTTTGCCGTCTTTACTGCTGGTGATGACCTTATTTCGCTTATCGCTGAACGTCGCCGCGACGAAGTTGATTCTCCTGGACGGACACGCGGGAGACGTCATCCAGCAATTCGGCCAATTTGTCGTGCGCGGCAACGCGGTGGTCGGCTTTATCGTCTTCGTCATCCTGGTCATCGTTCAGTTTATCGTCATTACCAAAGGCGCGGAGCGGATTTCGGAAGTCGTCGCCCGCTTCACCCTGGACGCGATGCCCGGAAAACAGATGGCGATTGACGCCGATATGAATTCAGGACTGATCAATGAGCAGGGAGCGAAGGATCGCCGTAAAAAGATCCAGCAGGAAGCGGATTTTTACGGAGCGATGGACGGCGCCAGTAAGTTCGTGAAAGGAGACGCTATCGCGGCGATTATCATCCTGGTGATCAATATCATCGGCGGCTTTGTCATCGGGGTGGTGATGAAGGATATGGCGATTCTGGAGGCGTTAAATAAGTACACCCTGCTGACGATCGGCGACGGCTTAGTCTCGCAGATCCCGGCGCTGCTGATTTCGACTTCGACCGGCTTAGTGGTAACCAGAGCCGCTTCAGAGAATAATCTGGGACAGGATATCGCCAGACAGATGTTTAGAGCGCCGAGAGCCTTATTTATCACGGGCGGGGTTTTGATTGCCCTGGCCCTGTTTGGATTGCCTAAGATACCGCTGTTTATCGTAGCCGCTTTTCTGGTGATCTCCGGCCTGATGATCCAGCGCAGTATGCGCGCCGCCGCTGATAAAGAGACGGAAACCGCCAGTGAGATCGAACTGGAAGACAGCAAAAAACCGGAAAATGTTGTGGCTGCCTTACATGTGGATAATATGGAGATTGAATTGGGATACGCGCTGATCGCCTTGGTAGACGCGAACCGGGGCGGTGATTTCATGGAAAGAGTGGTGCTGATCCGGCGGCAAATTGCGGCGGAGCTTGGTTTTATCGTACCGGTGATCCGCATCCGGGACAATATGAATCTGACGGCGAATCAATATGTGATTAAGCTGCGCGGCGCCGAAGTCGCCGGCGGGGATTTGCTGGCGGATCATTATCTCTGCATGAGCAGCGGCTTTGAGGATGACAGTATTCCCGGTACGCCGACCAAGGAACCGGCCTTTGGCTTAGACGCTAAATGGATCAATATAAAATACCGGGAGCAGGCGGAAACAGCGGGTTGTACGGTGGTTGACGCGCCAACGGTATTGGCGACCCATCTGACGGAGGTCATTAAAATTCACGCCGGGGAAATCCTCACCCGTCAAGACGTCAAGATGTTGGTGGATAACGTGAGAGAATACGCGCCGGCCATCGTGGAGGAACTCATTCCGGATCTGTTGAATTTGGGTCAGATTCAAAAAATCCTGAGCAATTTACTGCGTGAAAGGGTATCGATCAAGGATCTGATGACGGTCTTGGAGACGTTGGCGGATTACTCGGTGTTCGGCAAGGATATTGACCGCTTGACGGAGTATGCGCGGCAAAGCCTGTCCAGACAGATCGTCCAGGCTCTCATCGGCAAAGAGAAAGAACTGCGCGTCCTGACCCTCGATCCGCAGTTGGAACAACAGATCCTCAATAATATCCAGCCGGCGGAGTTTGGCAGTTTCGTAAATTTGGATCCGAATCTGATCCAGCGATTGGTTAAAAATATCAGCAAAGAAACAGAGAAAATGATGTTAAACGGCTATGTTCCGGTGATGGTTTGCGCGCCGATGGTGAGGATCAATCTGAAAAAGATGACGGAGCGGCAATTACCGCAGCTGGTGGTTTTATCCTATAACGAGCTCATTCAGGGAATTGAAGTTCAAGCGGTGGGGATGGTGAATGCAGATGAGAGTTAAAAGATTTGTGGGGGACAATGTCGCGGAAACGATGGGCCGGATTAAACGAGAACTGGGTTCGGAGGCGATTATTTTACAAACGCGGCAGTTTCGGGAAGGCGGATTTTTCGGTTTATTTGGCAGAACGAGGGTGGAGATTACGGCGGCGGTGGAAGATCAGCCGGTGGCCGTGAAAAAAATGCCGGAGGAAGCGCCGCTCCATAAGGCGGCGGAGAGAGCGGAGGAAAAAGAAAGAGAAAGAGAAAAAGAGAAAGAGAAAGAGATCGAAAAGGAAATAGGAATAAAGATGAAAGAAGCCAAAGAACTCAGAAAGCTCCAAGAGGCGGAGGTGGAGCGAGAGAGGGACACGGCCGTCTTAAAGCAAGAGCTGGATCAAATGCGCCAGTTGATGGAGAAAATGAATCAGAATATTCTGAACTTTAGCGGAGATCAGATGGCATGGTCGCCTCCTTTGCAGCCGTGGGCCGATTATCTGAGAGAGCGGGGGATTCAGGAACCGCTGATACGCCAGTTATTGCGCCAGGTACAGCAGGATGTGACGGAGGAAGATTGGTGGAGCAGGAGCGCAGTGTATTTTAGCCTGAAGAACTCTATCACGAAAATGTGCGTCAATACGACGCCGATCCGGTTGGAGCAGGACAAGCCGTGCGTGGTGGCGCTGATTGGGCCGACCGGCGTGGGAAAAACGACGACGATCGGTAAATTAGCGGCCGGGTTCAGTATTGTTGACAAACGGAAAGTCGCCTTGATTACCGCCGATACCTATCGGGTGGCGGCGGTGGAGCAATTAAAGACCTTTGGGGATATCATCGGCGTCGCGGTAGAGGTGGTGATGGCGCCGGCGGGAATTGCAGAGGCTCTGGCGAAGCATAAGGATAAAGAATTGATCTTTATTGATACGGCTGGGCGCAGCCCGCAGCATGATTTACATATGTCTGAATTGCGGGCGCTGATCGATAAGGCGAAGCCGGACGTATCCATGCTGGTCTTGAGCGCGACGATGAATACGCAGGATATGCTTCAGGTGATTCAACGCTTTCAGCTGTTAGCGGATCATTTGATCATTTCTAAATTGGATGAAACTCAGTGCGCCGGCAATATGCTAAATTTGATCGAACAGACCTCCATGCCGATTGCGTATGTTACCAATGGGCAAAATGTGCCGGATGATATTGAAGTCGCGACCCCGGAAAGATTAGCTCTCTACGCCTTAGGAGGAGGGCTGTCCGCGTGAATCGCCAGATCATGGGTTTACAGCCATTGGCAAATGAGAGGAAGAGTATGCGGGTCATTGCCGTTACCAGTGGTAAAGGCGGCGTAGGCAAGACGAATTTTACTGTGAATTTGGCTCTGGCTTTGATAGAACACAAGGTGCGCGTTGCCGTCCTGGACGGCGATTTAGGATTATCCAATGTGGACATTGCCTGCGGCGTTGTGCCCCGCTACACGATCCAACATCTCATCACCGGCGAAAAAACAGTGGAAGAGGTCGTCGTTCAAGGCCCGAAGGGAATGCTGATTGTACCCGGCGGCTCCGGAATCCTGGAGCTGGCGAATCTGGACCGGGTCAGCAGGCTAAGTTTTATCGCCAATATCGGGCGCTTGGAGGATATGGCCGACATCCTGATCATCGATACCGGAGCGGGCCTGGGAAACACAGTGATCGATCTTCTGCGGGCCTCGGACGACGTGATTGTGATCACGACCCCTGAACCGACGGCGATTACCGACGCTTACGGAATGCTGAAAGTTCTGTACGCCAACGGTGTTTCCTGTCCGGCTTATGTGGTGGTCAACAAAGTTCACTCGGAAGCGGAAGCGCGGCTAACCTATGAGCGGTTGGAAAAAGCGGTGCAAAAATTTCTTCAGGGATCGATCCGGCTCATGGGCTGGGTATATGAAGACCGCGCCGTCAGTCGGGCGGTGATGATGCAAGTGCCGTTAGGCGTGGCTTTTCCTCAGAGTTCATCGTATCAATGCATCCGCTGGATTGCGGGTTCTGTACTGGGATTGTATGTATCGCCGCCGCGGCAAGCGGGAGGAGTCCGGGGATTTCTTAAAGGTTTGTTGGATATGTAAAAATGGAAACGCCGGAAAATTCCTTTTATGCGAGAGATAGGAGAGGGATATCTCATGAATTATTTGGGAAAAGCAAGACCTGGTTTAGCCGTTAAATTAATCGTTCTTGAAGGCCCCTATGAAGGCGACTACCGAACGTATTTTGAGGAAGTGGGAGAGCGGATCATTTCGCTGGTGGTTCCGTCTGCCGGCGGCGCGATTGTGCCAATCAGTGAGGGAACGGTAGTGGAAATAGTTTTTCAGGAGAGCCGCTATACGTATCGGGTAAAAGCGAGGATCATCCAGCGGATCGCCGTGCCTATACCGCTCTTTGTTCTGGAATATCTGGGAGATATCGAAAAAATACAACGGCGCAATTATGTTCGTATCGAAGCGTTTTTTCCTCTTTCTTACCGGGTTGTGACCAAGAACGGTATGTCAGAAGAAATCGAGGCGTCCATGATCGACTTGAGCGGCGGCGGGATGAGATTCCGGACGCGCCGCAAGGTTGAAGACTGGGCGATGCTATATACCCGGTTAACACTGCCGAAGTATGAAATCCACATGCCGGCTAAAGTTTGCAGAGTTCAGCAGCTTGACACGATTCGGCGCTGGGACGTATCGATTGAATTTGTGGAGATCAGTGAAAAACTTCGGGACCGAATTATCCGCACCGTGTTTGATTTACAGAGAGAGATGCTCAAAAAGGGGTTGACGCAAAATGACGGATGAGTTTTTATCACAATCAAAATTGGACGCGTTCAGAGAAATTGGCAATATAGGATCCGGACACGCGGCGAGCGCCTTATCCCAATTGCTGCAAAGAAGGATTGATATGTCGATACCGAAGGTATGGATGATTTCTTTTGAGCAGATTGCCGAGATTGCGGGAGGCATGGAAGAACCGCAGGTGATGATATACTTGCATGTAAACGGTGAAGCGCCGGGAAAAGCGGTGTTCTTATTCCCCTTGGAGAGCGCGCAAAGCGTTTTGCGGGGATTGTTTCAATCAGATCAGCAAATGGATTTACTGGATGAATTAAGGCAATCCGCGCTGAAAGAAGTGGGCAATATCCTGGTCAGTTCCTTTTTGATGGCCCTGACCCAACTCTCGGGGATTTCCATGCAGGCCTCGGTTCCGGCGATTGCGGTGGACATGGCCGGAGCGGGCTTGGGCGCGATCTTGCTCGAAGACGGCGATTTGGAAGACCAGGTGTTATTTATCGATACGGAATTGTCCGGAACGCCGCAGATCGAAGGAAAATTCGTCTTTTTGCTCAAACAGGGAGGTCTGGAAAAGCTATTGGGAGCATTAGGCATATGAACGGGATAGTGATGGTGGGCATGGCGGATGTAAAAACGGCGCAGGGTGAAGATATCCTGATGACTCCCGGCCTGGGTTCGTGCATAGGGATATGTATTTTTGACTCAGTGAAAAAAGTAGGCGGGATGGCGCATATCATGCTGCCGACGGCGATCGGACATGCGGAAGGAAATCCGGCAAAATACGCGGATACGGGAACCAACCTGCTGGTAGAAGGCGTTTTGGCGCTCGGCGGCGTAAAATCACGCTTAAAAGCGAAAATAGCCGGTGGGGCGCAGATGTTTACCTTTGCGGACAAACCTCAAATTCTGAAAATCGGCGACCGCAATGCTGAAGCGGTGAAAAGAGAACTGAAAAAACTGGGGATTCCGCTGCTGGTCGCCGACGTCGGCGGCAACTATGGCCGGACGATCCATTTCAGCGTCAATACAGGGAATTTAAAGGTGCGCACGATAAATCATGGCGAAAAGGTGATTTGATGGAAAACTTGGATGAAGAAAATATATCCTTGGAAAATATCCGTCTGTGGCTCCGAAATGCGGCGCTTGGTCTGGCCGTGCTGGTAGGACTATTAAGCTGGAAAAGCGGCGTCAGTGTTTTCTGGCTGGTGGTAAGAGCCGCGCTGTCCTTTGCGGCTTTTTACCTGATGTGTATCGGCTTGGTGAACTTGTTTCAAAAAATGGCGTTACCGGTGGGGGAAAGCGAGGATGAGACGCAAGGAATCCTGCTGGATGTGACGGTGGGAGATGCGGCAACGGAGACGGAGCCGGAAACAGCAACGGAAGCGGAAAGGGTTGAGGACAAGACGGAGTCTGCCGCGGGAACCGGTCTCTATGCCGCGCCGGGACAGGTGAAATCCAAATTAATGGCTGGTTTGCCGGATCCGGAACAGCAAGCGGAAATCGTGCGCCGTATGGGTTGGGGCGACGATGATGGCGGCGAACAATAAGACCGGCTTATCTTATCAGCGTAGTCAGGGGATCGACAGAGAGGAGGGCGGCAGATGAGTAATGATCAGGCAACGGTGAAAGGTGATTGGAGCGCGGAGCAAATAGAACAGTATTTGCCGATGGTGAGACGGATCGCAGGGCGCTTGGCCTTAGCTTTGCCGTCGCACGTCGATGAAGACGATCTGATTGGCTATGGTGTTTTTGGCTTGCTGGACGCGATCGAACGATTTGATATGAGCCGGGGAGTGAAATTTGAAACTTACGCTACTTTGCGGATTCGGGGCGCTATTATTGACGGCCTGCGGGCGATGGACTGGGTTCCGCATTCGGCTCGGCAGCGAGTGAAAATGGTTCAGGACGGCTTCACCGAGCTGGAAAACAAGTTAGGCCGGGCGGCGGAGCCGGAGGAAGTAGCCGCATTCCTGGCGCTTGATCTGAAAGAGATTGAAAAGATCCTCTTCCAATCACAGATGCTCATGCTGACCTCACTTGACGAGCTGGTAACCGGGGATGACGGTGAAATGACGGGCAGCGCGATTGGGCGGATTTCTGACCAGCGTTCGGCGGAGGACTTTGGCCGGGTGGAAATTGAGGAAAGAAATAGTATCCTGGCCGTCACGATTGAAAAACTGCCGCAAAAGGAACAACTGATTTTATCTCTTTATTACAAAGAAGAGCTGACGCTGAAAGAAATTGCGGCGGTGATGAATCTTTCGGAATCCCGCATTTCGCAGCTGCACTCTCAGGCTATTATGCATCTTCGGGGGAAATTGGGTCAGCAGAAGTTCAGTTTATTGTGAGCAAATGATGGACGCCTGTATTTGCGTCGGCATTCCCTAAAGTTCGGGAAACTTCCGTCCGATAACACAGGTAGTAACGAATGGAGGTGAAGCTATGACCGATGTGAATGTCCTTTCGCCGATAGGAACGAATGCGGCAAAAACACCCGGACGCCGGGACGCGGGATCTGAATCCGCGCCAGCGGCAACCGGTTTCGCGATCTTGATGAAAGGGCTGATGAAGCCGGAGAGCAGCGATACGAAAGGACAGAGCTTGGAGAAATGGGAGAGTCCGAAGGAACCGTCCGGCAGAGCGACGGAAATCCTGAAGCCTGTACCCGTGGATCAGAGTGCCGATCAAAAGAGAGTTCAGCAGGGCGTGGAAGCGCGTCCGGCGGAAGGGGATGAAGAGCGTGAGCCTGAACAAGCGGCAGGCGAGGAGAATCTTCAAAACCTTTTGGCGGAACTGACGGGCTATCTGTTTTCGATGACGGCAAGCCAACATGATTTTCCGGTAGGCAAGGAAGCCAATTCTGGAGCAAAGATGAATCAAGTCGGCGGGATCGCGGCGGAAGAAATCACGGCCAACGTGAATACTTTAAGCGATGGAACCCCGTGGGCTGAAAAAGCGGCTTCCGTACTGACAAGGATGATGCGTACGGAAGCCCAGGGAAACAGCGTGGCGCAAACGGAATTGGATGGATATAAAGAGGAAATAGCACAGTTATTACAGGAGTTGAATGGAGAAATAGAGCCAATCCCCGGACAAATGACCGGACAGCGGGAAGATGTTCGCGGTTTGCCGGTAAACGTTAAGGGTTTGAGAACAGCCGCGGGCGACGCTCAGGTGAGCGTTTTACAGGAACAGGAGCCGGATGCTTTGGAGCTTCCGGATCGGCCGCCTATGCAAGCGGCGGAAAAAACAGTGAAGCCGCAGGAACGGTCAGAGACGGAAAGACCGGCGGCGGCAGCCGTTGTCGGCGCTCAGGCGAAGGCGCGTTCCGGAGAAGGAAGCGCTCCCAGAGGTTTGGCAAGAACAGAACCGGCGCTGGCCGTTGCGCTTGAAAACACCGGCAAGGCGGACGCCAATCTCAACTACGCCAATCTGTTAAACGTTACAGGCGGAGCGGGTCTGGAAGGGGAGGAGCCCGCTTTCCTGACGGCTGTCAATGTCGGACGCAGTGTCGCCGCTCAGGTGGAACAGGCGTTACAACCCTATTGGCAGCCGCTGTATTCTGAAGTCAAAGAGGTGCGAATCCAACTGCATCCGGAGGATCTGGGCCGCATTCTCATTGCGATGAAATGGGAAAACGGACAGGTTCACTTGCGGGTGACCGCCTCGGAGGCAGCGACGGGAACGGCGTTGCAAAATAATTTACATGCATTAAAGAATACCTTGGAGAATCAGGGGATTTCTATGGGGTCGCTGCAAATGGAGACGGGTTCCGGCGAGGGAGCTTTTAAGGATTCCTTTTTTGAGGGAGCGCCGTCTTTGCGACCGGGCGAGGATGAAGAAGCGGAGCGCGCCTTTGCCGCCGCCCTTGTCGGTACGCCGTCCGGCTACGGACCTACGTCTGCGGGAGATCGTCTTTTAGACGTGACCGCTTGATTTTGAGGAGGAAAATATGAGTTCGACCATCAGCGACGTAAGCAATTATGCGAGCGGCAGCGCGGCGACCGCCCAGGCCGTAGAAAAAACGCTGGGCAAGGACGATTTTCTGAAGCTGTTAGTCGCGCAGCTGTCCAATCAGGATCCCATGAACGCTATGGACGACCGGGAATTTATCGCGCAAATGGCGCAATTCAGCACCCTGGAGCAGATGAATAACGTCAGCGACGGCCTGAACCAGATCGGCCTGATGTTATCGTCGATGTATATGCAAAACGTGATCGGCCAGGGGATTTCCCTGATCGGCAAATATGTGACCGGGAAGGACGCCGAAGGCAATACCGTCACCGGGTTGGTGGAAGGCGTCAGTTGGACGGATACGTTCTTCAAGGTGATGGTGGACGGTGTGGCGCTGGAAATGGAAGATTTGACGGGAATATCGATCATCGAACCGCCTGCGGCGGCTGATCCGGCTGACCCTGCGGGGGATAGCGAAGCGGTAGAGGATACCGCTCCGGCGGATACCGAAGCGTCGGAAGACGTCGAAGCCCCGGCGGCTGGCTAGTCGCCCTCCCTTGAGGGCTAGGCTGTTTACGGTATAGACTCAATCAGGATAGGATCACCGAAAATATAGCAATCACTGAAAATAAGGATGAGAAAGAAGGATAATTTTTATGATGCGTTCGCTTTTCTCCTCGATCTCCGGCTTGAGGAATCACCAGACGATGATGGATGTGATCGGTAATAATATCGCCAATGTCAACACCGTGGGCTTTAAAAAGAGCGCCGTGACCTTTTCGACGATGCTCAGTCAGACCCTGCAAGGGGCCTCGGCGCCTACCGAAACGCGGGGCGGCAGCAACGCGATGCAGGTGGGGCTGGGCGCCAACATCGCCGGCATTACCCAGATCATGGGGACGTCGAGTACTCAGGTCACCGGAGTGGCGACCAATATGGCCCTGTCCGGCGACGGCTTTTTTGTCCTGAATGACGGCTCCCAGACGGTCTACACGCGTGACGGCAGCTTTATTCTTGACGCCGACGGCAATCTGGTCTCGCTGGCCGGCGCGAAAGTGCAGGGCTACATGTGGGGAGAGGACGAGCGGACAGCGGTCGATTTTTCCAGCTTGGTGCCGATTAAGATCTTGGTAGGCTCGACGATACCGATGGTGTCTGATGTGACGATTACCGAGCGTCCCACTACCTACCCCGGCAACGGCTGGCTCACATCGACCTCTTTCGCCAGTGATTCACTGATTGGCAGAGGGATTGATCCGCAGGACTTGCCGACGGGGGCGACCTTTAATTCCGGCACCGGCGTCATTAAATTTGATACCGACGCGAACGCGGACGCGGCGAAGGATGCGGTATTGCCGCTGTGGAATAACTTGACTGTGGATTTACCTTCACAGCCGGCCACATATCCGGCTGACGGCTGGGAGGACATCACGACCTATAGCAATACCGCCTGGATCGGCGCGACGTTTGATGTCTTGCCGGATGGGGCGGCGTTTAATTCAAATTCGGGAACCCTGACCTTTGATACCTCCACCAACGCGGCGGCCGCCGTGGGCAATTGGGATCTGACCTGGGCGGCGCCGACGCTGGAGCGTTTTGACTTGGATAAAAACGGGGTGATCACGGGGATCTACAGCAACGGCGTGACCTCGGCGATTCGCAAGATCGGCCAGGTGGCGATCGCCAGCTTCAACAACGCGGCGGGCTTGCAGGCCATCGGTGGCAATAACTATTCCGCCACGAATAACTCCGGCACGGCGACGATCGGGGCCGCCGGAACTTCCGGTCGGGGCACGATCATCGGTAGCGCGGTGGAAATGTCCAACGTCGAGCTGGCGCAGGAGATGACGAACATGATCATCTCGCAGCGCGGTTTCCAGGCGAACGCCCGGACGATCACGGTATCCGACAGCCTGCTGGAAGAGCTGATCAATCTCAAACGCTAATCCGGCTTAAACGCTAATCATCCATCGTAAACGGAAGGAATCCGCTGGGAGGTAAGATTTTTGAACATACTGGCGAGCGCGGCCAGCGGCGTCAGGGCGCAACAGGTGGCACTGGACGCTCTGGCGGATAATCTGGCGAATTTGAACACCTTTGGTTTTAAAGCGGAGCGGGCTTCGTTTTCGGAAACGATCACCCAAGTGCGCCATCTGGTGCAACCGGCGGGAGAAAAGACCGGGGAGCCGCTGGTCGTCGGTTCCGGCGTCCAGCTGGCTGGCGTTGACCGGAGTACCCTGCCGGGAATCGTGAGCGAGAGTGAAAACCCCTATAGTCTGGCGATTCAGGGAGAAGGCTATTTTCGGGTGCGGCAGCCGGATCAGTCGGTTGCCTATACGCGGGCTGGCAATTTCAGCCGCGACGCTACGGGCTTACTGGTCGATGAACACGGCAACTCCCTGGAACCGGCGCTCTGGATTGCCGCGGGGGCGGATATCCGGATTGAGGAAGACGGACGAGTGCTGGAAACTGACGAGGACGGGGTACACGAATACGCTCAGCTGACCCTGACGCGGTTCTCCAACGGCGGCGACTTGCAAAGAATAGGGGATAACCTCTTTCAACCGGCGGGCAATACGACGATCATCACCGGCGCGCCGGGAAGCGACGGCCTGGGCCGGATTCTGGCGGGCCACGTGGAAAGATCAAGCGTCGAATTGGGAAAAACCATGACGGATATGATTCAGGTACAGCGAGCCTATCAAATGAATGCCCGCATGATTCGCAACGGCGATGAAATGTGGAGCACGGCGAACGCGTTAAGGAGGTAAGGCGATGTTCACTTGGTTAGACGGGTTTCCGCTGCGTTCCCTGGAAACGGGCCTGGACGCCTCCAGCCTGCGTCAGAGGGTATTGGCGGATAACATAGCGAATGTTGACACGCCGGGCTTTAAGCGCTCGGACGTCGATTTCCCCACGGTGATGGCCACAACCCTGCGGGATAGCGCCCTGCCGGAGCTGCCGCTGAAGCTGACTTCCTGGAAACATCTGCCGGGAGCGGAAACGCCGTCAGGCGCGGTGATCAAGGATACCGGCACGCTTTTACGCAACGACGGCAATAACGTGGATATTGAGCGGGAAATGACGAATGTGGCCGAAAACGGCCTCTATTATGACGGCTTAACGGCTTCCTTGAGCATGAAATTAGCGCAATTCAGAACGGTCATTAAAGGGGATCCCTGATGATTCCGTAAGGTAAAAGAGGATCAGCTAAAAGAGAATCAGCGGCAAAGGAGGACGTTCCTTGATTAGAGGCTTATATACCTTAGGTTCCGGAATGCTGGCGGCGCAAACGCAAAGCGAAGTGATCGCGGATAATATCGCCAACCTGCGGACGACCGGCTATAAAGAAGAATTCAGCACGCTCCTGGCCTTTCCCACCTTGCCCATTCAGCGCAATCAATTGATCGCCTCCACTATCCCGGAATCCGTCCGTATCGGCAATATGGGTACGGGGGTGATGGTAGATCGGATAACCAAGATCGGCGATCAGGGCTCGTTGCAGGAGACCGGGGAAAAAACGGATATCGCCTTGGCCGGCCAGGGCTTTTTCGTGGTGCAAACGCCGAATGGAGAACGCTACACGCGGAACGGGCAGTTCCAGATTCGGGAAGGCGTCCTGCAAACGGCGGAAGGCTATCCGGTCCTGGGGCAGAACGGGGCGGTTCAGTTGAACGGCAGCCCCTTTATCATTGACGGCGATGGACGAATTGTGGAAGACGGGGATCCGGGCAGAGTGCAGCAGCTGCGTTTTGTGACGATAGAGCCTGACCTCCTGCAAAGAGAGGGCCAGTCCTTATACACCTCGCCGGGGCAGCCGGCGCAGGAAATGATTCCGGGAACGGTGCAGGTTCAACAAGGGTTTCTGGAGGGTTCTAACGTCGATCTGGCAGGGCAGATGGTCAAGATGATCAAGATTATGCGCGTCTACGAAGCCAATCAGCGTTTGATCCAGACCGAAGACGCGACCCTGGATAAAGCGGTCAACGAAATCGGAAAAATATAGATAGGTGAGTGACTTTGGACATCAATATGAACGCGCAGGAGCTCCTGCGATTGTACACCTTGCAGCAAGCAGCCGCCGTATCCCGTATCGGCTCGCTGGACGGCGATAAGGAAAAGAGTGCGGATTCCCTGGGGGGATCGGAGTTATTCAGCGTTTTTTTAGAAGAAGCGCTGCAAGGGGCTTTGTCCGCACAGGAGGATACGGATACGGATGAGCTGCAAGCGCTGGCGGCCTTGCTGACCGCGTCAACCGCCGCCTTAAATGGCAGGACGATCCCCGCCGCGTCGGCAGCGTCAGTGTCAGCGCCGTCAACGTCAACCGTTCGGACGCCGGTCGCCGCTTCCGCGGGCGCGGCGTCAACGAACCCGTATGCCGCCGCCTATAGCGCCGGGACGGGAGCGTCGCTGGAGGCCCTCATCGGCGGCGCCGGGAAAAAATATGGGGTCAATGAGAACCTGATCCGGCAAGTGATCCAGGCGGAATCTTCGTTTAACGCCTCAGCCGTTTCTCCGGCCGGGGCGATGGGTCTGATGCAGCTTATGCCGGGAACAGCCAAGTCCTATGGGGTGAATCAGCCGTTGGATCCGGCGCAAAACATCGACGCCGGTACGCATCTCCTGAAGGATTTGCTGGATCGCTACCAGGGGAACGTTCCCTTGGCGTTGGCGGCCTATAACGCGGGGCCCGGAGCGGTTGACAAATATCACGGGATCCCTCCTTATCAGGAGACCCAGGCGTATGTCAATAAGATTGTTTCCCGCTTACCATAAGGGAGCCTCAGGGAAGATTGCTGAAGATTGCAGCGAAACATATTGACAAAGAAACCAGAAATACAGTAGGATAAGCACAGGCAGCGTTTCAGAAAGAAGACCTTGTCGGCGATTCGGCAAGGCCGGTCGTGAAATATGCGTATGATTGAGTATTATGTTTTTTTATTCTGGACAACATGGCCTGCGACGGCTATGTTTTTTTTGGCGGAGATGTTTGGCGCCTATCGGATCATTGAATATTGGCTGAGAAAAAGGCCGCGTCGGCGGGATATTCTTGATTATCTGGCGTGCGTGGGAAAATCTCTGTTGTGGGGACTCGCGATGGGCGTTTATTTTGTTGTATTCAGCGCCGCCTACGGAGATTGGCTTGACCGTCCGCTCGTCATTCAAAGCGAGATACAGTCCCTGGAACAAATCGCCGGCGAGGAGCGATACTTTCTGAACATCGGCGCGGATGACGAAGAGCGGGAACAGCTCGTCGTCGATGAGACGGTGTTTAGAGCGCTGAACGTCGGCGATCAAGTGGAACTAACCTATCTGCTCCGGCAAAAGCGGGTCGTCAAATGTCGGGTATTATCTCGCGCAGAGTAATGGGAAGCACCGAAAGAGCCTTTAGAAGCCGCTTCTAAAAGTTTCTCACGCTGGAATTATCACCTGGTGATAATTTTGGTTCAGCACCCCGACGCCAAGATAAAGGGGAGATGATCACCTGGTGTTAATTCTCACCGCTGGCTTTTGCAGCGAGCGTGCGCAAGCGATTGAAGCGGTTTTCGTTGGCGAAGCCGGACCGGTAGACACGGAGGCGGACAGATTGACAAAAAATAGGATTTTTCATATGATTGCTAAGTATGCTATAATACGGTGACGATATCGCGCATGGCTCAGGAAATATGAAATAAGACGAGCGGGGAAGTCGAGGTGGGACTGATGCGTATCCAAAAAATTAATGAACATATGATCCGCATCTTCATCTCCTTTAATGAATTGGCGGATCGGGATATTACCTTGGCGGACCTGTTTCAGCGCACGGCAAAAACGGAACAGCTGTTTTGGGAGTTAATCAATCAGGCAAGGGAAGAGGTCGAATTCAATCTGGATCAGCCTTTCTGGATTCAGGCGACCTTATCGGCCAATGATGAGTTTGTGATTACGGTCATGAAACAGGAAGAGACGGCTGAGTTTCACGCCAAAGACCGGCAAAAAAAGAAATCGGCGCGGGGCAGAGGGCTGGAATGGGTATTTAAATTCAATGACTTTGAAGACGTTTTGACGGCGGCGAAGCTGCTGCCGGTCTTTAATCAGCTGAATTCGGATTTTTATGAGTATGAAGACGCGTATTATTTGATTTTGAGCCGTTTAGGCGCTGGCCAAAAGCGCCGCACCGCCGAAGCGGTCCTTCATGAATTTGGCGTATTTTCTATATTGACGAAGGCGTTTCTCAATGAACACGGCAAACTGATCATTCAGAAAAACGCTATTCCTCACTTGCTGGACGTATTTCCCAAGTGAGAGATGGGGCAAAGCCGCGCCTTCTAGGCGAAGAGGGCGGAAATATGCTTGAGACAAGAAAGGCAGACGTGCCGGTCTTTAAAGACGTGAACGGATAAGGCCTGCCCGCAGAAGATACAGGAGCGGCTTTGTTTCGCCTGAAGATAGGGCGCAAAGGGAATGACGACTTGTCCCGCGGGATAGACGGCGCGTTTGACAGTGGTGGTGCGATGGTGCGAAAACATCAGTGCAATTCCTCCTGTTCCTGGTTCTGTAAAAGCTAACGTAAAAAATTGTGAAGGCTACAAGAGATATCGTAAAGGATTATGGCTGTCGAAATCGTGAAAAAGGTGCGGTAGCGTTGCACAAATGTTGTCGAACGAGCGGCTATATTTTTTGAAGCGCAGTTCGCTTGTCGTTGGCGGAAATCTGTCTGGATACGGATATGACGAATAATCGCCTGCGCGCCCGGGTATCGAAGCCAGCGCCGACGCCAACAGACGGAAATCGAGATGGGTAAAATACGGTATACGGCATGGCGGCGGAACGGACTGCCGCATGGCCGCCTATAAGCGGGAACAAAACAAGGGCAAGGCTGGGCGGGGTCTTGTTTTGTTGGTTTGCGCGGGTTGCTTTACGCCGCCGGTTATGATAGTGACATGATCGCCCAATGGGCGCGCCGCTGCTTGGCAAAGGGCCCCGGATAGCGATCATCAAAGTAGCGCGGGCTGGATGGAAGGCAATGAGCCGGAATGAAGAGAAGATGGCTGAAGATTAGGCGCTAGGATGCCGATAATAAGAAAAAGGTTATTTTTTGGACGCGAAAGAGAAACCTGCCGGAGAGGGCGAAATCAAACAGAAGAGAAAGCTATTTGCCCGGGAATAAAGGGCTGATAGGAACAGGCGGGTACATAGCCAAGGGGGTAAAACGCCGTAAGAGAAAGAGGAGGGACGCCGATGAGCGGACAAGTTGTCCAAGGGAAATCGCTGGAAGAAATTCGTAAGGAATGGGCCGAAAGAACCAATTGCGCCCCGGATAAATTGGAGTTAGAAGTGCTTGAAAAGCCCAGCCTCCTCAACCGGAAATGGAAAGTGAGCATTCGCTGGCCGGAGTCGGAGCCGGAGTCGGAGGCCGAGGATACAGCCCTGAAGGTTGAGGCTACAGCCCCGAAGGTTGAAGATACGGTCCCGGAGATTGCGGATAAGGCCCCGGAGCCGGAACGCCTTGCGGAATGTACACGGACTGACTGGCTGGAAGATCGCTATCGTCTGACGATCGGAGCGAGGGTGCAAACGGTTGTTCCTCATCCGCAAGCCGGACAGACTTTTTTGAATGACCGGGAGATCGAGGAGCGGTCGGCGCTCGCAGAGGGAGATCGCCTGGAATTTAAACCCTTGATCTTGCCGGGCAGACGGACCTGGCAATTGGAAGTGCGCGATAAAGGCTTCAAAGCGGTGGCGGCGGTGAAGCATGAGAAAGCGAAAAAAGCCTGTTTAGCGGCTGAATTATATAGTGATTCCATCTTGAATCTGAGCAATCAGGTACGCTGGGAAACCGGGGAAGAGATCGGAGAATTTTGGACGGCGGAGCGCTATGCCCAGGATCTGGCGGAGAAAAAGATCGTTCATGGCGGTAAGGAGAACGCCTGGGACGAAATAATAAAGATTGAGGATTTTGGCGAAGTGGTCGTGGCGGAGGGAACCTTGTCCTTTCCGGCCCAGCCGCCGGTGATTCAAGATTGCGTGAACGCTAAACCGGCGTTGGAGGAAGAACAGGCAGATGATAAAAATAAGATCGATTATTTTGCCTCAAAAATCGTACTGATAGAAAAAGGGGCGGTTTTGGCCCGCAAAACGCCGGGGATTCCGGGAATTCCCGGAATCGACGTCTTTGGTCAGGAAACCTCGGTAAAGCCTCTCAAGGATATCCCCTTGAAGCCGAAAAAGAACGTCCGGCTTTCCGACGACGGCTTGGAACTTATTGCGGAGTGCGCCGGACGGCCGGTACGGATAGAGGCGAACGCGTATGCCGTGGAAGAAGTTTTTATGCTGCGTCATGACGTCGATTTAAGCACCGGGAGTATCGATTTTCCCGGCAATGTCTTGATTCAAGGGGATGTTCAGGATGGGCTGCATATTTTTTCAGGCGGCAACGTCGAAATCAGCGGCTCCGTGTCTCACGCGGAAATCCGGGGAGATAAAGGGGTTAAAATCCGGCAGACCGTGCATGGCGGCAAGATTACAGTCGGCTACCAGTCCGTGGTGAAGAGCGAAATCGCGAGCAGGCTGCAAGAACTGCACGGTCAGGTGCTGGCGGCGCTGAAGGATACGGATGATTTGCACGTCACGGCTGGAGAAAATGGCTTTAAACCGGGGCAATGCCTGAAGCTCATCCTGGAAAAACGCTATTCGGGATTACCGAAACAAGCGGTCGCCGCCGAAGAGTACCTGACGGCCAATCCGAACGATAAGGTGACGGAGGAGCTATCACTGGCCGTTCGCGTTATCCGGCATTCTTTGTCGGGCTTAGAACCCTTAAAGGATCAATCCGTTCAGTTTTTAAGGCAAGCGTCCGGCGTATTGGCAGAAGCGTTTAAAGAGGCGCAGGAAGATTCCGCCGAAGAGATCGTTTGCGATGTTTCTTATATCCAGGGAGCGGTCGTAGAATCGAGCGGGGCTTTCCGCTGTGAAAAAGCGGTATATAATTGCTCCATCAAAGCGGAGAAGGACGTCTTGATTAAAGGGGTGTGCCGTGGCGGCAAGATCATCGCCGGCGGCAATGTGATCATCCAGGAGCTGGGCGGTTCCGGAGTCAGCAGCACCTTGGTTCAGATCAGCGGCAGCAAGCGGCTGAGCGTCGGCTACTGCCATCCGAACGTCATTATCGCCGTGAATAAAGAGATCATCAAGATCGAACAGGCGTATAAAAAACTGGAGGTTTATCGTGAGGGAGGAATCGTCCAAATGGACAAACTCCTGGTACATGATTAAGAGGGGGACATGTTGAAAAAAGAAAACGGAAAACGGCGGGCGAAACGAAACGCCTGCCGCTGGATAGCCGCTTTGTTCGTACTTTGCCTTCTGTTCGCGCCTTTAGGCTGCGGCGACGCCCAATCACCGGCGGGAACCCCGGCGCCGGGGACGGAAGAGCCGCGCGAAGCGCAAGAAGAAGCGCCGGCAAAGGACACGGCCTATCAGCACGCGCAAGTACCGGTGCTTTACTACCACTCTGTCCGGATAGAAGCGGGGAATGAGCTTTGTATGCCTCCGGCCCAATTAGAAGAGCAGATGAAATTTTTAGCGGACAACCATTATCAGGGGATCACGCTGGATGAACTGTACGACGGGCTGTACGGAACCGGCGGCTTACCGGCGAAACCGGTAGTGATCACCTTTGACGACGGCTATCAGGATAATTATCAGAACGCTTGGCCGGTTCTCCAAAAATATGGCTATACGGCTACGGTGTTTATCATCACGGATTATATCGGGGAGCAAGGCTATCTGAGCGCGCCGGAACTCAAAGCGCTACAGGAAAACGGCTGGAGGCTCGAGGGGCATTCCGCGACGCATCCTTATCTGACCGAGGCAACGGCAGCGGCGCTGGAGGAAGAATTAGCGGGATCTAAAGCCGTTTTGGAAGCGCAGCTCGACCGGCCCGTCAAATTTTTTGCTTACCCTTTCGGGGTCTTTGACGAGCGCGTGGCGCAAGCGGTAAAGGACAGCGGTTATACGATGGCGGTGACTACGGAACGGGGCTGGGCGCACAGAGACGAGGATCCGATGCGGGTAAAAAGGGTGTATTGTTATGCGGATATGGGCATAGCGGAGTTCGAGCGGCGGCTGACCGATCCGGCGTATTAAAAAGAGTTATTTCGGCATAACCACAAAAGCGGTGGGCATATAGCGTTCGCCGAAGACGTTCCAAAGTTTGTTCAGGATCTTGCCGTCATAAATCATTTCCGAGGAGGAACCGCCGTCCAGATTCGCCGCGGTGACTGCGCCGTAGTCTATAAAGACTTTCATTAAATCGCTTAAAGCGGCGCCATTGCTCCAAAGCGGCTGACGACCGTCGATCACGACAAAGATCACGGTTCCGTCGGCGGTTTGACCGATGCCGGTACGAGGGGCTGTCCCCCAGCCGCCGTCGCCGGTGATCAGGGTTTTGCCGTTTTTAATCAGGTTAGGATAAAAAGAGATTCCTTCCTGAATGTCTTTTTCTTCGAGCTGGCTGGCGGTCAGGGTTTCCAGAATGAGATTTCCCTGAGCGTCAAAGGCGATCATATCCTGCGCCTTGCCGTCGGCGCTGTTATGGACGATCTCGCCGTTATGAATCGTGATTCCGTCCGGGAAAGAGCCGTTGCCTTTGCCGTCCGGATCGTAGAAACCGCCGGCGTTAATGCCGGCAATCGCCTCACTGTTGCGGATCATGTCGGTGAGCCGCTCGCCGGCGACGCCGATCTGGCTGGTGAGCGCGATCTTGACCCTTTTCGGATCGCTGATCAGCATGACTTTGCCCTTGTAAGGCAGACCATAGTAATTGCGGCCTTCAATATCCTCAATCGTGATCCCCTCGTCGGCGTTGGTCACGACGCTGACCCGATCGACTTTTATGGAAGAAGGGATCCGGTTGTCATACGTATGCATAATATTCGTTATCCGGTCCTCCGACAGGAAGTACTGGACATATTGCGGGTGGCGGGAGGTATAAACAGAACCGACGGCGATGACCTTCAAGGATTCAAAGGGACCCCAAAAGAGAATAAAGGGGGACATTAAGGCGGCAAAGATGAGATGAAAGACAATGAACGTGAACACCATTTTCAGACGCAATCTCTTTTTTCGGTGAGTTTTTTGTTGGGCGCGAACGCTTCTCTGTATAGGCATAATCTGAACTTCTCCTCATAACCATGATGCTGATGTGAGCGGACGTTGATATATGACTCTAATTATCTTTATAAGAGCGCGGATAGTCAAGTGTAGCTTCAGGAATTATTAAAATTCTGGCCGAATGGGGGCAGCCATCGGACGATGAGGGAAAGGAACGGCAGGACGATCAGGGAGGAAGCCAGATTGAAAATCGTATGCGCGTGGGCGACCTGACGGGCCGGATTGCCGTCGAACCAAGTGATGAACCGGCTCAGCGGCTGAATCCAGGGAAAAAAGAGCAACACGCCGAATACGTTGAGCAGGACGTGGAAAACGGCAACTTTTCGGGCCGGCGGCGAGCTTGCTAAGGAGGCGGCGACGGCGGTAAAACAGGTTCCGATATTCGCGCCCAGGACGAAGCAGAAAGCGGTGGGCAGGGTTAACCAGCCTTCGGAGAGCAGAAGCATCACAATTCCGGTCGTCGCCGAAGAAGAATGAAGCAAGGCGGATAGCAGGGTTCCGGCCAGGATTCCCCGCAAATGATGATCTCCCAGGCTGTGTAAATAATTTTGAATCAGGGGAGTTTCAGCCAATGGTGATAAAAGGGATTGAAGGAGGGCGATTCCGCAGAAGAGCAGACTCAGGCCGGAAAGGGCTAAAGCGAAAAAACGAAAGCGACTGCGGAGCCATACGTAACCGATCGTACTGACCGGCAAGAGGATGACGGCCAGCTGATGCAGGGGAAACGCCAGGAGTTGAGTCGTGACGGTCGTGCCGATATTGCTGCCGAGGATCAAGGCCAGAGTATTTTCTAAAGAGAGGAGGCCGGCGTCAACAAACGAGACGGACATCACCGTCAAAGCCGTACTGGATTGCAGCAAAGCAGTGAGGAGGATGCCGCTGAGAAAGCCGCGGCTGGGGGTTTGCGTGATCCAAATCAGCAACCGGCGCAAATGCGAACCGGCAAAGGCTTGCAGACCGTGGCGCATGATCTTCATGCCGCCGAGGATGCCAAGGACGCCAACCAGCAGAGCCAGACTGATAACGAACAAAAGAATCACCTCAAACGTTCGGGCATTCGCCGTAAATGAATGTTTACGGGCTTGCGTGCGTATCTTTACGCGCCCGTTCAGTTTCCGTATAATTATATCGAGCGGGAAAACAAGGAAGAACTTCTGGCAAGAAATAAAAAGGCAAGGTCTTGGCAGGATGAGCATGAAGCCGTTGGCGAGCGGAGCGTTGAGGGAACCTGCCGATCCGAGCGACGCGGGAGGAAGTCCGGGCGTTGCTTGAGAAATAGCGGTGAAAGATCCGGGCATTCCGGCATAAATTATCCTGAGGGGTGATGATATGCGGATTCGTTTGGGAAAGATACAGGATTGGCCGTTTATTGATAGACTGAGTAAGGAAGCGATGGCGGACAGTATTGCATCATGGCGCGGGCAGCCGTTCAAGGAGACGCTCCGTTACCGGGAGAAGCTTCTCAAGGAATTCCGGCGCTGGGTTCAGCGAACCGGCGCCAAGATCCTGATGGCTGAATCAGGAAAAGAAGGAGAGGCGTTTTCCATCGGTTATCTGGTCCTTTATCTGAAAGCTGAGGATGAATTGACCGGCGTGCGGCAGGGGTGGATTATGGATATTGGCGTTCTCCCTGTCTGGCGGGGAAAGGGCGTGGGAACAGCCTTGATTCAGGAGGCGGAGCGGTGTTGCCGGGACGCAGGACTCTCCTATCTGGGATTGACGGTTACGAGCAGTAATCAACGGGCTCTAAACCTCTATCAGAGTCTCAATTTTATGGAGGAAAGGAAAATGATGGTCAAGGTTCTCTGAGTTCTCTGGGTAAAAAAAAATCTTGCGGAGCCACAGCTGCCGCAAGACGAAGTAAAAGAGAGGAGTGGGGATAAAAAATTGGAAAACGTGAAACTAATTAGATGTTTCCCCGCAGGAGATAAAAATATACATCATGGAGGTGAAATCATTGCTGGATTTACATGTGCATTTGATCGGACATCAGGAAAGAAAGGCGGATCGCGAGGCGCTCCGGCGCTATTTGGGCGCGGCGAAAAGCCAGGGGCTGCAAACCATCGGCTTTAGCGACCATGATATGTTTTGGGAAGAATTGAATTTTGACCTGATCCGGCAAGTGGCGGCGGAAACGCCCGAACTGGAGGTTCTGGTCGGCTTGGAAGTGGATTACCGGCCGGGGGAGGAAGAACGGATCAGAGGGATGCTGGCACAATTCCCCTTCGACTATGTGATCGGCTCGGTGCACGAGATCTACGGCTGGCCGTTTGATATGCCGGACCAGGAAGGCAGTTACCGGCGGGCGGATCCGGATGAACTCTATCAGCGCTACTTTGAGATCGTAGCGCAGGCGGCGCAAAGCGGTTTATTCCAGATCATAGGACACCTGGATTTAATTAAATTATTCGGCGTCCGGCCCAGCCGCGACATCCTGGAACACGCCGCTCCCGCCTTGTCGGAGATTGCGGCGCGGGCGTTGACGGTAGAAATCAATACCAATGGCCGGTATAAACCGGTAGGAGAGTTTTATCCGGAACGGAAGCTGATTCAGGAGATCCAGCGCCGGGATATCAGCTTCACCCTGGGATCTGACGCGCATCAGCCGGAGGTGGTGGGCCGAGATTTGCCGGAAGCGGCGGAGCTCCTCCGTTCTGTCGGCGTGCGGGAGATCGCCAGCTTCAGCGGCGGGCAAAAAATCCGCCGTCCCCTGTAAGGAGGACGGTATCAGGGGATGATCTTTTTTCAAGGGTGAAACACTAAGCGTATAGTATTGAAAAAGGAGCGTTAGCGGCGTCTTAACGGTAGGCGATGGCGTCGATCTCTACCAGCGCGTTTTTAGGCAAGCCCGAGACTTCGACGCAAACGCGAGCGGGGTAGGGCTGACGGAAGTGTTGCGCGTAGATGGCGTTGACTTTATCGAAGTCTTCCATGCTCTTCAAAAATACGGTGGTTTTCACTACCTGATCCATACTGGATCCGGCCGCCGCTAAAACATATTCCAGACCGGTCAATACGCGTTCGGCTTGTTCTTCGACCGAGCCGGACAAAACGCCGGTTTCCGGGTCGATGGCGATGATTCCTGAAAGGTAGATCTGGCCGTTGACGTCAATGGCCTGTGAATAGGGGCCGACGGCGGCCGACAGTTGGCTGGAGACAATCGCTTTCTTCATGAATGACGCACCTCTCTTTATTATTTTAGAGGACAAGGACAAGCCTCTGGATGAACTGCGGAAATAGTGTTCAGGCCGCTCCTGCCGTCTGCGTTGGGCGATAGAAATTAAAGTCTTTTTCCCCACCTGCTGTCTATTATACTGTACAATCTTGTCACCGTATAGTATGTACCGGCAAAGTATCCTACAGATAGCGCTGGGATAGAGGAAAAAAGCTCGCCAGCCTCTTAGCGGAGCGGTTCGTCAAAATACGACAGCATGAGTCAAAGTTCTCGGAAGGAAAATCTGTAAAAAAGAAGAAAAGAATCAAAGATCAAGCTGAAAAATTAGGTTCATTCAAATGAATATTATCCTTACGAACGGGAAGGAAATCAGTCACGGATGTCAAATTTAATCGCGGAAAGGGTGTTTAGAGTGAAGTTTGAAAACATGGCTCATCTGGTTCACCAGTATGTAGCGGCAAAAGGAACCGTAACAGAAAACCAGATACAGGCGGAGGAAGGGTCTTTCCTAGAAAAGGTCTTCAACAGGCATGAATTTTCTGGGAATGCCTTGGTTTTAGACGTACCATCAGAGTGGGAATAGCCTAAATCAATGTTTCAGCTTGATCCATTTATTTTTGCGAATAAAGAAGATGATCGAACGTGTTAGAAAGAGTATTGGGGCGACGAGCTTATTATATCGCGAGCGCTGTGTTTATCATGGTAGGCATCTTATCCTTCATCGCCAGCGCGCAGCAGCCGTACGTCGGCGTTGATATCGAGAGAATCAATGACCGCTGGACGGTTGTATTCAGCGATCCCAACGGGGAAGGGTATAAAGCGGGAATCCGTATAGGGGATGAGATTCTAAAGATCAACGGCGAAGACGCCGGACAATATCGTTTACTCGCAAAATGGGGGCGGCTGGAAGGCGCTTCCGGGATTGAATTTCGCGCTTCCGGACAGATGGCCGTGGCGCGGATCACGATTCAGGCGTCGGCGCTGTTCGTGACGCTGTTTGCTAATCTATCGGCCTATTTGCTGGGGTTTATTTTTTGGCTGTTAGGGTTTATTACCTGGCGGAAACGCCCGTTCTTGAATCAGGTGCATATCCTGTTCTGGTTGAACTGGGCGATTGCGATGGCCTTTATTTTTTCTAAACCGGCAAGCCGCAGTTTGCTTTTGGCCAGAGAACTGGAATTTCTCACCTTATCGTTAGTACCGTTACTGCTGGTCAGTTTTATTTCCGTCTTTCCGGTAAAGAACGCGGATGGCGTCAATCGGGCCGGTCGTTATATACTGGGAAGCCTCTACGTGCTCATTTTTTCGCTCACCATGTTACAGTTCTTCGATATCGTTCATCTGGGAAATTTCTTAAGACGCCTGGTTCTCTCCAATATCCTTCTGGGCATTACCATGACTTTATGGAACTTTGCTTTGATCACAAAATTGCCGAAAGGCAGTCAGGAAAGAAACCAACTGGAGATTGTCTTGTTGGGGTTGGCGGCCGGACTGCTGCCCATCGCCTTATTAACGGCGTTGCCTGCGATTATGTATTCCCGGCAAATCGTGTATACCGAGATCACTTCCCTCTTTTTGATGCTCATCCCCATTTCCCTGTATTACGTCATCGTACATAAATACCTGCCGGCCAGCCGCCGGATACTGGGGGCGATGATGTCTTCTTTCGCCGCGGGCGCCGGCAGCTTTATTCTGACCTATGCCCTTTTCTTTTCGCAAACGCTGCAAAAAGTGCGGTCTGAATATCTGATCTTCGTGGTTCTCGCCATCCTGTTCATCGTTTGTTTCTATGGCGCGCGTTTTGTGATCAATCGTTTGATCTTCAAGCAAAATCAGGCGCTCAAACTAAAAATATTTGAACTCAATCAGCAGGAAAATTCTCTGGATGAAGAGAGGCTGAGTTATGAAGAGACCATAGAAAGCCTGGGATTGGAGGGGGCTTTCCTGATTGCCGATCAGGCGCAAATGGGCGTACACACGAGGGCCGTTGGGCGTTTTCTGGAAAAACCGGAGGAACAGGCTGAGATGGAACGCTATTTTCAAAATCATCGGCGAAGCATTTTAGATATCCAAGTGCTGGCGAAGGATTTTCCGGCGGAGATCTATATTCCCTTTGCCGCTCACGGCTATGTTTGCGGAGTTTTCATCGGCCATCGTTCTTCGCATATCCGCTTTGAACGGGCGGAATGGTCGTTCCTGACGCTGCTGGCAAGTCAATTGGCTCATCATATGATCATGTCGCTGGTGATTCAGGACATGGAGCGGGAAATGCGGGTTTGGAAGGAAGCCTCCCAGCGGATGCAGCGCAAAAATCAAGGGCTGTCCGCGCTTAGCGCCTCTCTGTTTGAACGGATTGAGAACGAACGCAGACTGACCGCGGAGGAGATCCATCATGGGCCTTTAAAACGGGGGCGGGATATCAACCGCTGTATCCGGTATCTCTTGACGGAATCACCAACGCCGGAGATTGCCGAGACGGTCCTCGAACAGATGCAAAATATCGTCGTAGATTTAAACGACGGGTTGCGTTTGATGTCGGGTAATCAAAACCTTCTGGTGCTGACGAATCTGGGATTGCTGGCGGCGGTAGAGGTTCTGTGCCAGAAAATGATGATCCGGGAAGAGACCGCGATTACTTTGGAAACAGAAGGAATCCATCATGATCGTCGTTTTAGGAAAGATATCGAATTGACCGCCTATCGCTTTATCCAGGAGAGTCTGGCGAATTCCCTGAAGCACTCGGGCGCAGCCGGACAAACGATTCGCATTGAACAGAGAGAGGCGAAACTTTATTTGTGGGTGAGCGATCAGGGACGCGGCTTTGACCCCGGTCAAATAGAAGATTGGGCCATAACGAGAAAACATGTCGGTATTGTCGGGATAAGGGAGTGGATTGCGAGTTTAAAAGGCGAGGTTCAGGTCTGTTCGGCGCTTCAGAAAGGGACGACGTTGACGGCGGTGATTCCGCTAACGGACGGTTTAAAAGGGCAAGCAGACGAGAGCAAAGCCTTAGACTGGGTTCTGCTTGGAAGCTGTGAAGAGCTTTAGGCGTTTCGCGTGAGGAACGGTATAAAAGCGTTCAAAGAAATAGAAAGCGTTTAATTTTTGCTGAAAAGGGAGAGACTACACAAGAAAATTTAATTTGTTCAGAAGCGCACAAATGTTGAAGGAGGAAAAGATCATGATTGAAAAATGCAGGGCTTGCGGATTTGAACATAAAGATTTAAACGGTGTTGTCTTTCGCCGCAATCATGTCAGTAATCGGACGCTGCCCTATTGTAAGCGGTGTATGCGCAGACTCTATCAGGTACCCTACCGTCCGGAATAGGCAAAACAGAGAAGGGAGATTTGTTAAAATTTCTTATCTTGTATTTTTCCTCGTGTTTTGATATATTGATCGGTGAAAGAGGAAAAAAGGAGGTAGAATAGATGGGATATCATATCAGTGATGATTGCATTGGCTGCGGCTCGTGTGCGGCTGACTGTCCAGTCAGCGCTATTGCGGAAGGCGACGAAAAGTACGAAATCAATGCGGATCTTTGCACGAGTTGCGGAACCTGCGCCGCTGTTTGCCCAGTAGGCGCGCCTGGGCCTCAAGATTAGCAGGGCCCAGAATGCGGGCTGTGATGAAACGATGTGTTTTATCACAGCCTTTTATTTTGTTGAAGAGTCTTCTATTGACAAAACCTAAAAAATGAGTAAAATATAACTATAATAATTATAAAAAGGGTAGACGGTCAGGAGAGGGACAAAAAATGAGCGCTATCGAAATCCTGAATCAGTTGAAGGAAAAAGGAATAAGGTTTACGCCGCAACGGCAGGCCATATTGGAATTTTTGTTATCAACGGATACGCATCCGACGGCGGAGGAAATCTACCATCATGTAAAGAAACGGTTTACCGGAATGAGCTTGGGGACCATTTATAATACCGTGAAGATGCTGAAGGAACATGGGTATATCCTGGAATTGACGTATGGAGATATGTCTTGCCGGTTTGACGGAAACCCGGAAAACCACTACCACATTACCTGTCAGGAGTGTGGGCGCGTCTTCGATTACCAGTATTCATTTCCGGAATTGGAAGCGGAGAAGACAAAAGACCGCGGCTTCAAGGTTACGGATTACCGGTTAGAGTTTTACGGATTCTGTTCAGAGTGTGCGGAGTCAGGGAAAGAAGCGGGGCAGTAGAGGCGCGGCTCAATAGCAAACGGTTGGCTGAAAAATTTCGGGACAACAAATAGAAATATTTGTTGTTTTTTATTTTTTGTCTGTCCGGCAGTAGGGTTTTCCGAGATAAAGTCGAATGTGAAGATAGATCGTATTCTTTTTTTGGTATTCTTTTTTGGAGAAGGTATATGTTGAATCGAAGGGTATTTGTTTTAATCGTAGTATTTATTTTGTGCGTCGGTTTTTTAGGTTGGACGTGGCAAGAGCCGGAGAAGCTTCCGCTGTCATCGGCGGAAACGGTAGTCAGTGATAATCGCTGGATTCTCGATTTGAGCGGCGACTGGCAGCAGTTCTTTTCCCTGCGTCAGGCTTGGGCGGCTGAAGAACGGCGCTTGGAAGAGAAACAGAGCCGGATTTCATTCTTAAACGGAAGTCCTGTTTTCCTGCCGTCCAATGCGGCTATATCGTTGGTTTCCAGAAGCTTCAACGTTCCCGGAGAATGGAGCGCTCGCACGAGTATGCTGGAATTTTCAGGGCTGCGCGGGCGCGTCAGGATGTATCTGAATGGGATTGGCGGCGAGAATCTGCTGGCGGAATTTGAAGGCAGCGGCGCTTTGGATCAGGTAGAGATTCTGTCGGCGATGCTGCGCTACGGGACGGAGAATATCCTGATCATTCAGTTGCAGACGCCAACAAGCCGCCGTTTGGCGGTAGGCGGCGGCATTCCTTGGCCTGATCAGGGGCGGCTGAGTGGCAGGATCGCCTTGGTGGGCGTCCGTCAGCCGATGATTGCGGCGCCGACGCTCAGCTTTGATTGGCAGGAAGATCAGGCGGAGGTTTTGATTCAGTCCCACTTGCTGCATTATGGGAACCGGGAATTTGGGCCTTGGGAAGTAACCGCCGAGATCATGGATGAGACGACGATGATCGCCCAAGCGGATCAGATTTTGCAGGCGGACGGCAATCTGGTGCAAACCGTGAATATACGCTTGCCGGTGCCGCAAGCGCGCTTGTGGAACCCGCAAGATCCTTACAGGTACCAGCTGCGGTTAAAAGTGGTCAACGCTTTGGGAGACCAGGATGATATCGTCTTTTCTTTTGGCTTACGGCGGCTGGAGAAGGCGCAAGATCAATGGCTGCTCAATGGGGAAGGGATCAAGATTCAAGGGGCGGCGCTGTCCGCCGTTCAGGAATATCGTCTCCGAGCGGAAGAACGGGTGAGCTCATGGCTTCAAGAACAAAAGGAGAAAGGGATCAATCTCATTTATTTCAGCGACGGCTTCCCTGACGAAAGCTGGCTGCAAGCCGCGGACCGTTTGGGAATGGGCGTTTGGGCGGAATGGCCGGTGAGGATGATACCAGGCTCACAGCTCGACGAGGTAGCGCTGGAGAATTTTCAGGAACAAATCCGGACAGGGACCAGGCACCCTTGCCTATGGGCTTGGACGGTGAGCAAGGCGCTGGACGCCCAAATGGCGCTTAGCCGGGAATTTGAGCGTGAGGCGCTGGCCATGATACCGGAGGGGCAATTGGCTTATGTGATGGAGCAAGCGGTCGCTTTTTCCAATGAAGCGTTCACGGGCGCCTGGGGAGAGATTCTTCCTCCCGCTCACGCGGCAGGGGCCGTCTGGGGAAATGGCGGCTGGTTTCAGGAAAAATATGCCGCCGCCGCTTGGGCGCTGCTGTCTTTCTTTATCTTCTTAAAGTGTGTGTTTTCGGTCAGCTGGCGCTATCGGGAAATCAATGAGAGCAAACCCAAGCGGCAGCTGCGCTGGGCCTGGGTGTGGTATGGGACGGCCTTTTTACTGCGAGAAGGAACGCTGGCCGGGATCCTGACTTCGCTGATATTCCGCGCTCCTTCGGACATCTCTGTCTGGCTGACGGATTACTGGCCGGTTTTGACGATGTTGCAGCGCCAAAATCCCTGGCTGCTTTGGCTGACGCTGGCGGTTTTGCTGGCCTTGCTGCGTTTGCTGCAAATTGGAAGCGCCGCGGCGGCCTTACCGGGAGCGCCGCGGGCTATGGGTTTAGTCTATTGGATGGAAAGGCGATATTTTTGGGCCTTTATCGTGGCGATTCTCTGGGCAGTCAGTTTTTGGCAAATGCCGTTTTATGTGGCTTTCGCGGCTTACCTGGCGTTAACGATCCTCTTTCTGCCGGTGAGAATCCGGGACGTTCGGCGCGCCGGAGGAAGCTACTTGCCTTTTCTGGTCTTGCCCGGCGCTTTGACGGCGGCGCTGCTGGTCTGGTTGATCAGCCGCTGGCCGGATCTGGTGTTTATCTTCCATCTGTGGGGCTGGTCTTGAGCGGAATGTTCAAGCGGAATATTGAGGCGTCAGGAAAAGTTGACAGACATGAAGGATTGACGTATAGTTAACGGGAATAACTTTTTATACGTAGGAGGATGCAGCATGATTACGAAAGAAATGTCCATTGGCCAGATATTAAAAGAACATCCACAGACAGCGGAAGTCTTTATGAAGATGGGGATGCATTGCCTGGGATGTCCTTCGGCTACATCGGAAAGCGTCGAAGGAGCGGCCGCGACGCATGGGATGCAAGTGGCGGAACTGATCGATCGCTTGAATCAAAGCACGAGCGTAAGCTAAACTGTAACGGCATGGCAAAAAGCAACGGCTGTCTTTCGTGATGAGCGGTTGCTTTTTATTCGAGCCGATGAAAGAAAATGGCGATTTTCTTGACAACGGCGAAAAGTTTATGATAAAGTGTTGTGTGCAGTAGAATCTTTTTGCTGTGATACCGCTTTTTGGGGAGGTGCTCGTTGAATGCGGGTAGGTATTATGTTAGCTTGTGCGGATTGTAAACAACGTAATTATTCTACGATAAAAAATAAGAAGAATAACCCTGACCGGCTGGAGGTAAAGAAGTATTGTAAGTTCTGCAAAACCCACACGGCTCACAAGGAAACCAAGTAATTTTTTTTTGTTGTTTTGGTTCGCCGCATTTAAGCGGGCGTGGATTTTCGGGTAGGATGTTTAGCTAAGGATGTGAGAGAATGGGCACAGTGAAAAAGGCTGAAGGCGCCCAAGGGAAATTCACCAAGGATATCGCCGAGTATTTTCGCGGCGTCTGGAGTGAGTTAAAAAAAGTCTATTGGCCGAGCCGTCAGCAATTGGTTACGTACACCATTGTCGTTTTTGTGGCGGTAGTGATTGTAGCGGTGCTTCTTGGCTTGATTGACAGCGGCTTATCTTTTATTTTGAGCAAAATAATACCTAAATAAATTCCGTGAGGAGGTCGGGAGCCTGCGTTTGCTTCCGCTTAGGATATGGAAAAAAGTTGGTATGTTATTCATACCTATTCCGGATATGAGAATAAGGTAAAGACAAACCTGGAAAAACGGGTAGAATCCATGAACATGGAGGATAAGATATTCCGGGTTTTAGTGCCGATGGAAGACGAGATTGAGATCAAAAACGGGAAGAAGAAAGTGGCGAAGCGCAAGATTTTTCCTGGCTATGTACTCGTCGAGATGGAGATCACGGACGACTCCTGGTACGTTGTGCGCAATACTCCGGGCGTCACCGGCTTTGTGGGGACAGGCTCGAAGCCGATCCCTCTGTTGGAGCGCGAGGTCTTGAGTATTCTGCGGCAGATGGGTATGGAAGAAGTGCGGACGAAAATCGATGTGGCGGTCGGTCAGAGCGTGAAGATTATCACCGGGCCGTTTAAAGATTTTATCGGCGCGGTAAAAGAGATCCTCGAAGATAGGGGAAAGTTGCGCGTATCGGTTTCGATGTTCGGGCGTGATACCCCGGTGGAGCTTGAATACGGTCAGGTGGAAAAACTAGATTGACGGGATGAAGGAGGTGTAAGCGATGGCAAAGAAAGTAGTTGGCTTGATTAAACTGGCGATTGAAGCGGGAAAAGCCACCCCGGCGCCTCCGGTAGGTCCGGCGTTGGGCCAGCATGGCGTCAACATCATGGGCTTCTGCAAGGAATATAATGAACGAACCAAGGAACAGACGGGATTGATTGTTCCGGTCGAAATCACGGTTTTTGAGGATCGTTCCTTTACCTTTGTGCTGAAGACGCCGCCGGCGTCCGTACTGTTGAAGAAAGCGGCCAATATCACTTCCGGCTCAGCGGAACCGAACCGGAAGAAGGTAGCGAAAGTAGACAAGGCGAAGGTGCGTGAAATCGCCGAAGCGAAGCTGAAAGATCTGAACGCCGCCGACATCGAAGCCGCCATGCGGATGGTGGAGGGCACGGCCCGCAGCATGGGCATTGAGATTGTTGAAGGCTAAGTCAACGATGGAAATAACGTGGGAGGGCGGAAAGCCCGTTGTACCACAAGGAGGAACCTAAAATGGCAAAGATAGGAAAAAGATTTCAAGAGGCGTTGAAAGAGTATGATAGCGAGACCCTGTATGAGCCGGCTGAAGCCTTGAAGCTGGTAAAGCAGATGTCGAAGGTCAAGTTTGACGAGACGGTGGAAGCCGCTTTCAGGCTGGGCATCGACACACGCCACGCGGATCAGCAGATTCGCGGCGCGGTCGTCCTGCCGAATGGAACGGGTAAAACCCGCTCGGTGCTCGTGTTCGCTAAAGGTGAAAAGGAAAAAGAAGCGGAAACGGCCGGCGCGGATTTTGTGGGCGCGGAAGATCTGATTGAAAAGATTAACGGCGGCTGGTTTGATTTTGACGTAGCCATCGCCACCCCGGATATGATGGGCGCGGTAGGGAAGCTGGGGCGCGTGTTAGGCCCGAAGGGGTTAATGCCGAATCCCAAAACGGGAACCGTGACCTTTGACGTCGCGCGGGCGGTTCAGGAAGTCAAAGCGGGGAAGATTGAATATCGCGCCGATAAGGCCGGCATTATTCACGCTCCGATTGGGAAAGTCTCTTTTGATGAGGAAAAATTGCTGGAAAACTACCTTACCTTAGCGGAAATTGTGACTAAAGCAAAACCCTCCTCTTCTAAAGGACAGTATATTCGCAGCGTGGCCGTATCTTCTACAATGGGGCCGGGTATACGGATCAATCCTTTAAAAGTGCGGTAATGACCGCCGTTTGTTGCTGAAGAGTAAAGTTAAAAGGAAAATTCCGCTGTAGACAGCAGGGGCTCTGGAGCATAATATCCTGCCGAGGTTGGAGAAGATCGCCGGATTACGGTATGGGTCTTCTGAACCTCTGCAAGAGCGGAGGTTTTTATTATCTATCTGAATCTGAAGGGGGTGGACAATCGTGCCAAATTTTGAGGAAAAATCTCGGATTATCGCTGAAATACGCGCGAATCTGGAGAAATCGCCAGGGGTGGTACTGGCGGATTATCGCGGTCTGACCGTTGCCGAGGATACGGATCTGCGGACGAAACTGCGAGAAGCAGGGGTAAAGTACCAGGTCTTGAAGAACACCATGGTGAAGCGGGCGGCTGATGAAGCGGGTCTGGAAGGTCTGACGACCTATTTGGAAGGACCGACGGCGGTTGCTTTCGGGGAAGATCCGGTAGCTCCGGCCAAAATCCTGTCTGAATTCATCAAGGTGAACAAAAAAATCTCTATTAAAGCCGGGATCATCGAAGGAAAAGTGATCGACGCCGATAGCGTAAAAGCGCTGTCTGATTTGCCGTCGCGGGAGATTTTGCTGTCTATGGTCTTACGCGGAATGCAAGCGCCTTTGACGGGTATGGCCAATGTGTTGCAGGGACCGATCCGCAAACTTGGCTATGCGTTGGAAGAAGTGCGTAAACTGAAAGAAGCCTGACCGCGTGAAGCGGACAACCAACCAACAGGAAGACCTGACGATCACCGTAAACGAAGATAAAAATATGAGGGGGCAACATCAACATGTCAAAGACGAATGAAATTTTAGAAGCGGTAAAAGGCTTAACCGTACTGGAGCTGAGCGAACTGGTCAAAGCGTTTGAAGAAGAATTCGGCGTCAGCGCGGCTGCGCCGGTAGCGGTTGCCGCTGCCGGTCCGGTGGCGGCTCCGGCGGCGGTGGAAGAACAAACCGAATTTGACGTTATTCTGACCGCTGCGGGTCAAGCGAAAATCAACGTCATTAAGGTCGTTCGCGAAATCACTGGTTTAGGATTGAAGGAAGCCAAGGACTTGGTGGACAACGCGCCGAAAGCGGTGAAGGAAAAAGTTGCTCAGGAAGAAGCCAATGCGCTTAAAGATAAGCTGGTGGAAGCCGGGGCTTCGGCAGAAGTGAAATAAAGCCGTAGTCGGCTGACAAACAAATAAACCAATAAATAAAGAGGGATGTCTGGGTGAATGATTCACCGGGCGTCTCTCTTTATTTTTGTTTGGGGGGCGCTTGTTTTGGCTGGGGGCGGCGAAGAGGGGCGGGTGCGCTGGTTTTTGCCGGGGTCAGCGCATGGCGGACGGTTCCGCTTTTCGTCCCGCTGCGCCTTCCTGGCGCAAAGGAACGCGCTCGGCGTCCCTGCCTCGCTTTTCGCGGAACCGTCCGCCCTGCGCTTGGCTTTGGGGTCTTGGACGTTTGGGGGCGGAGAGCTTCGCTGCCTTTTGCCGTCGTAAGCTGGCAATCGATAGATTCAAATGGCCGCTGTCTGTTGCTAAAAGCGCCCTCTCGATGGAATGATCACCAGGTGATAAAAGGCACATAAGACGCGGACAAAACCGCCTGATCCCTACAGGAGAAAACACGCAGGAGAAAACACTCCCCTGTAACGCATAGAAACGCTTGTATTTTTGTGAATATATATTAGAATAATGTACAGGAGCAGTAAACGCAGGGCGCTTGAAAGGCGGTCGTGCGCTTGACTGCGGCGCGTGTGAATACAAAGAGGTAGACATGCGCGCAAAAAAATAATTTAATTTTAGGAGGGAAACTATGTTCCAGTACAAAAAGAACAATGACGTTCTCAACACGGCAAACCGGGGGAATCCCGCGGAATCAGGTCTTTGCACACTCTGCCGGGCGGACTGCAAAGGGAAATGCGAAACCTGGATGTCTTCCATGAAGGGAAGAAAGCTTCTCTATCCGAGAGACTTTGGCACAGTGACCGCGGGCAGCTCCAACACCAACCACGTAGGCGTATGTTATAACAATCTCCGCATTCAGGGGTATAACTACGGCGCTTACGGCTTGCGCGGCTCGCTCAGCAACGAGGCCGACGATTGCATTTTCCCTAACGTGTCCCTGGAAACGGAGTTCGGCAAAAAGGTGAAGACCAAATCGAGGATTCCGGTCATGACCGGAGCCCTGGGATCTACCTTTATCGCCCAGAAATACTGGGAGTCCTTTGCCACCGGCGCGGCGCTGGTCGGCTTTCCCATCGTGATCGGCGAAAACGTGGTCGGCGTGGACAAAAACTCCATTCTGGAAAAGGGCAGAATCAAAAAAGCGCCGGAACTGGAACGAAGAATTGACGGGTATCTCAAATACTACGACGGCTACGGCGCGATCATCGTGCAAATGAACGTCGAGGACGCCCGCAACGGCGTAGCGGAATACCTGATTGAAAAATACGGCGACAAAGTCGTCATTGAATTGAAATGGGGTCAGGGCGCGAAGGATATCGGCGGCGAGATTCAGGTGACTAGTCTGGAATACGCGGCCTTCCTGAAAGAAAGAGGCTATATCGTCGATCCTGACCCGACCCGGCCCGAAGTGCGGGAAGCCTTTGCGAACGGGGCGATCAAATCCTTTGCCCGCCACAGCCGGTTGGGCTATACGAATCTGAACAGCAGCGGCGAAGTGCAGCAGGATTTCATGGACGCCACCGCCTATTTGCGCAAGCTGGGCTATAAACGCATCACCCTGAAGACGGGTTCTTACGGCATGGAAGCCCTGGCGATGGCGATCAGATTTGCCACGGACGCCGAGCTGGATCTGCTGACGATCGACGGTTCGGGCGGCGGCACGGGGATGAGCCCGTGGAATATGATGGAAACCTGGGGCGTTCCCTCGATCAACCTGCACGCCAAGACCTATGAATACGCCCAACTGCTGGCGGCCAAAGGGCGCGACGTAGTGGATATAGCCTTTGCGGGCGGTCTGGCGCGTGAAGATCATATTTTTAAAGCCCTGGCGCTGGGCGCGCCCTTCACCAAGCTCGTATGTATGGGCCGCTCCCTGATGATTCCCGGCTTCCTGGGGGCCAACATCGAAGGCGCGCTTTATCCGGAGCGCCGGGAACGCTTGAACGGCAACTGGGACAGCCTGCCCAAGCATATCAGCGAAGAATTCGGCGCGACGCCGGAAGAAATTTTTGCGGGTTATTTTGATCTTAAAAACAAAATAGGCGCTGACGAGATGAAGAAGATTCCCTTGGGCGCCATCGCGGTCTGGACGCTGGCGGATAAGCTCGGCGCGGGCTTGCAGCAGCTGATGGCGGGGGCGAGAAGGTTCCAGGTAAGCGCTATTTCCCGAAACGACCTCTTTGCCGCCAACCGTGAGACGGAAAGGGAAACCGGCGTCAAATACCTCACCGACGTCGATGACGAAGCGGCGAAGAAGATATTAAACGCCTAAGAACAAGGTGGGCTTATCGCCAACAGATTCCAGCCGTTGAGGAAACGGTCAGAGATAGGGTGATACGCCCTATCTCTTTTCACGGGGATTTTTTAGGGTTTATGGATATTGCGCTGACGCTGCTTTAGACAGACAAAATTGTAAGGGTGGATGGGTGCGCTGGCTTTGGGCTGGAGGGCCGCGAAGGGTGGATGGGTGAGCTTTCGTTTGCTGAAAGGCCGCGAAGGGCGGACGGTTCCGCTTTTCGTCCCGCTGCGCCCTCCTGGCGCAAAGGGACGCGCTCGGCGTCCATGCCTCGCTTGGCGCGGAACCGTCCGCCCTTCGCT
>JAITOS010000029.1 GCA_031289815.1 Peptococcaceae bacterium | reverse complement strand
GTCCGGGGATCGAAGGGCAGGCCAGACCGCAGGGGCCGAGACCGGATGGCTTCAGACCGAGACCGCCGGAGCCGCGCCCAGGGATGGAAGGGCAAGCCAGACCGGCGGGGCCAAGACCGGGGATGGAGGGGCAAACCAGACCGCAAGGGCCGAGGCCGGACGGGTTCAGACCGAGACCGCCGGGACCGAGACCGGGAATGGAAGGGCAAGCCAGACCGGCGGGGCCAAGACCGGGGATGGAGGGGCAAGTCAGACCGCAAGGGCCGAGACCGGATGGCTTCAGACCGAGACCGCCGGGACAGGGACCGAGACCGGGAATGGAAGGGCAGGCCAGACCGGCGGGACCAAGACCGGGGATGGAAGGGCAAGCCAGACCGATGGGGCCGAGACCGGATGGCTTCAGACCGAGACCGCCGGGACAGGGACCGAGACCGGGAATGGACGGACAGGCCAGACCGGCGGGGCCAAGACCGGGGATGGACGGAAGAGGGCCGAGACCGCAAGGGCCAAGACCGGACGGACAGGCCAGACCCTTTGGGCAGAGACCGGGGATGGAAGGTTCCGGAAGACCGGCGGGATCGCGGTCAACGAGCGATTCCCGGACGCCGACCAGCACTCCGCTGGAGCAGCCAAAGCGTCAGGCGCCCGACAAAAGAAAGCCTCCGGATAAAACGTTTGATAAGCGAAAAGACGCTGAACGGGAAATCCGCTCTCGCGGGAGACGTCCCTATAAATCGGCGCCCAAAGAAGTTCGGGATACGACGCCAAAATATATCGTCATTCCCGAAACGATCAATGTCCAGGATTTAGCCTCTAAAATGAGCCGCAAGGCGAGTGAACTCATTATGAAATTGATGGGCTTAGGGGTGATGGCTACGATCAATCAGGAGCTGGACGCCGAAACAGCGACGATTTTGGCCAATGATATGGGCGTGACCGTCGAAATAAAGGCGGAAAAATCTTTAGCGGTCATTGAAGAAATCATTGATGATCCCAAAGATTTAAAGTCTCGCCCGCCGGTGGTGACGGTGATGGGACACGTCGATCACGGCAAGACTTCTTTGCTTGACGCGATCAGAACGACGAATGTCATTGACTCGGAAGCGGGCGGTATCACGCAGCATATCGGCGCTTACCAGGTGGAAATTAAAGGACAAAAAATCACCTTCCTGGATACGCCGGGGCATGAGGCGTTCACCTCGATGAGAGCGCGTGGCGCGCAAGTGACGGATATCGCGGTTTTGGTGGTGGCGGCTGACGACGGCGTGATGCCGCAAACGGTGGAGGCGATCAATCACGCCAAAGCGGCGGCTGTACCGATCATCGTAGCGGTCAATAAAATCGATAAGGAAGACGCCAAGCCGGATAAAGTGAAGCAAGAACTGACGGAGCATGGGCTGGTGGTTGAAGAATGGGGCGGGGAAACCATTGCGGTGCCGGTTTCCGCCAAAGCGAAGACGAATATTGAGCAATTGCTGGAGATGATTCTGCTCGTCGCCGAGGTGAAAGAATTAAAAGCGAATCCCAATCGTCCGGCGATGGGGACGGTCATTGAAGCAAAGCTGGATAAAGGCAAAGGACCGGTGGCTACCGTACTCGTAGCGAAAGGAACCCTGAATGTGGGGGATGTGATTTTAGCCGGTACGTTTTTTGGCAGGGTCCGGGCGATGGTGGATGACAAGGGACGCCGACTGAAAAAAGCGACGCCTTCTATGCCGGTAGAAATTCAGGGGATTTCCGAAGTGCCGGCGGCGGGAGAATTATTCTATGTGATCGCGGATGAGAAGCTGGCCCGACAGATTACCTCGGCGCGTTCCGCGGAGAAGCGGTTGGAGGACGCCAAACAAACCGCCAAGATCAGTCTGGAAGATCTGTTTGAACGGATTAATCAGGGTGAAGTAAAAGATCTGAACATCATCATTAAAGCGGATGTTCAGGGATCCGTGGAGGCTTTACAGCAATCCCTGCTGCGGCTATCGACCGACGAAGTGCGGGTCAATCCGATTCATGGCGGCGTCGGCGCGATCACGGAAACTGACGTGATGTTGGCAGCGGCCTCAAATGCGATCATTATCGGCTTTAATGTCCGCCCAGGTTCCAATACGAAAGCCACTGCCGAAATCCAGGGGGTGGATATCCGTCTTTACCGGGTGATCTATGATGCGATTGAAGACGTCAAGGCGGCAATGACGGGACTGCTGGATCCGGATTATAAAGAAGTCGTTCTGGGATCCGCGGAAGTCCGTCAAGTATTCAAAGTACCGAAAATTGGCAGTGTCGCCGGCTGTCATGTGGTGGAAAACAAGATTATCCGTTCAGCCAAAGTCAGGGTGATCCGTGACGGGGTCGTGATCCATGAAGGGAATATTGACTCCCTGCGTCGTTTTAAAGACGACGTGCGCGAGGTTACGGAAGGATATGAATGCGGCATCGGCATCGAACGCTTTAATGACATCAAAGAGGGAGACAAGATTGAAGCCTTTATTATTGAAGAAGTGAAGCGGCAATCGTTATAATCAGCCGTGAAGACTGATTTGGGAGGGATGTAAGTGGCTAAGCATCGTGCTTATCGTCTTGCGGAGACCCTGAAAGAAGAAATTTCGCAAATGATTCGAGAAGAATTGAAAGATCCGCGTCTGGGATTTGTGACGGTAACCGGCGTAGACGTCGCCGACGATCTAAGCTACGCTAAAGTTTACGTCAGCGTACTGGGAGAGGCCGAAGCCGCCAAAGGATCCTTGAAGATATTGAATGGCGCGGCGGGGTATGTGCGCAGCGAAATTGCTAAGAGAATTCGTTTGCGCTATGCGCCGGAAATCGTATTCAAACATGATTCTTCCGTTGAGCAGGGAGCGCATATCGCCAAGCTTTTGCGCGCGATGGAAGGACAAGGACAAGAAGGTGGGCCGGATGAAGGATAAATTGCAGATCGCCGCGATTTTGCGCGAGGCCTCCTCGGTCGCGCTGCTGTCTCACGCTTCTCCGGATGGAGATTGCGTCGGCTCCATGTTGTCGATCGGACTGGCCTTGGAAAAATTAGGTAAAAAGGTAACGTTTTACAATCCCGACCCGATCCCGCGCAATCTCACGTTTCTCCCAGGCGTTGAGCGGGTGCGGGCGCTGGATCAGGATATGTATGAGGCGGACGCGTTATTGTTTTTGGATTGCGCGGAAATTGAGCGGATGAATCTGGCGGTTTCGGATCTGAAAGCGGATACCTGCGTTATCAATGTAGATCATCATATATCCAATACGGGATTCGGGCGTTGGAACTGGATAGAGGCGCAGGCTTCGGCAACCGGGGAATTGATGTACGCTTTGATCCGTGAATTGGAGGCGCCGCTGGATGAGGCCATAGCGACGAATTTATATGCGGCGATCGCCACCGACACCGGATCTTTTCGTTTCAGCAATATCACCGCGCGAACCCATCAAATCGTCGCGGAACTCATCCCCTATATTCAGGTGTATGAGATTAACGAGCGGCTGTTTGAACAGAAGCCTCTCGCCTATACCAGACTTTTGCAAAAAGCGTTAAACAGCTTGGAAATCGTCGCGACGGATCAAGAGCAGATAGCGTTTATGACGTTAAGCTGGCAGGACTTTCTGGATTGCGGCGCGGAAGAAAGCCTGAGCGAGGGTTTAGTGAATTACGCCAGAAATATAGAGGGCATCGAAGCCTGCGCTTTGCTGCGGGAAACGAAAAACGGAGAGATCAAGGTTGGCTTGCGGTCCAATCATTGGCTGGATGTCAATGAAGTCGCTGCGATCTTGCATGGCGGCGGTCATAAAAGGGCTGCCGGCTGCAAATTAAAGCTGCCGCTTCGTGAAGCCCGCTCGTGTGTTGAATCCGCGTTAAGGAAGGTTCTCTGGCGTGGACGGATTCATTAATGTGTTAAAGCCGCCGGGGATGACCTCAGCGGACGTCGTGTATTGGCTGCGCCGTGAGCTGAAGCTGAAAAAAATCGGCCATACAGGAACGCTGGATCCGGGAGTCGCCGGGGTGTTGCCGGTTTGTCTGGGTCAGGCTACGCGTCTGGCGGAATACCTGACCAACCAGGGAAAAGGCTATCGGGCGGAAATGACCTTGGGAATTTGTACGACTACCCAGGACGGTTATGGAGAGACGCTGCAAAGCGTTCAGCCGAATCTTAAAGAAGAGGATGTGCAAGCGGTTCTCCCGGAGTTTACCGGCGGGATCGAACAGCTGCCGCCCATGTTTTCCGCTGTTCGCAAGGACGGAAAACATCTGTACGAGTATGCGCGGGCCGGGGTGGAGGTCGAGCGAAAAGTCCGTTCGGCGCACATTTACAGCATCGTCTTAAAAAAATGGCTGGCTGAAGACTTTCCCCGAGCCATGATGGACATTGAATGTTCCAAAGGAACGTATATCCGGACGATTTGTCATGATATCGGCCAACGATTGGGGTGCGGCGCGTATATGTCCTACTTGGTGCGCTGGCGGTCAGGCCCGTTTAAGCTGGAAGAAAGCTGGACGTTAGAAGAAATAAAAAGCGCGGTTGGGCAAGGCGACCGATCCTTTTTGTTAGGCGCGGAAAAAGGCCTGGATCTGCCGGTAGTGCAGTTACCCGCCTCGCGGGTTCAGGCCTTTTGCCGCGGTTTGGCTACAAAATCAGAGTATTTCAACGCACCTGAACCAGCGGCGGCAGCGCATGTTCAGGTGAGACACGAGGATGAATTATTGGGAATCGGGATCTGGCGGCAACAGCAATTATATCCGCATAAAGTGATCAAGAAGATGTAGGAGGACGGACAGTGCAGGTAGATAGAGGAATACCTGAAAATGCTGAACCGCGCGTTCTGGCTCTGGGGAATTTTGACGGAGTCCATAGGGGACATCAGCAATTGCTGAACGCCGCCTTGAAAGAAGCGGGCAAAAGCGGAATCAAGTGCAGCGTACTGCTATTTGACCCGCACCCGCTTCAGATTTTATTGGCGGAAAAGAGTTTCCGGATGATCACGACTCTGGATGAACGGATAGAGTTATTCGCGGAATTGGGCGTCGATTCCGTCTGTATTTTGCCCTTTACGCCGGATATGGCGCGGGTAAGCCCGCGAGAGTTTATGGAAAATATCGTTTTGAAATTGAACGCCGCGCATTTGATCGTGGGATTCAATTATACCTTTGGCGCGAAAGGGAAGGGAACGCCCGCCGATTTACAGCGCTTTGGCGAGGAATATGGTTTGGGCGTCACGGTGATTCAGGCGCAAACCTTGCAGGGAAAACTGATTTCATCCAGCAATATCCGGGAAGCCTTGTCGCGTGGCGATATTGCGAACGCGGCCGAGCTGCTGGGACGCTATCCCGGTATGAGCGGCGTCGTCGTTCAAGGGGAACAGCGGGGACGCGTTTTAGGCTATCCGACGGCCAATTTGTCGCTGGCGGAAGCCGTACTGATTCCCCGGCGCGGGGTGTATGTGATCGGCGGCCAAATAGACGGCGTCCTACGGTATGGGATGATGAATATCGGGAGGAAGCCGACCTTTCACAGCGAGCATAAGACGACGGTCGAGATTCATTTCTTTGATTTTGAGGAAGATGTATATGGAAAACGGCTGCGGGTGTGTCTGCTGACCAGATTGAGAGACGAGATGAAGTTTTCAACGCCGGCAGAGCTTAAACGTCAATTGGAGCGGGACGTTGTTCAGGCCAAAGCGTTCTTGCGGGAGAGGAAGGACGAGAGCGCGCTTTAGGAAAG
>JAITOS010000020.1 GCA_031289815.1 Peptococcaceae bacterium | reverse complement strand
GCTTTTCAAAGGCATTCGCCGAGGTTCGCAGCATGAGCGCTAAACAGACCAAGCCCAGTACCAAAACTAAACCTTTCTTCATGATCCTCATCCTCCATCCCATCCATTTTCAACGAATATGATCACTATACCACAGGCAAACGGTGAAAGCCAACGCTGAAAAGGCTTACAAATATTATTTTGTCTCAAAACCCCGCTCACAGGCTTTGCGTGTGTGACTTTTTCAGGGTTGTCGCGGTCGCGCAGTGGCATACAGCAGGATATTGGAACCGAAACTAATCACATTAGTTATAAACTAACAGAATTAGTTTCGTTCCTGAGCCATTGCACCGTCTCAGCTCTTTGGGGGCAGCGTATATGATAATTGTCTTCCCAGCTCATGAACAGGAACACAAAGAGAAGGACAGGTATCGAGAGGGTTGTCCTCGCGAGTGTTCCACTTCATTCTTCGCGCGAGTTTTATTTTCCCAACCCGCAAGAAGTTGAGCGGCGGGGCGCTGCCGGTTCACGTTCGGCCAGAGGGCCGTCAGCGAGCGGCTTCCCGCCGCGTCCGGCGTTCCAACCGGTTCACTTGCAGCAAAGCCCAGAGGTTTTGGAACGCCAGCGGCGGGGAGACGCAAGCAGGCCCGGGCCGCCGTGAACCGGCAGCGCCCCGCCGCTCAACGGCTCTCCAGTACCGCCCATTCCGCACATCCCACTATCTGACCATCTGACCGGTCCCCGGATATTCTACCGCTCTCCTATCATAACAACCGCCTCATGACAACCGCCTTATGACAACCGCCTCATGACAACCCCTCATAACAACCCCTCATGACAACCCCTCATGACAACCCCTCATGACAACCCCTCATGACAACCCCTCATGACAACCCCTCATGACAACCCCTCATGACAACCGCCAAAGAGCGTGCTATAATAAGGTTAGTTTTTTCGTTCTTTATCAGACGCGCATACTTCTGCCCAAACAGAAAACTCTTGCCGTCTTTCACCTTTAGCGGAGCCTCAACATTGCCATTCAGGAAAGGAGCGCCTGCCCATGTGCGAAGCCAACGCCTATGTAAAAGAAACGGATCAGGAAGTCTTATTCATGGAATCCGTCGATAGCATTGAACCCTTTGACGACGGTTTAAAGCTGATCGATATTTTCGGTCGGCAAAAATTCATCAAAGCCCATATTCAGAACGTCTCGCTTCTGAATCACCGCATTATCCTTTCGTCTCCCGCAAACAACCATCAAACCGTCTCCTGAAATTCCACAGAAAGGAAACGTATGCCTATGATCAGCTTCTCTCCGATCGGAACCATCCATACGCCCTATACCTCGCTGCACGCCCCCTTTCAACCGCAGCCTCACGCTGCCGGGGAATTCTGGATCACGCTCGGCAAAGAATATCTGCCGGGCCTTCGCCAGTTGGACGCGTACCGCTACATCTATGTTGTATACTTCATGGATAAAATAATATCCCCGCCGGCGGATCTGCTGGTCACGCCGCCGTGGGCGGGCGGCTATGAAGTCGGCCTGTTTGCCAGCCGTTCCCCCCAGCGCCCCAATCCCATCGGTTTAAGTATCGTTGAGATCAAAGCGATCGAGGGTTCGGATATCATCATTTCCGGCATTGACGCTTTTAACGGCACCCCCCTGTTAGATATTAAACCCTATAGTTTATCCCTGGACAGCAAGCCGGACGCCAATGACGGCTGGCTGGAGCTTCATCCCGATAAAGAACATTGTCTGGCCCATCTGCTGAATACAGCGCACGAACACGGCGAACTGCGGCCGACTTCTCCTTCTCATCCTCACCCACATGCGACGGGTCACTCTCGCCATCATCATGACTGAGGGAGGAATGTTTCAATGGATTCGATCGACAAAGAATTTCTGGAACAAACAAAAACGAAGAATTTAGAAATCAGCGCCCATAAAAAAGGCCTGCCCCAACCCCCTTTAGAAGAAGCCATCGGTCTCCAAGCGGCTGTTCCGTTGCCATCGCCGGAAACGCTGGATTTAGGACGGTCTATGGACGTCCGCTCCGCGATTGAACACCGCTCCAGCATCCGGGAATATTCCGATCAGCCGCTGACCCTGGAAGAACTCACCTATCTTTTATGGTGTACGCAAGGGATCAAAAAGATCCTTCCCGACAAAACGACCTTCCGCAACGTTCCCTCCGCCGGTTCCAGTCACGCCTTTGAGACCTACCTGTTAGTGAATCGGGTTACCGGTCTGGAACCCGGCTTATACCGTTATCTTGCGTTGAGTCATTCCTTGGCGCTGAGCGATAACAGTCCGGCCATAGCGGATCAAATCATCCAGGCAGGCACCTATAACCAGTTCATCAAAACCAGCGCCGTGACCTTCCTTTGGGTGGCCGTCCCCTATCGCCTGACCTGGAAATTCCAAACCCGCGGGCTCCGCTATCTGTTCCTCGACGCCGGACACGTCTGTCAGAACCTTTATCTGGCCGCTGAATCCATCCAGTGCGGCGTCTGCGCCGTCAATGCTTTTGACGACGACTTGATCGATCAGGCTCTGAACCTCAGCAGCGACCAATTCGTCATCTACCTCGCCCCTCTGGGCAAAAAAATCCAATCGTAATCGGTACCCCCTGCCTGTACGCAAACCAAAACCACGACTACCGGCAAACGTCTCGCCAGCAGTCGTGGTTTTTTATTCACAAGGACAGCGCCGCCCCGCAGCCTGTCCCTTTGCCGCCTCAAAAGCTGCCGTCTCAAAAGCGAATCTTATCTTCCAAAAAGGCTCTGACCTCGCTGATCGCCATCCGCTTTTGCTCCATCGAATCGCGGTCGCGCACCGTGACCTGCCGGTCGGTCTCCGACTCGAAATCATAGGTGACGCAGAACGGCGTCCCGATCTCATCATGACGGCGATAGCGTTTGCCAATCGAACCGGCTTCGTCGTAATCGATCATAAAGTATTGGCTCAATTCCTCATACACGCGGTGAGCCCCTTCGCCCAGCTTCTTGGACAAGGGAAAAACCGCCGCTTTATAGGGAGACAACGCCGGATGCAAACGCAATACCAGCCGATGGTCCCCGTCCTCTAACAGTTCATCCTCACAAGCGTCGATCAGGAAGGCCAGCGTCACCCGATCCGCTCCCAGGGAAGGCTCTATGCAATAAGGTACATAGCGTTCGCCGCTCTCCTGTTCAAAATAGACAAAATCCTCGCCCGAATGTTCCATGTGCTGCTTCAGATCAAAATCCGTCCGGTCGGCGATACCCCATAATTCGCCCCAGCCAAAGGGAAATTGGTATTCAAAATCCGTGGTAGCGTTGCTGTAATGGGATAATTCCTCCGCCGCGTGGTCGCGCAAACGAATATGCTCCGGCTTCATCCCCAGCGAAAGCAGCCATTGATGGCAAAATTGCCGCCAGTAATCAAACCATTGCAGATCCTCGCCGGGCTTGCAGAAAAATTCCAGCTCCATTTGCTCGAATTCACGCGTGCGGAAGGTGAAGTTTCCGGGGGTAATCTCATTGCGGAAGCTCTTCCCGATCTGCCCGATACCGAACGGGACCTTTTTACGCATGGTCTGGACGACATTCTTAAAGTTCACAAAAATCCCCTGCGCCGTCTCCGGCCGTAAATAGATCTGATTGCCGCTCGCTTCCGTCACGCCCTGAAAGGTCTTGAACATCAGGTTGAACTGCCGCACATCGGTAAAATCCGCACCGCCGCAATCCGGGCAGGCGATCCCCTCTTCCTTGATGATCTCCGCCATACGCGTCAGCGAAATCCCCTCGACGACCGCCGTTTTGCCGCTGGCGGCCAGCGTCTCTTCAATAAGCTTATCCGCCCGGTGCCGGACTTTGCACTTCTTACAGTCGATCATGGGGTCATTAAAGTTGCCCACATGGCCGGAGGCCACCCAGGTCTGCGGATTCATCAGTATTGAGGAATCCAAGCCCACGTTATAAGGGGATTCCTGAATAAATTTCTTCCACCAGGCTTTTTTCACATTGTTTTTCAGTTCCACGCCCAAAGGCCCGTAATCCCAGGTATTCGCCAGCCCGCCATAAATCTCCGAGCCGGGAAAGATGATTCCCCGTCTCTTGGCCAGCGCCACGATCTGCTCCATCGTCACACGCAATCCGCTCAACTCCTACACTCCTTATTTTTATCAGCTTTCATCCGTCTCTATTATACAATTCCCATAATCACCTGGGCAATATTGACCATATGTTCATCAATACTGTGAAAGAGAACAATCATATCGATCACCCGCGAGTGCCGATCCTGTTCTTCATTATACTCATTATAGCCATTGGCGTTTTCCTCTTCCTCCTTCCTGCTGAATACCATGGCGTAAATATTGAATTGCAGCGATTGTTTCAAGCGCACAATTTCCGGATGTTCTCTGATCACCCGGCCGGCCAGCTCTTCATCCCAGCGCTCCAGCGATTGCAGCATCAACTCGAAGCGTTCCCGAACTTTTTCATAAATATCCTTCACATTGTTCCAATCCAGCCGATGCTCCAGCTTCTGCGCCAGCTCGTTCATCTGCTCGATATTATCCGCGATACATTCCAGCTCCTTCAACACGAACTGGGTATGGATGCTCTCTTCTAACTGTTCTTCCGTCAGTCCCTGTTTATTTAATTCCACCGTGAACTCGGTGATATGCTTATAATACCAATCGACGCTTTCTTCCTTGCGTTCGAGATGAAACAGCTCCGCCTGTTTGGCGGAGGTCGTCGCCAGCGGCAGGCTTTCTACCATTTCTTTCAGAATAAACTTCCCCAAAGCCACGGTTTCCTGCCGCACCTGTTTCAGCCCCACCGCCGGAACCTTGAGCGAGGCCGTATCGATATATTGGAAAACCAGCACGTCTTCCCGCTTGATCCGGTCCGGAAAAATCTTCACCAGCATTTTTGCGAACAACGAATTAAACGGCAGAAAAACGACCACCATCAGCAGGGAAAACAACAAGTGGGCGTTGGCGACCTGCCGCTGCACGTCCGAGGTCGTCCAGGCGACCAGATGGGTAAATTGGCTTAAAAACGGCCAGATCAGGATCGTCCCCAGCACTTTAGTCCCCGTATTGGCGATCGCCGTCCGCCGGGCGTCCATCTTGGGCGCGGTAATCCCGGAAAACAGAGTCGTCACGGTTCCTCCCGTATGCGCCCCCAGCACCAGGGGAATAATCGCTTCCAGGGTCAGTACCTGACTGGCGGCCAGGGTCATCATAATCGCAAACATGGCCGGACTGCTCTGAATCACCGCCGTCATCAGGATCCCCACCAACACGGACAGCACCGGATATTTCCCTAAATTGCCCAGAAAGTAGTACACCTCCGGGATCTTGCTGAGCGGCTCGGAGGCGGTCGCCATACAAGACATACCGACAAAGATGAGACCAAAGCCGATGAAGCCGTTGCCCAAATGCTTTAACCGCTGCGTCTTGGCCGCCAGAAACATCATGTAGCCCACAAACAGAATTCCCAAGGCAATCGGCAGCATCTGAAAAGCCAGCAGCTGAATCGTGATCGAGGTTCCCAGCGCCGAACCCAGAACGATCCCCAGGGCTTGAGCCAAGCTGAGCATTCCCGTATTAACGAATTCCACCGCCAAAACCGTCGTCGCCGCACTGCTCTGAAAAGCCACCGTCATTAACATACCAAAAAATACCGCTACAATCGTGCGTTTCGTAATCGATTGCAAGACGCTCCGCAGTTTTTGCGCCGCAAAATTCTGCAAGCCGGTGGACGTGACCCTTACGCCATAAAGAAAAAGGCCCAGTCCGCCTAAAAATATGAGTACGTTCATGATCATACCGATATTGTTCACTCCAGTCCAAAAACCTTACCCTAACGAAGATCCTTCAAGCCTGACCAGCGCCTCCGCGATATTCACCACATGGTCCCCTGCCCGCTCCATCGTAAACGCCAACACCAAAGATAGGGCCATATCATCCGAACCCGCATACTGATCATTCCGCAGCGCCGGGTCGTCATCCCCCCTGGATGACCTTAACATACGGATCAGCGCTTGGTCCAGCTGATCATCCCGTTCGGCCATATCATGAACCGCTTCCTGGTCCTCTTTGATCACCGCCACCACATCCGCCAACATCGCTGTCAGCGCTTGCATCATCGCCCGAATCGCCGCCGGCCAGCTGCGCGTCGGTAAATAATCGCTGATTTCCGCCAGATCGCAGGCGTAACCGGATATTCTTTCCAATTCATGGGCGATACGCTGATAATTCATCAGCCACTGCACATCCTGATCGCTCAATTGGCGTAAGCTCATCATTTCGTAAATGCGATTGATCATCTGGCTTTTTTTCTCCTCAATCGCATGATCCGTGAAACGCCAATTCTCGTGGCTGCCCAGGTTTTCAATAGAATCGATGGACTTATTCAGTAAATCCTGAACCGCGACGGCCAGTTCCACCGTCATCGTCTTTAATTGCAGCAAGGCTCTGTCAAAACCTGTAATCCTCAATGAACTCCGTCCTTTCTACGATGACTGAATAAGCGCTCCCTCATAACTTCAGAACAACAGAGTTTTCATCTTTCGCCAAACGATGGACCCCAGCGGTTCAAGGGAATGATTCACGTTAAAATAATTAGACATTAGAATTATTATATAATTGCTTTGTAATTCTGACAATGATTTTATGTTTATTTTCCTCAATCAAGCGAAGATTTGTACAATTATGATTGCTTTGTTTTTAGCTGTATGATACTATTTGTACGGATGAAATTAAACGGGGAGGGGTTTCCATTGATCAGGGTCATCGCCAAAAATTTTATCAAATCTGAAAACATCAGCGCCGCCGCGCCATTATTTCGCGAACTCATCGACGCTACCCGCAAAGAGTCCGGCTGTATCGAATATCGTCTCTTCATCGACTCTCAAGCGCCTGCGGAATATGTATTCACGGAGGAATGGGCCAGCCAGGAGGCGCTTGATACCCATATGAAGTCCGAACATTTTCAGAGAATCATTCCCCAGATCGGCGAATTATCTTCAAAACCGCTGGAAGTCGCTATTTTGAGTGAATTCAGCTAAGCCCCGTCCCTTATCCTGAAGGCGACGCGTGACCCTATCCCCTCTGCCGTATCTTAAATGTGTGCCATTGCCGACGAGAATGCCTGCCGGTAATGGCTTCTTTTTTGGTGCAGCAATATATCGGCCAATTTGACCGGTATATTACTGCACCAAAAAGGGTAACCGGCGGTAATTACCCCTTCTCTCCCAATGAACAAAAAAAGACCCCAAAGACAGCCGCAGGGCGGATGGTTCCGCGACAAGCGAGGCATGGACGCCGAGCGCGTCCCTTTGCGCCAGGAAGGCGCAGCGGGACGAGAAGCGGAACCGTCCGCCCTGCGGCGACTCCGAAGAAAGAAGAAGATACATCTCCTTCCCTGCGGCTATCCCAAGGCAATGGGAGGAATTATCACCTGATACTAATTTCTCGTATACCTCGCGGAGCCCTCATAAACGTCAGAAAATCGCCTGAAGCCAGCGGCTCTCCGGTTCTCCCTGCTCCCGCCAGCGCAAAGCGACGAGATCAAATCTGAGCGGCGGCCAATCCCGGTAGCCCCGGTCGAGCAGATAATAGTTCGCGATCAGCCGCATTCTTTTCATCTTCGCCGCGGTCACGCTTTCTTCGCCCCACCCGGCGCGTCCGGAGCTTCTCGTCCGCACCTCGACGAAGACCAGCGTCCGCTCCTTGTCTAAAGCGATCAGATCCATCTCCCCGCGGGGACAGCGATAATTTCTTTCAATAATTTTCAGGCCGGAGCGCGCCACTAATTGCGCCGCGTAATCTTCTCCGGCTCTGCCCAAAAGGATTTTCCTGTTTTGGCCTTTGCTCGGCCCCTCGTTTTCCATATGTACTACTTTCCGCCCGATAATATCTCCCGCACCGGGGCATACGTCCGCCGGTGAAAGGGACACACCCCTAGCCGCGCCAATGCTTGCCGATGTTCCAGGGTCGGATAACCTTTATGTTTATCGAAGCCATACGCCGGATACTGTTGATGAAGCTCGTGCATAAAACGATCCCGGCTCACCTTGGCCAAAATCGAGGCGGCCGCAATGCTGGCGCTTAAACCATCGCCGCCGATCAGGGCCAATTGCGGAATATTGATCGCCGACAAAGACACCGCGTCTATCAGGAGATACTGGGGCGCAACCGCTAAGGCCGCCACCGCTCTTTGCATCGCCAGTTTAGACGCCTCTAGGATGTTCAGCCGATCGATTTCCGCCGCGTCCGCGCTGCTGACGCTGTAGAACAACGCCTGCTCTTGAATCTCCCGAAATAATTGTTCCCGGCGGCTTTCACTGAGTTTTTTGGAATCATTCAAGCCCGGTAGCGCAAACTTTTCCGGCAACACGCAAGCGGCGGCGTATACCGGCCCTGCCAACGGCCCTCTGCCGGCTTCGTCGATCCCCGCGATCCATTGCACGCCCTGCCGCCAGAGTTTTTTTTCCTCGACCAAGAGCCGCTCGATCCGCGCCTGCTCCTTTGCCCGTCTGGCGGCGCGCTGCCGGTAGCTTGCCGCCAAGCGGCGCACGCTCGCCCTGGAATCTTCCTCATAACCGGCCAGCGT
>JAITOS010000019.1 GCA_031289815.1 Peptococcaceae bacterium | reverse complement strand
CCCATGACAAACAGCGAATCCGCCGGTACGGTGATCGGCCCAAAGTCAGACTTCGCCGGATCATTCACATAGGCTTCGCTGATTACGCGGTCGTTCACATAAGTCTTTTGATTGAGTATTTCGACTTTATCACCAGGCAGCCCAATCACTCTTTTGATGAAATCTTCCGTGGCGTGAGCGCTGGAAGGCGGTTTAAAAACGATGATATCCCCTGTTTGGAAGGAGTGGAAATGTTTAAAGAAGAATTTATCGATCATCACCCGGTCGTCCAGTTGTATGGTATCTAACATCGAGCCGGTCGGCACGATACGCGCTTCAATGACAAAGCTCCGAATCAGCCACGAAAGAGCAAAGGCGATCACGATGACCTCAACCATCTCGATCAGCATTCGCTTGAAACCTTTTTCGCTTGTCTTCATGTTCTCACTCCTCCGGAATTATTTGAGCAAGCCTTTTTCATACAGGTTGACCGCCGCCAAAATGTTTCCTATCCGGATATAGGGGTAGGAAATTCCTCCTTGCTGGTAAACCGCGTAGGGTTCCCGCAAGGGGCCGTCCGCTGAAAATTCGCTGGTCGCTCCCTGGATAAACGTCCCGCCCGCCATGATGACTTCATCGCCGTACCCAGGCATCCCTGACGGTTCCGGAGATACATAGGAATCCACCGGACTTCCTTTTTGTATCCCCTGGCAAAAAGCGATCATCCTTTCACGATTGCCGAGTTTGATCGCCTGAATGAGGTCCGTTCTCGCCGCCGTGGGTTCCGGATGGACTTCATAGCCCAGCGCCTGCCAAAAAGCCGCGGCAAAAACCGCTCCCTTGAGGGCTTCCGCGACGGTCAGCGGACTCTGAAACAAACCCTGAAAATACAGGCGCAGCGAATCTAAGGTGGCGCCTACATTGCCGCCAATCCCCGGCGCGGTTAAGCGGGCCGCCGCTTTCTCCACCAAATCGGCCTTACCGGCGACATAAGCGCCGGTCGGCGCCAGACCGCCGCCGAGGTTCTTAATCAGCGAACCGGCCACAAGGTCCACCCCTACATCCCCCGGTTCCAGGGTCTCCACGAGTTCCCCATAACAATTATCGACAAAGATACAGCGATCAGAGAATTTATTTTTTATGTGCCGTACCAGTTCCCCGATCTGGCGAATCGAGAGGGAAGGCCGCCAGGTATAGCCGCAGGATCGTTGAAGGAAAATCATTCTTGTATTTTTTCTGATGGCCCGATCGAGCAGTTCGTAGTGAATCGCGCCGTTTTCCCGAAGCGGGACAGCGTCAAAGGCGACGCCAAAATCCCGCAGACTGCCCAGCCCCTGGCCGCGTATCCCAATGACCTCTTCTAAGGTATCATAGGGAGCTCCCGTCGCCGCCAAAAAATGATCTCCCGGACGTAAAATCCCAAATAGAGCAGCCGCTATCGCGTGCGTTCCCGATACAAATTGACTCCGCACGATCGCCGCTTCCGTTCCTAAAATCCGGGCCGTCACCCGGTCTAATACGGTTCTGCCGGCGTCGCCCAAGCCATATCCCGTCGTCCCATGAAAATGATAGGCGGCGACTTGCTCCCTTTGAAAGGCGGCCAATACTTTTTGATGATTGAGATCGGAACGCTGCCGCAGCTCATCTTCCATCGCCCGCAAGACGCCCTCCGCTTCACGCGCCGCCTCCCGTATGACGTCCGGCCATTCTGTTACATACAACTTGCTTGACCCCCTGCCTGACTTCCACTGGTTTCATTCCCAAGTTAAATCGATCGGCATAATTTTCATTAATTCTTCCTTGGAGGTATAAGAACGCCGGTATAGGCGAACCGCTTGCTTGCGGATGGTCAGCTCGATCATATTCCGGATCATGCGCGCGTTACCGGCATAGGAGTGCAGCGGCGTCCCCTGCGCTAAATGTTCCCGCAAGATACGTTTAGCCTCAGCCGATAACTCATATTGTCTTTTCTTTAAGAACAATTCACTGATGGCAACCAATTCGTCCAGCGTATAATCAGGAAAATCGATATGAATGGGAAAACGGGAACGCAAACCCGGATTAGTCTGTAAAAAACATTCCATTTCCTGGCGATATCCCGCCAGAATCAAGATCAGGTTTTCTTTGTTATCTTCCATCGCTTTCACAAGCACATCGATTGCCTCTTTGCCAAAATCCTTGCCGCCGCCGCGCGCCAGCGAATAGGCTTCATCTATGAATAATACCCCGCCCAGGGCTTTCTTAATCTGCTCCCGCGTCTTCTGCGCCGTGTGACCAATATATTCCCCCACCAGATCCGCCCGCTCGCATTCTATGACGTGCCCTTTTTGCAGGAAGCCCAGTTCTTTGAAAAGGCGGCTGATCAACCGCGCTACCGTCGTCTTTCCTGTCCCGGGATTCCCGCGAAAAATCATATGCAGCACTAAGGGATCGGCGATCAGTTTTTCCTTTTCTCTTCTTCGCTGTATTTCCACATACGCTTGCAGCTCGTGGATCAATTTTTTCACAAAGGTAAGCCCCACTAAATGATCTAATTCCGCGATAATTTCAGCCAGGCGGTCTTTTTCTGTCCCCGCCCCTTCTTGCTTGCGTATCGAACCGGCCCCTGGCTGATTTAAATCAGGAAATACCCTCATTTTAGCCGTATTTTCAGCGTTTTGCGGCATTCTCACCAGCGGCGGCATCTTTTCTTCCGGTCGGAACTTCACATATATCGGCATACCCGGCTACCTCCATCTTCATGAACGATAAGCGAATGACGATCAAAGGCGTCCTGTTTTTTTATTTCGCCGCCAAACTTTTAACATAACGGACACGGGCGTCTCGATCCAGATATTTTTTACGCAAGCGGATATTCTTGGGCGTAATCTCTACCAGCTCGTCATCTTCAATAAACTCCAACGATTGTTCGAGGGAAAACAGACGCGGTTTTTCCAGCCGCAGCGCCTCCTCGGCATTGCTGGAGCGGATATTGGTCACGTGTTTTTTCTTCGCTACATTGATCTCAATGTCCTGATCGCGGCTATTCTCTCCCACGATCATTCCTTCATAAATCCTGATGCCCGCTTCGATAAATAAACTTCCTCTTTCCTGCGCCGCATAAAGCCCGTAGGTGGTGGTTTCCCCTGTTTCAAAGGCGATTAAAACCCCCCGGTTGCGGCGGGGAATATCGCCCTTATAAGGCTCGTAACCATGAAAAACATGGCTCATTAAGCCTTCTCCGTGGGTTTCCGTCAAAAATTCGCCGCGAAAACCGATCAAGCCGCGCGCCGGGATTTTAAATTCCACGCGCAGCTGGGTGGGGGATAAATTGAGCATATTGACCATTTCCGCTTTTCGTTTGCCCAGCAATTCCATCACCGCGCCGAAATAGATCTCCGGCAGATCGCAAATCAGGCGTTCAATCGGCTCGTTTCTGACGCCGTCGATATTTTTATAAATGGCTTCCGGCTTTGATACCTGTAATTCGTAGCCTTCCCTTCTCATATTTTCGATCAGAATCGAAAGATGTAATTCGCCGCGTCCGGATACGCGAAAGGCTTCCGTCGTCTCTTTTTCTTCTACTTTCAGACTGACATTGGTTTCCATCTCCTTAAAGAGCCGTTCACGCAATTTGCGCGAGGTGACAAATTCCCCTTCTAAACCGGCGAAAGGACTGTCGTTGACCATGAAGTTCATCGCCAGCGTCGGTTCGTCCACTTCGATCATCGGCAAGGCTTCCGGCTCCAGGGCGCAAGCCACCGTCTCGCCGATATTGGCGCTGCTCAGACCGGTCAGCGCGATGATTTCCCCTGCCTCCGCTTCCTGTACCTCTACCCGGTTCAAGCCTTCAAAGACATAGAGCTTGCCGATTTTAACCTTTTCCAGGCTTTGATCCCGCTTGACTAAGGTCACGGTCTCTCCATAATGAATCTTGCCCCGAATTAAGCGACCGATAACGATTTTCCCCACATAATCATCGTAATCCAAGGTCGTAACCAATAGCTGCAACGGCGCTTCGATATCCACCACCGGCGCGGGTATGCTGGACAAAATGGTGGTAAACAACGGTTCCAGCGTCGGCGTTAATTGATCCGGCTCCAGACCGGCGCTGCCTTGGCGGGCCGAGGTATAGACCACCGGAAAATCCAGCTGCGACTCGTCCGCGCCCAGTTCAATAAATAAGTCCAGCACCTCGTCTACGACTTCCTGCGGGCGCGCGTCCTGGCGGTCCATTTTATTGATCACCACGATGGGGATGAGCTTCAGCTCCAAAGCCTTGCGTAAAACAAAGCGCGTCTGCGGCATCGGCCCTTCAAAGGCATCGACGATCAGTACCACGCCGTTTACCATTTTCAAAACGCGTTCCACTTCGCCGCCAAAATCCGCGTGCCCGGGCGTATCTACAATATTGATCTTGACGTCCTGCCAGCGTACCGCCGTGTTCTTGGACAAGATCGTGATGCCTCTTTCTCTTTCGAGATCATTGGAATCCATGACCCGCTCCCTGACTTGCTGATTCGCCCGAAAAGTTCCGCTTTGTTTCAACATGACGTCCACCAGAGTCGTTTTTCCATGATCAACATGCGCGATAATCGCTACATTCCTTATGTTCACTGCTTCCATTCTTGCTTTCCTTCCTCATTGACTATTTCTCAGCCTCCACGCGCAATAGCAAAAACGAAGAATCAAGGCGCAGATACATCTCCGTTCCTTGATCCTTTGCTCCTTAAGACTCACATCCATTACTGCCTGAAAACTTTAGAGTTAGCCGGTGTTGATGATTTTCCAACACACGGCTCTTCCTCTTTCCGTTACTCCGCTTTTCCTTTATCCTCACTCGGATTCATCACCGCGGCCAGATTCATAGAGCGCAAAGGCATGATGGTCGATATCGCGTGTTTATATACCATCTGCTGTTTACCTTCAAATTCCACCAAAACCGTAAAATTATCAAATCCTTTGACAATCCCTTTTAATTGAAAGCCATTGACCAGATAAATAGTTACCGGTAAGTTCTCCTTGCGTACCTGATTCAAAAAGGTATCCTGCAAGTTGATGGCAGATTTATTCATTTTATTCCCTCCATCTCCATCCAATTCTACTTTTCATATTCTACACGAGTTTGTTTGGCACTGCAAGTCGGTTCAAGGTCATTGGCGTCTCAATTTTTCCAGAACATACTCCTGAACCTCCGTCAGGCTTGCCTGACTCCTGTCGAACCACCGCACTCTCGGATCCCTCTGAAACCAGGTGAGCTGCCGTTTAGCGTAGCGGCGGCTGTCGCGTTGCATCAAACGGAGCATTTCTTCGGCAGTTACCTTACCCAACAATTGCCACACCGCGTGACGGTAGCCGATGCTTTTCAGCGGCTTTAGATTCCGATGAAAACCGGCCCGGATGATGTCCAGCGTTTCCGTCAGCAAACCCCGCCGGATCATCTGTTCGCAACGCGCATCGATTTTCCGGTAAAGTCCGGCCCGATCCATCGTCAGTCCTATATAAATTATACGTTCGGGCAAGGGCGCGTATGCCTTTTCATTAAATTCTCTTTCTTGCGTCAGCGGCTTGCCGGTGAGTTCAAAAATCTCTAAAGCCCGAATGATTCTAAAGCCGTCATTCGGATGGAGGCGGTGGGCGCTCTCCGGATCCCGCTCCGCCAGCGCGCGGTGTAAGGCCGCCGCCCCATGCCGTTGGCCATAATCCCGCCATTGCCGCCGAATTTCTTCTGAACCGGGGGGAGCAAAGCTGAACGGATCGGTTAACGTCCGCACATACAGCCCGGTGCCGCCGACGACGATGGGAATTCTGCCGCGTTGCTGAATCTCCCGGATTAAACGCTTCGCCTCCGTTTGAAACTGGACGGCGGTGAATGGTTCATCCGGTTCCAGGCAATCAATTAAATGATGCCGCACCAGGCGGCGTTCTTCCGGGCGCGGCTTCGCCGAGCCAATATCCAGGTAGCGGTAGACCTGTACCGAGTCTCCGGAAATAATTTCTCCCCGGATCAACGGCGCCAAAGACAAGGCCGCCGCTGATTTTCCCACCCCGGTAGGCCCCACAATAATTACGAGCGCCGACAAGCGATCACCTCAATCACGCCAAAATCCACCGGACTATACTTACCACCGGGACAGACTACAAATCCTAAGCGTGAGAATTGAGCGCTGTCCTTTCGTTCCTTCAGCACTACCCGGCGGCGGGCGACCCGGCAAGCCTGCCGCACGGCTTCAGGAAGCAGCTCCCGCGGATCCGCCCAATCACGCAAGGGCCGCAGCGACGAAGATTCCCGCCGGGTATGGCGAAACATCGGATCAAAATAGACGACATCGGCACTCGCAGACGGCAGAGCGGACAAATAGCTTAAATGCTCCGCCCAAACCACTTGAATACGGCTGGAAACATCCTTTAAAGCCGCCCAAGCCTGGAATTTGAGCTCATTCTTCAGGGGCGGGAGCGCCGCGGCGTTTAAACGAAGCAAGCCGTCACGGACGAGCGCGCCCAGCACCGCTGACCGCTCCACGCCCAAGACGCTTCCTTCCTCACCCACCGCCCAGGCGGCGATCAAGGCGTCTGTCCCTAAGCCCAGCGTCAAATCCAGAAAACGATCTCCTCTTTTTAGCCCGACGGCGTGAAGAAAGCGGTCATCTTCCCCGCGAAAAATATTGATCAGCCGCAGCAAGGCCATACTTGGATGAAAGTGTAAACGTTCTTCATTCCAGGAAAGAAAGGGTTCCCGCCGGGTGATATGCAGCGTTGGCGTCCCTTTAACCTGCGGCTCCGATTCAGAAAAGAGTTCCGCGCATCCCGGCTGTCGCTTAAACCAAGCCGCCTTTTCTCTGATCTCCGGGTCAGAATGAGAGAGTTTCATTCTGACCCGGTCATATATTTCCCCATCTCTTCCCGCCGCTATCCATCGCTTTATCATGCTTTACACCCGATGAAACCTTTTCTCTAATTCCAAGCGGGTCAAACGAATCATGACCGGCCTTCCGTGGGGGCAGGACAGCGGGTTTTCCGTCCGGCGCAGCTGCTCGATTAATTGTTCCATTTCCAGCAGCGACAGCGTTTCCTTCGCCCGAATGGATTGGTGGCAGGCCAGAAGATAAATCCATTCTTCCAGCAATTTTTCTTTGGCCGGCGGCGTGTGATCGCTTAAAATCGTATCAATAAATTTATGCAGCAGCTCTTCCGGTAGCATCGCTCCGGTATCCACAGGAACCGCTCGCAGCACATAGCTGCGCGAGCCAAAATGCTCCAGAATAAACCCCATATCGGTTAATCTTTCCAGATGCTCTAAAACCACCTGTTCTTCCTGCATCGTAAACTCCAGCGATACCGGAACCAGCAATTCCTGGCTGACAGCGTGCGAATTCTTTGCCCGCCGCCAAAGCGCTTCATAATTGATTCTCTCATGCGCCGCGTGTTGATCGATGATCATCAGCTCTTTCCCGTCCGTGGCCAGAATATACGTTTGTAGTACCTGCGCTAAAGGCCAGATATCTTCCAGATAGGAGGCTTCCCGTCGCGGCGGCTGAACCAGCGCCGCCGGATCCGTCATTGCTCCTGCACCCTCCTCCGCCTGCTCTCTCGGACCCTCCAGACCGCCGACAGGAGCTTCTTTCACCACACCGAACAAACTGCCCTGAGCGGCATAGGGCCCGGAGGGATGGGCTGACGGCGAACCGTCCGGAACCGACGAGTTTTTACGCTCTACGATCTTACTCTGTACGCTCTCGCCCCGCTCCCGCAATGGTTGCCCGTTTTGCGCCCTTGCCCGCTCGGCTGTTTTGCCGCCGTTTACGATAGCTTGATGAATCTGGGCGCTGATAAATTGAACGACTTCCGCTTCTCGGTGAAAATGGACTTCCAATTTTGTCGGATGGACGTTGACGTCGTATTCCCCCGGCGGCGTTTGCAGGTGCAGGATCACCGACGGATAGCATTTGATCGGAATTAGAGTATGATAGCCCGCCAGGATCGCCTGACTGATACAGGACGAGCGCACGCTGCGGCCATTGACCGTGATGATCTCGCCTTGCCGGTTAGAGCGCAACAGGTCCGGCGGGCTCAGATAGCCGGATAAGGTCCAATTTTCCACCACCGCCTTCAGGGGGATCATCCTGCGAGCCATATCCGCGCCAAACACCGCACCGATCGTCTCCCGCAAATCATTGCGACCGGAGGTTTGTAAAACCACTTGTTTCGGATGAGCCAGCGTAAAAGCCACCTCCGGATGCGCCAGGGCGGCTCGGCCGACCCATTCGCTGATTCGGCCAAATTCCGTATTCTGAGAGCGCAAAAACTTTCTGCGGGCCGGTGTATTATAAAACAAATCCCGCACCGTCACCGTCGTTCCCACCGGGCTTCCCGCGACGGACGTCCCTGTTTGCCGCCCGCCTTCCACTTGTATGTTCATGCCGCTCTCCAGCCCCCGGACACGGGAAACGATCTCCAGCCGCGATACCGACGCGATACTGGGCAGCGCTTCGCCGCGGAAGCCCAAGGTAGACAGCGCCTCCAGATCATCTAATTTTCTTATTTTACTGGTAGCGTGACGCAAAATGCTGATTTCCAGGTCTTCCGCCCGGATACCCCCGCCGTCGTCCCGCACGCGGATACATTCCACCCCGCTGCCCTCAATCGTAATATCAATCTGTTTCGCCCCCGCGTCCAAGGCGTTTTCGACCAGCTCTTTGACGACGGAAACGGGTCTTTCGATCGTCTCACCGGCGGCAATCTGATTGGCCACCTGCGGCTCTAAAATCTGAATGGACGGCGTCAAAACCTCGTCACTCCTTTAGCTCTTTGCCATAACAGGATCTCGTCGCTGTTTTGATTTTGCAATAATACCGCCTCACTGCCATGCTTCGCCCCGCTCTTCTCCGTCAGCAGCTGCCAGAGCTCCAGTCCGGTCTGAGCGCAGGGATCGCAGGCTTGAAACGGTATGCGGATGAGCGTAGAAACGGTTTCATCCGGCGGCAGCTTGCTCATGATCACCACCGTACCGCCGCAATGCGCGCAAGGCCGGATATATTCCTGACGGGCCTCCTGAAATCCTTCCGTGTCGTAATAAACGGAGTACGCGTCGCTCACCCATTCCTGATCCAGCAAGGACGCGACTCGGCGCTTTGTCCAATTCGCCTTTGCTTTTTCTTCCTGCGAACGTAATTCCTGATAGTACCTTTTAAAGGCCTCAAACTGCACGGGCGCTCTTTGCGGCCCCTTGGGTTCCCGCACCTGCGAATAATCCTCACCCGCCAAAGCCAAAAGAATCGCTAAATTCACATACGGCAGAGCGCTTTCAATCGAATAGCCCCCTTCCAAAACCGCAATATGGGGCTGGAGCAATTCCGTAATTTTTCCATAGCCGCGAGCCGTTACATTCATCCTCGCCAGAGGATCGCTGTAATGATTATCCTGGCCCGCCGAATTAATGATCACTTGCGGCTGGAACGCCTGAACCCTCGGCAACACCCAATTCTCCAGGATATAATGGTACCCTTCATCCCCGGTTCCCGGCGGCAGGGGGATATTCAGGGTCTGACCCCAAGCGTTCGGCCCTCCCTTTTCCTCCGCAAAACCGCTGCCCGGATAGAGCGTCCGTCCGTCCTGATGTAAGGAGATAAAGAGTACCTGGGGATCATGATAAAAAATATTCTGCGTCCCGTCTCCATGATGAACGTCGGTATCGATCACCGCGATCCGCTGATATCCGTACCGACTCCGCAGATGATTGATCAAAATGGCTTCGTTGTTGAGCGTACAAAAGCCGCGATTCCCCCTCACCACCGCGCCGGCATGATGTCCGGGAGGCCGGACGAGAGCAAACCCGTTGTGAATCTCTTTTTTCGCCCAAGCGTCTCCCATGACCAAAGCGCTGCCCGCCGCAATCCGGTGCGCCTCCAAATCATGAGCCTCCGGGCCGGGAAATAGGGCTTGCGCCCGGCAGACCGCCTGTAAGGGCGCCACCGTCGGGTTTAATTGAACGATTTGCGGTAAATCCATCACGCCCTCTTCAAAGAGCTGCTCCTGCGTGTAGAGCAGGCGCTCCTCCCGCTCAGGATGCGTTTCTCCTAAAGACCAGTCAAAGGCGGGGAAAAACATCAACGCCGTTTTCTTCATCGCTTGACCCTCCCGATAATTCCCGAAGGCATAGACCAAGACCCGCGGACAATCTGCCCCGCCATACGATAACCGTCCACCACCGGGAAATAATCAAATTCGTCTTTTTGCCAATCGTCAGGCTCCAGCTCACGTTTGATCGTCTCTTTCCTCATGATCTCTTCGATCAGCCGCTCAGCTTCCCCCCGCGCCCGCTTGGAACCCTGCCACGCCCCTTGTTCCCCGGTCTCTTCAATCCGGTAGCGGCCCACCACGGTATCCATATGCAAAGTGCGGGAAAATGCCGGTCTGGCCAGCGCCGCGCCTGCCGCGTTGGCAAATCCCGCCTGCCGACTGATTTTCACGGCGCGCCGCGACTGTTCACTGAGTTCGCGAACTAAACCCGGCGCCGGCCCGCCGCTTAGCCAGATCGGAAACTGCTCTCTCCTCTGAGGGTGCAACACCTGCCATATCTTATACGCCGGTTCCTCACGCCATTCCTTTTCCAGATCCGTCATGGCCGCCAAAATTTTCTTCGTCATCGCCTTCAGGATATCCTGAGCCAACCCCCGCGCCTCCGCCTCCGCCGCCGCGCCGCCGTCTGCCCGCAGCTGCTCCATCAACGCTTCCTCCGCCTTCTTGGGGTCGCCGAAATCAATGATCTGTAAATAACACATCGCGTCGGTAGGGGTGAGCTTCGGCCCGCCCAGACAATACGGCGTTCCCTCCCGATACGGCTGTATCTCCACCGCGCCCCGGCGCAATTCCACCACGCTATCGCCGCCCAGCGGCAGGGAACGGACAGCCAGCGAGCGTATCTGGGTTAAAAAGCCGCCGATTTTCGCTCCCTTGGCGCTCAACAGGGGAACCTGACCGAGGACGAGCCCCATATCCGTCGTCGTTCCGCCAACGTCAATCACCAGATAAGAATCCGCCGTCTCTTCCGCCAGGGCTAAAGCGCCCAATACACTCGCCGCCGGTCCTGAATAAATCGTATCCACCGGACGAACCTCCTCCAGCGGCAGCACCCCGCCGTCCGCCTTGAGCACATAAACAGGCGCTTCATAGCCCTTCTCCCGAATCGCCCGCGTTAATTCGGAGGCGAAAGCGGCAAACAGCTCCTGACCGGCCATATTCAGATAAGCGGTCAAGGCCCGCCGGTAAAAATTAGCGCCGCCCCAACGATGACCTAACGTCGTTTGGATACCCGGCGCGTTTTTTCGCAGAATCTGATCAAAGGTCAGCTCCTGCGCGTTATTGCGATGGGAAAACTTACCGACAATCGCCGCGCAGGGCAAAGAACCCTCCCGCGTCAATCTCCGCGCCTGTTGTTCGATGTCCGCCGGATCCAGAGCTTCCACCTCTCTTCCCCGGAAATCCAGCTGTCCTTTAAACGCCTGATAGGGGACCGGCCAAGGTAAAGCGTCCAATTTCATCCCATATCCCGGAATCAGATACAGCTCACTTTTTGTCAGCCGATTCTGCAAAATAGCGTTCGTCATCAAGGTCGTGCTGACCGTGATTTGCTCCACCTGAGTGATATCCGTTACCCGAAGCGCTTCTAAGGCCTCCAGAACCGTCGGCAACAGCGTGTTTACGTCCGCTGGCGTCGATACCTTGGTCGCCGCCGCGATCACGCCGTTATCCACCAGTACCGCGTCCGTGAAAGTCCCGCCCACATCAATGCCAATGCGTAACGCCATGTCTATCCCTCCTAAAATTCATGGGTCTTCTTCAGCCGTTCCTGAAGATCATACAAATATTCCAAGGTTTGACGCGGGGTCATCTCCTCCAGCTTCAACAAGCTGACTTCCTCCAGAATCGGATGGTTGGGCAAGGGTTCAAACAGGGTCAGCTGCGCCGTTTTTTGATCCTCGCCCATCATTCTGACCTTCGTCGCCGTATCCTCCAGCTCTTTTAACAGCATTCTGGCGCGGACCAGCACCTCCGGCGGCAAACCGGCCAGCCGCGCTACATGAATCCCATAACTGCGGTCCGCCCCGCCCGCCAAAATCTTATGCAAAAACACGATATCCTCGCCGCGTTCCTTCACCCCCACGTGCAGATTGAACACCCCCGGCGTCTGTTCCGCCAATTGCGTAAGCTCATGATAGTGCGTAGCAAACAACGTCTTGGTCTTCAAATCCTTTTGGGACGCCAGATATTCCGCCACCGCCCAGGCGATACTCAGCCCGTCATAGGTAGAGGTTCCCCGTCCGACCTCATCGAAAATCAGCAGACTGCGCGGCGTCGCATAGCGCAAAATATGCGCGACCTCACGCATTTCCACCATAAAAGTGCTCTGCCCGCCGGCCAGATCGTCGGAAGCGCCCACCCGGGTGAAAATCCTGTCTACCAGAGAAATCGCGGCCTTCTCCGCCGGTACAAAAGAACCGATGTGCGCCATCAGCACAAGCAGGGCGACTTGCCGCATATAGGTCGATTTACCGGCCATATTCGGCCCCGTAATGACCGCTAAATGCTGTTCGGAAGACAATTGGGTATCATTGGGTACAAAGGCCTCCCCGTCCAGCACCTGCTCCACCACCGGGTGCCGACCCTCGGTAACGGCGATCACGCCGTCATGACGGAGCTGCGGCCGGACATAGTGATAACGAACCGCCGCTTCCGCCCAGGAAACAAAGACGTCGATCTCCGCCAACGCCCGCGCAGCTCTGAGAATAACCGCTATCCGGCTGCGTACTTCTTCCCTCAGCTTGAGGTATTCTTCATATTCCAGTTCGATCAAACGGGCCTCCGCCGTCATGATCTTATGCTCATAGGCTTTTAATTCCGGCGTGATATAGCGTTCAGCGTTCGCCAAGGTTTGCTTGCGCTGATAATCCGCCGGGACCGATTTCGTATTCGCGTGGGTGATCTCTATATAATAGCCGAATACCTTATTAAATCCAATCTTTAAGGAACGGATTCCCGTCCGCTCCCGTTCTTGATTTTCCAGTTGAGTCAGCCAGCTCTTGCCGCCCGCCGCTATCTGTCTGAGTTCATCGATCTGAACCGAAAAACCGGGTTTAATGATGCCGCCCTCTTTCACCGTCAGCGGCGCCTCCGGATGAATCGCCTCCCGCAACAACTCAGCCAAATCGTCCAAACCGGTGAGAAGCGCCGCATATTCCTGTAACCTACCGCTGGAACTATTTTCCAAAACCGCCCGGAAGGCGGGGAGCTGCTCCAGGGTTTGCGCTAAGGCCAAGAGCTCCCTGGCGTTAATGTGGCTGTAAGAAACCTTGCCGATGAGCCGCTCCAGATCATAGATTCCGGTCAGCAGCCGCGCTAAGTCTACGCGCAAAAAGGAATCTTCCACCAAATATTCCACCCGATCCAGGCGCTTGAGAATTTCTTTTTCCCGGAGAAGGGGCTGCTCCAGCCAATTGCGCAGTAATCTCGCCCCAAAAGCGGTTTTCGTCAGATTCAGCACGGAAAACAAGGTCCCTTTTTTGTCCTTGGCGCGCAGTGATTCCGTCAACTCCAGATTACGCCGCGTCCACTGATCCAGAAGCATACATTCCTCGCTGGTATAGGTGCGAATCTCCAAAAAATGCGCCAAATCCAGCCCGCACATCGTCTCCTGAATATAATTCCACAGTCCGGCCGCCGCCTGCGCCGCGCATTCCGCCGTCGCCAGCAGTTCGTGTTGGCCGGGAAAGCGTACCTGCAAGGGTTCGGTTTTGCTAAAGTTCTTTCGCTCACAGCGCGTGCAGTAATACAGGGAAAAGCGTCTGTTTTTCTTGGCCAGATCCGCCGCTATGACCAATTCCGCGGGATGAATGCGCTCAAGCTCCGTAAACAGCACGTCCTCAAACGGCGTCTGGAAAACCGTGAATTCGCCGGTCGTTATATCGGCAAAGGCCAAGCCCCATTCTCGCTCCCGTTCCCCATAGACCGCGGCGACATAGTGATGATCATCCTCACGCGGCAGTTTCTCCGTCAGGGTACCGGGAGAAACAATCCGAATAATCTCTCGTTTAACGATCCCTTTGCCCGCCGCCGCTTCCTCCATCTGCTCACAAATCGCCACCTTATACCCGGCCAGCACCAATTTCGGCAGATAATTATCCACCGCGTGAAAGGGAACGCCGCACATCGGGACCTTCCCGCTCTCTCCCGCGCCTCTCCCGGTTAAAGCGATTTCCAGAATCGGAGCCGCCGTTTCTGCATCTTCCCCAAACATTTCATAAAAATCGCCCAGCCGGAAAAACAGAATCGCGTCCGGCGCCTGCTG
>JAITOS010000149.1 GCA_031289815.1 Peptococcaceae bacterium | reverse complement strand
ACAAAACAAAAGAGGCAGTGATTCTTACACGTTTTTAAACCGTCCGCCGCGATCTGTTCAAATTCTATCCCTAACCTTTCCCCCGGTTCTCTTTCAATCTCCAGCTCCCAGACCTCATCATCCGCTTTTTGTACCAACAGGGTAAAGACGTCCTCCGCGGTGAAATACCGAAAATCAATGACGTCCCGGATCTCCTGACCGTTCACAGCCGCCACCCTATCACCCGGCGCCAACTTCATCTCGCTGGCAATACTGTCTTCCATGACGGAAGTGATCACAAGCCCTTTCAATCCTTCTCCTCCTGCGTCTTCTCTGTCCTCGTCTTTTTCATTTTCACGGCAGTTGCCCGGAACAGCGCCGCCGCTGAACAAACCGCCGCCTCAAAATGCCAGGCAAAAGCGTCCGGTATCTCCGTATAGTTGATCACATCCGTACCGATATATATCAGTCCTATCGCCAGCTGATTGAAGAACCAGGCCCCCGCGACCGCCGCCAGCATCTCCCAGTAGCCGCCGGCAGTTAAGCTCGCTACCAATACCGCGGCCAAACTGAATATCAGCTGATCACCGGCAATCACTCCCGGCTCGTTCAGCAGAAATATATCCTGAACGATCAGGGCTGTACCGGTGAGCAGCAAGGGCAGAAAACGCCGGTGCGCCTGACGCCGCACCCAGAGCCAAAATAACAGCATGACGGCTAACCGCGCCCAGTTCCAATGCCAGATCACAGACGGGAGAAAAAGTCCCTCCAGCACCGAACCGCCGATCCAAGCCAGCAACAAGCCGTAAAGACGATGACGATAGCCGCTCTGTTCCGTCCAGCCAATCAAAGCCGCTGAGAACAGGATGAACTCGCCTATCGGCAATACCATATCCGCATCCGCTCCCGATCGCTTGATTTTTCTCTAGTATACCCCGGAAGCGGCCGCCTTACACCGTCATTTCGTCTATTCATTACTGACCGTTAGATTGCCTTTTTCCCAGACTTTAACCCGCTGCTTTTCCGTCCGATAGCGTGAAATGTTCAACAGTATTCCCACTTGCGCCAGCGTAATGAGGAGCGAGCTTCCTCCATAAGAAATAAAGGGCAGCGTAATCCCGGTGGTCGGAAAAACCCCCGTCACCACCGCCATATTGACGGTCGTCTGTATGGCCAGGGAGGTCGTCAACCCAAAAGCCAGCAAACGCCCGAACCGATCCGGACAGCAGCGAGCCAATTGATAGCTCCGGAAAAACAGCGCCGCAAACAGCGTGATTAATATCAGACAGCCCAACAGTCCCAGTTCCTCTCCCACAATCGCAAAAATATAGTCCGTATGGTTTTCCGGCAAGGCGCCGTATTTCTGAACGCTTTCTCCCAGCCCCAAACCAAACAGGCCGCCCGTACCAAAAGCAATCGCCGCGTTCGTCACCTGATATCCCTCATCCACAGCGTACTTCCAGGGATCCAGCCAGACCAGAATGCGCTTCCATTGATACTCAGTCTTGTAGACAAAAACAGCTACCATCATCACGACCGGCGGTCCCGCGATGAAAAACCATTTAGAAGCAAGACCCGTCTGCCAAATCATGGCGGCGCAAGTCGCGGCCAGCACGATGGTGGTTCCCAAATCCGGCTGCTTATAGATCAAGGCCAGCATCAGCGCGATCAAGACCCCCGGAACGCACAGCGCTTTCAGATTCTGAAGAGGATAACGGTCAAAGACATGGGCTAAAAAAAGAGCGCTGCACAGTTTGGCAATCTCCGAGGGCTGGACGCTAAAACCAAGGATTTTCAGCCAACGCGCCGCGCCGCCGCCGCTCATACTGACATCGCTGTATCTTACCATCATGAGCAGAACTAAGGTGATCAGAATGCCCAAACCGGCAAACCGCCGCCAGAAGGTATACGGAACAAAGGCAATGATTCCGGCGGCCAGTATCCCTAATCCCGCCCATTTAAGCTGCTGAAACAGATAATAATACACATTGGCGTCATTCTCGTTGAAACTTTTAAAAGCCCCGGCGCTCTGCACCATGATCAGTCCGAAAGCTAAAATCGACAAACTCAGCACCAAAAGAGGATAATCGAATCCCTCTAATTTTACCGTTTCTTTCTTCTCATTCTTTTGTTTCTTGCTTGTCTTTTTTGCTTTAGGATTCTCCGCGTTCGGCATTCAGACGCCCTCCATCTCAAAATCGCTTCCGACAAAAATGACTTCCCACCCGCCAGAGCAAGAAGCCATTTTGTTGGTATTCGGCCAAAGATTCCCCTTCCGCAAGCGCAGGATCCTGCCTTATTTTCACTCAGACGTCTTCATGATGACTGATGTCTTCTTCACTCTTTGTATCTTCATCGCTTGCGACCTCATCGCTTACGACTTCATCACTTGCGACCTCATCGCTTGCGACCTCATCACTTGCAACCTCATCACTTGCAACTTCATCACTTGCAACCTCATCGCTTGCAACCTCATCACTTACGACTTCATCACTTATGACCTCATCACTTATGACCTCATCACTTTTTTCCGGGGCTGTTTCATCCGCTTTTCGCTCCTGATCCTGATGGAGTACTTCGCCGATGGTCACTTCCAGAATCGTTTCTTGCGCCGCTACAGCGTCCGCGTCCAACGCCGCCTGCTCCTCACGGAGGAGTTCCCGAACCGTTAAACTAATCCGTTTTTTCTCCGGTTCACACTCAAGCACTTTCGCCCGAACGGTCTCGCCCACCTGCACCACTTCTTCCGGTTTCTCTATCCGCCGGTTCGCCAGTTGAGAAATATGGATCAGCGCGTCTATCCCGTCTTCCAATTGAACAAAAGCGCCAAAATAAGCTAATCTTACAATCTTGCCGCTGACAATCTCCCCTACCGGGTATTTTGCCGCCACCTGATCCCACGGATTTTCTTTTAATTGCTTAAATCCAAGCGATATTTTCCCTGCCTCCCGATCAATCTTCAACACCTGCACCCTGATTTCATCCCCAATCTCCACGATTTCGGAAGGATGTTTGATGCGGGAATAGGCCATATCGGAGATATGCAACAAACCGTCCATACCGCCGATATCCACAAAAGCGCCAAAGCTGACCAGACGGCACACCACCCCGTCAACGATATCGCCTTCGCTGAGCGCCGACAGCAATTGTTCTCTTTTAACGGCTTGTTCTTCCTGTAAAATCACTTTCTGCGAAAGGACGACCCTCTTCTTCCCCAGATCAAATTCAATAATCCGCAGCCGCAAGGTTTCTCCCAAAAACTGATTCAGATCGTTCACATAACCGACCTGCACCTGAGAAGCCGGAACAAATCCCCGCATACCGACGTCAACCAGCAAGCCGCCCTTTACGATTTCCGCCACCTGCGCCTGTATTTCACTCTTATCCTCATAGATCTCTTGCAGCTGACCCACCGCTTCTATTTCTCTCGCCCGACGCACAGATAAGATCGGATATCCTTCTTCATTTTCCATTCGGACAATCATCGCCCGGACCTTATCCCCCAAGGATATAATCTCCTCCGGTCGTTCTACCCGGCCAACCGCCAGATCGCGCAAGGCGACGATTCCTTCCGATTTCCAGCCAATATCCAGCAGCACATCGTTGTCGTTGATCTTCACGACGATCCCGTCCACGATCGAGCCGCGATGCAGTACCTGGAATCCCTCTTCCCAATTATCCATATTGATAACCCCTGCTTCAGAGGCGTCGTCATCTTCCGCTTGATCCGGCTGATCTGTTTGATCCGCTTGGTGCGGTTGATCCGCTTGATCCGCTTGATCCGCTTGATTTAGTTGATCCGGCTGATCCGGTTCTTTCACGGTATCCTGTATATCCTGTACGTTCATTTCAGACATTGCCTTAAAAACCTCCTCAATAATCCAATCCGGAGTAGAAGCTCCCGCTGTCAATCCGGCTATTTTCACTGATTGAAACCACGCTTCTTCCAACTCATCTTTGGTTTCAACTAAATGCGTCGGCACTCTTCTTTGGCAGATACTTTCCAGTTTGCGCGTATTCGCGCTGTTCCGCCCGCCAATCACGACCATGACGTCAACCCGGTCAGCCAAGCTAATGGCCGCTTCCTGAATCAATCCCGTCATGTAGCAAATCGTGTTATGTACAGTTAATTCCGCCGCATGACCCCGTACTTCCTCTACAATCTCCTCAAAATGTGACCGCTGCAACGTCGTCTGCGCCAGAATCGACAGGCCGTCATACGCGGGCAGGGCCCGAGCCTCTTCTACGGTCGCAATCGCCTTCGCCTCAGGACCGGCCCATCCCAAAATCCCCTGCACTTCGGGATGACGCTTATCTCCCACGACGATCACCGGCCCGTATTTCGCGGCCTCCGCTGCCAAATGCTGAGCTTTTTGGACGAAAGGGCAAGTCGCGTCGATGATCTGAATTCCTCTGCCTGCCGCTTCTTCATATACACGCGGAGAAACTCCATGAGAACGAATGATCAGGCATTGACCCGGCTGTACCTCTCCAATATCGCCGATCGCCTGAATTCCCTGCTCTTCTAAGCGCTCTACCACCAGCCGGTTATGAATCAGTGGCCCCAGAGAAACGGCGCCCGTCTCTTCTTTTGCGGTTTTCTTTGCCAGATCAATGGCCCTTCTGACCCCAAAACAGAAACCGGCCTTCGCGGCCATGATCACTTTCAATGGCGTCCCTCCTCTTAGAATAGACAAAAGACTAAATTCGACGTCCATATATCAAATTCCTGCTAATTTTTTTCTTTTAATTCGTGAAGGCCCGTCTGCCATTTGCAGAATCCTCCCACGCCTAAGACCAGCGCCAGCACGATCCCGCCCGCCGCCAGCCACAGCCAGGCGCTCTCAAAAATCCCCACGAACAATAGAACCGTCACGAGATAATACGGCGCTATCGTCAATGCCGCCGTCCATAGATAGGGCCACTTGCGAACCGAAGGGATCATCCCGGCAATATAATTGACGGCAAAGGCCGGCAAGGGAAGCAGGCGGGCAATCAACAACCCCAGCGTTCCTTTTCTTTCTACCCAATCATTCACCACCTTAAATCGTTCCGGAGTAATCATTTGACGCATCAATTTCTGACCATACCGCCTGGAAACGATTAAAATAATCAGCGCGCCGACCATCGATCCCAACCAGGCCAGCAAAATTCCAAGGTAAATTCCATAAACCTTTAATAACAGGAACAATAAACCCTCCGACGGCAGCGGCGTCATGCAGAGCAAAGCCATCAAGCCAAGCGAGATCCACATCCCCCGCAGACCGGCGCCCTGAATCAAGGCTGAAATCTCATCGTGTTGATCAAAGTACAGAAAAGCGGCAACGGCCAGCACCAAGAGAAACCAAAACAAGATCGCGAAACTGTATTTCCATCGTTTTAACTTCCCCAAACCAACACTCCGTTCACGAGACGCCTATCCTCGCCGTTCCTTCGCCAAGCCCTTTTACAGTTCATTGATTTTCCGCATGATCCTTTCAGCAATCCACTCCCGGCGGTTTTCCACACCGTCCGGAACTTCTATTTCTCCCGAAAGTACGGGATCCCCTATGATAACACTAATCCTTCCCCAACCTTTCGTCAAGAGCTTTCTGCCGCCGATCACCTTAACCGGCACGATGGGAGCGGAACTTTTTTCCATCAGCAAAACCATCCCCGGCAGTCCTTTTTGCCTTTCCCCGGCTTTAGCACGCGTCCCCTCGGGAAATAGGCCCAGTACTTTTCCTTCTTTTAACACGCTTAAAGAGTTTCTGATCGCACTGGTATCTCCCTGCCCCCGTTTTACCGGAAACGTGCCAAAATTCCGCAGCGCCCAGCCCAGCCCCGGTATATGAAACAACTGCTCCTTCGCCATAAAAAACACCTGACGCGGCAAAGCGCAGCCCACCAACACCGGATCCCAAAGGCTCTCATGGTTGATCGCTAAAATCACCGGCCCTGTCGGCGGCAGTTTTTCCAGTCCTTGGAGGTTCCAGCGCATGAGAATAAAGAGCGTCCTGATCAGCGTCCGAAAAAATAGATATAGATTCACTGGCCGCTTCCTCCACCCAAACCGATCCTGTCCAGAATCTGCTCCACGATCTCTTCGATCTCCTTTCCCGTCGTATCCAGCATGTAAGCGTCTTGCGCCGGCTGGAGAGGGGAAATTTTCCGTTCGGAGTCTACACGGTCACGCTCGGCCATAGCCGCCGCCACTGCCTCTAAGCCTTGAGGGATTCCGTCTTTTTCCAGCTCCAGCAAACGCCGTCTGGCCCGCTCTTGCAGGGAAGCCGTCAGAAAAATCTTCGTCTGGGCGAACGGCAGGACTACGGTTCCGATATCCCGACCGTCCATCACCACATCCGTGTTCGCCGCGACGTTTTGCTGAAGCTGCACCATCCGCTGGCGCACCCCGGCGTAAGCCGCCACGGCGGAAACCTTGGCGGTTACTTCCGGCAACCGAATCATCGCGGAAACATCCTCCCCGTCACAGCGGATCTTCCCTCCGCCCGCCGCTTCAAAGGAGACGTCCGTTGCTTCGGCCAGAGCGGTAATGCCCTCCTCATCCGTCAAGTCTAAGCCTTGCCGCAGAACCTTATGGGTCAGCGCCCGATACATCGCTCCCGTATCTAAATACACCAACCCTAAACGGCGGGCCAGCTCTTTCGCTATCGTACTCTTCCCCGCTCCGGCCGGCCCGTCAATGGCAATCTGCAACGTTTTCCCATCCCGCACATTTTCTCCCTCATTCCTGTCTGTCCTTGAGAAAATTATATAGGAAGAGACCGCCTGGTGGCAAGTTCTTTCTGCGACTTTCCGGGTCATTCAGGCAAAGGAGATTTTTTGAGAGCGGCCTGCCGTTGAGCGTGGCTAAAGCGCGTTCCTGTCGCCGATAAAACGAAAACCCAACGAAAGGGGGAACGATTTTATGAATACTTACGGCTACGTCCGTGTTTCGAGCGCGGACCAGAACGAAGAAAGGCAACGCCTAGCGATGGGTGAAATCGGCGTACCGCCCCATATGATTTTCGCGGATAAACAGAGCGGCAAAGACTTTGAGCGCAGCGCCTACAAAACACTCGTCCGCCAACTGCAAGCGGGCGACTTGCTTTATATCATGAGCATAGACAGACTGGGGCGAAATTACGACGAGATACAATGGCAATGGCGCGTCCTCACCAAAGAGCGCGGTATCGACATCGCTGTGATCGATATGCCGCTGCTTGATACGCGGCGCGACAAAGATTTGATGGGTACGTTCATTGCCGACCTTGTTTTGCAAATACTCTCATTCGTCGCTCACAGCGAACGCGAAGCCATCCACAAACGGCAAGCGGAGGGAATCGCCGCCGCCAAAGCGCAGGGGGTTCGTTTCGGCCGCCCTGTCAAAATGCCGCCCGAAAACTTCGCGGAATTGGTCAAGGCGTGGGAGCGAGGGAAGTTGCCGCTTTCAGATATCCTCGCGCAGTCGGAACTGAAAGAAGCCACGTTTTACCGGCGTTTACGCGAAATGCGGCTTACGCGGAAACGGTAAAACGCGCTATCAAAATGTTTACTTTTTGACAGCGCGTTTGTTTTGTGAATTATATCATCTTCTTCCCCAAAATACCATTTTTTTCGCACGTTATCGACACAATCGACGCCATCAAGACCGAACGACACCGAGTCCATACCGAAAAATCCACTATATTCCAGTTGCGCAGTCTGGTTCGGCAGCTATCAAAAAGTAAACATTTTGATAGCAAGATTCTATCGCTATGCCAATATATCCTTAGCTCCTGCTGTCTGTTATGCCGCTAAATAGCCAAAGGCGAGTGACAGAATCATCATTCCGTCAGGTACCGGGTACACCATATTATGACAGATAAACTGAGAGGAAGTATGACTATGCCAAACGAACCACTCACCCGCGTCATCAAATACGAGGGGGACAACAGCACCTTCGTGTGGAAACACCCCACGGAGGACTTCAACACGGGCGCGCAGCTCATCGTCCACGAGTCACAGGAGGCAATCTTTTTCCTGAACGGGCAAGCCCTCGACCTGTTCGGCGCGGGGCGGCACACGCTCGAAACGCAGAATATGCCCCTCGTCGGCAAGTTCTTCAACCGTCCGACGGGCGGCAAAACGCCGTTCCACTGCGAACTGTATTTCATCAACAAGGTGGAACAGCTGGCCATCAAATGGGGAACCGACAGCAAGGTCGAATACGTCGAGCCTGCCTACGGCTTCCCGCTGAAAATCGGCGCGTCGGGCGAAATGAGCCTGCGCGTGGAGAACGCGCGGCAGCTGCTCGTGAAAATCGTCGGCACGGAGCGCGTATTATCGCAGGACGGTCTGGCGCGGCTGTTCCGGGCGTTTCTCATGACGCGCATTAAAACCTACCTCGCCACGCTGATCAAGGCCGAGAAAATCAATATTTTCGAGATTGACGAACATCTCATACGCGTCTCCGACGAGCTGAAAAATCAACTTACCCCGGACTTCGTCGATTACGGCATCGCGTTGGAGCGCTTTTTCGTCACGACGATTGTCAAACCCGAAGAAGACAGTCAATACAAGCGGTTCAAGGATTTGCACTTCCGCCAGTTTGCCGACGTGAAAGAGGCGCAGCTGCGCCAGCAGGTCGGCGTTATCGAGCAACAGACCGAGGCGCAACGCATGGTGATTGAGGCGCAGGCGGCGGCGCAGAAACGCGCGTTGGAGGGGTATTCGTATCAGGACGAGCGCGGGTTTGACGTGGCGGAGCGCGTCGCGTCGAATGAAGCCGTCGGGCAGATGACGAACCTCGGCGTGGGCATGGGCATGATCGCGGGCGTCGGCGGCACCGTCGGCGGAGCGGTCGGCGGCATGGTGTCAAACGCGATAGGCGGCGCGATGAATCCACAGCAACCGCAGCCCGCGACAGTTGATATTGCGTCGAGAATCGCCAATCTTGAATTGCTCAAGGGCAAGATTTCCGACGAATTATACAACACAAAAATGCAAGAAATTCTTGCGGAAATATAGGGGGCGGCGATATGAATCTGAACAAAACCTCAGCGGCGCTGATCGCCGTGATCCTCGCGGCGGTCGCGAGCCTCGCATTCCTCGTTGTTGAAGTCACCGCGCTGTTTGTAACGGCGTATATATTTACCCTGTTCGCCATCGCTGTCATGCTGTGCGGCAATCTGTCTTTGCTGAACAACCCGCGCACCTATCCCTGGGGCGCGGCGCTGCCGCAGTCGACGTTTACCTGCCTTGTCGTTTCGTTTGTTGTATCGTTGCTCGCAGTTGTACTGGAGCAAGCCGCGAAAATGGCAGTCCCCGTGAAGTGGTTCGTCATCGCGCAAGCCATTATTTTCGCGGTGTTCGCGATACGGCTGATCATGCTCAACGCCGGGCGCACCGAGATTGAGCGCGTCGGAGATAACGTCAAAGCAACTACGTTTGACTGGAAAATGCTGCTCACCGACCTCGAAGCTCTCGCGGCGAAGTCGCCTGACGTAAAACCGCTACTTGAAGCGATCAAATGCAGCGATCCGCTAACGTCTCCCGCGCTCGCGGAGTACGACAATAAAATCCGCGACGGCGTTGCCGCGCTGGAACTGGCGGTCAATACCGGCGGCGGTGTTGATGATTTGATAGCTGCGCTCCTGCGTCAGCTCAAGGACAGAAACAACCGCGCGAAGCTGTTGAAATAACGGGGGTACATCATGACAATTTTCAAATGCAAACTCTGCGGCGGGGACATCGTCGCGGTCGAAGGGCAAAGCTACGGGACTTGCGACTCCTGCGGCACGACGACGACACTGCCGACGGCGTCGGACGAACGTCTGGCGAACCTGTTCAACCGCGCAAACCATTTCCGGCGCCTAAACGAATTCGACAAGGCGCTCGCCGCCTATGAGAACATACTCAATGAGGAAAATTCCGACGCGGAGGCGCATTGGGGCGCGGCGCTCTCCCGCTTCGGCGTCGAGTACGTCGAGGATCCGCGCACACACGAGCGCGTACCGACGCTCCACCGCGTCCAGTTCGAGTCTATCCTGTCCGATGGGGACTATCTCGCCGCCCTGGAACACACGCCGGACGATTACACACGCTCCCTGTACGAAAAAGAGGCCGCCGCGATTGCCGGAATACAAAAAGGCATCCTCGCCATCTCGCGGCAGGAGGAGCCATTTGACGTATTCCTCTGCTACAAGGAAACGTCTGACGCGGGAACCCGCACGAAGGACAGCACGCTGGCGCAGGATATTTACTATCAACTCGACAAGGCGGGCTACCGCGTATTCTTCTCGCGGATTACATTGGAGGACAAGCTCGGTCAAGCCTACGAGCCGTACATATTCTCCGCGCTCAATTCCGCGCGCGTCATGCTCGTCATCGGTACGAAGCCGGAGTATTTCAACGCCGTGTGGGTGAAAAACGAGTGGAGCCGCTACCTCGCGCTGATGAAAAAGGACAAATCGCGGTTGCTGATTCCCTGCTATCAGAGCATGGACGCCTACGACTTGCCGGAGGAATTATCGTTTTTGCAATCGCAGAATATGAGCAAAATCGGCTTTATACAGGATTTACTGCGCGGCGTACAAAAGGTACTCGACGCGGGCAAGACCGCGTCCGCGCCGCAGATTATGGCGGCGGCAAATACCGAGAGCGCCGCACCGAGCGTGGAGTCGCTGTACAAGCGCGGGATGCTGTTCCTTGAGGACAGCGACTGGAAGCAAGCCGACGAGTATTTCGACAAAGTCCTCGACATAAACCCGGAGTACGCCCCGGCGTATGTCGGCAAGCTCTGCGCCGAACTGCACGTATGGCCCGAAAGCGCACTGCTCAAATACCACGAGCCGATTTCCGAGCGCGGCAGCTATATAAAAGCCCTTCGCTTTGCCGACGCGAGCCTGAAAGCCACGCTGAACGGCTACAAGCAAGCGAATCTCGCCAGACTGGAAAATGCGCGCAAAGCGCGCGAGGAAGCGGAGCGACACCGCCGCGAGGAGGAGGAAAGACAAGCCAAAGAGAATGCGGAGGCTGAGGCGCGGCAAAAAGAGGCGCATAAAAAGCAAATTAGAATCGCCACAATCATTGGCTCGGCGGCGGCGGTTGTGATCGTCGCAATTCTCATCGTCACGCATGTGATTATTCCACATATCAAATACAACGCAGCACAAAACCTGCTTGTCGAAAAGAAATATGATAAGGCAATGGCGGCATTTGAAGCATTGGGTGCCTACAGAGACAGCGCGGAACAAACCGCGATTGCAACCAATCGTTGGTTGGCGACCTGTTCAGTTGGGCAAATCGTAAAATTTGGAGATTATAGCTGGCTAATGCTCGACAACGCGAACGGCAAAGCACTTTTAATAACAGAAGACATTATTGAACTGCGGGCGTACAACAGCAAAAAAACATCTACGACATGGGAAACGTGTGATCTGCGGGCATGGCTAAATGGCGATTTCTACAACAAATTTACGGACAGTGAAAAGGCGATGATCGCGGAGACGGTACTATCGAATCCCGACAACGCGCAGTACGGCACGGACGGCGGCAATGACACACACGATAGGGTGTTTTTATTAAGTGTTGATGAAGTCGTGCAATATTTTTCAAGTACCAACGCGAGAATAGCCTTCTACGACGGCTCGACGACTCGATGGTGGCTGCGGTCGCCCGGTCGCGACGGTCTCCATGCTGCGGATGTGTACGTCGATGGTTCCGCAGACGAACACGCCCTCACTAATTCCATCGGCGTTCGTCCCGCTTTATATATAAATTTGGAACATTAAGGAGGAAAAACCATCATGGCTTTTTGTCAGAAATGCGGGACGCAGCTACAGGACGGCGTGAACTTCTGTCCGGACTGCGGAGCGCAAACCGGGGCGGCTCCCGCACAGTCCCCCACCCCACAGGCGGCAACGCCGAGTAACGACGCGGCGGAGAACAAGGGCATGGCGATACTCGCCTACTTCCTGTGGTTCGTCCCGCTACTCGCCGGGGCGCACAAGACCTCACCCTTTGTGAAGTACCACACCAATCAAGCCATAATCCTGTGCATCGTGGGGGTATGTGGCGCGATCGTAAGCATCGTACCTATAATAAATTTTCTCCTCATCTTCCTGTACCCTGTGCTCTTCGTCCTTTTTGTGATGGGCATTATCAACGCGGCGCAAGAAAAAACAAAGCCGCTCCCGATCATCGGTAACCTGTTCACCATCCTTCAATAGGCAGAAACCAGACAGCGTTAGATTTCGCAGCGGAATTGCGTACCGCGCAGGGATTTCACCCGATAGCCGCAAACTCTCTTCAATAAGCGTCTATCTGAACTCAATATGGAGCGTTTTTCCCACGCCGTCCGCAATCTGCTGTAATGTGGCGATTGTCGGACTGCAATTCCCGTTTTCAATTCGGCTGATGTTGGATTGCCGGATACCCGTTTTACGGGATAACTCTTCCTGCATCAAGTTTTGCTCTACGCGGGCGGCAATGATGGCCTTGATATATTCGCGTTCGGGACGCTGGCTTTCCCATTCAGCCGCAAACTCCGGGTTTTTTAGCTGTTCGTCTAAATACTTGTTCAAGTCGTTCATTTCCTTTCGAGCCTCCCCTCATAATCCGCTTTGTATTTCAGCGCAAGCTCAATTTCATTCAGTACGACAACGATATCAACTACCGAAAACCACCATTTTTCCGCTTACTCATCCCACTCGAAACGCACCTGCTTATCTTCAAAAAGTTTGATTTTATTTTTCTGTTCGCTCATTCGGCTTTACCTCCATCGAACTCGTGATTGATTTTTGAAATTTTGCAACCGATGGTTGCAGAATTTCGGCGGTCATCCGGTCAAAGTCGCTTTGATACGCCGTATCTTGCAAAACACGGTACTGCTCAAACTCGCTTTCGGCAAACGCTTTGGCGATTTCGGCGGTTACCTTGCCCTTATCTTGCAAGATTTCCGCGTCGTTGAATTTAAGGAAAGCATCGAGCTTGCTGGCCCAGTCCAGCATCGTCATCGGAATATGTCTGCGGGCCTGGCGGTTTGCATAGTCAAGGTACATCTCTATGAACTCGTTCAGTTCGCTCATTTCAGGCTGCGAAAGATAGTTTTTAGCAATCGACACGTCCGTTTTCACGATTTTTCCTGCTGGGGCGTTCTTCCAACTCGTCAGTCCCATATGCTGTTTCGTATGGTCAGCACGGGCAATAATCAATTCCGCCGCTGTTTTTCCGTGAACAGCGTAGTGCATCTTGTTTTGCACGGTTGCAAAGAAGTGATGCGTGGTCTGCGAGTCAAATGAATAATCCACAGCCGTGGCATAGATGTCGGTGATTTTCTGATAGAAGCGGCGTTCACTCGCCCGGATTTCCTGTATTTCGGCTATTAAATGGTCAAAATAATCCTCATCGAAAATCTGCCCGTTGATAAGCCGGTCTTTGTCCAAAACATATCCTTGTTTGGCAAAAGTGGAGAGAACCTTTGTCGCCCATTGCCTGAATTGCGTAGCCCGCTCAGAGTTTGTGCGATAACCTACGGCGATGATGGCCTCTAACGAGTAGAAAAGGTAGCGATACGTTTTGCCGTTATCGGCAACTTGTGCATATTTTGCACAAGTTCGATTTTCGTCTAATTCCTGTGTTTCATAGGTGTTTTGGAGATGTTTGGTGACTACGCTGCGATCAATGTCAAAAAGCTGTGCGATCGCTTTTTGCGTTAGCCACACATTGTTATCTTGCACCCGCACTTCGATAGAGTCTTCTCCGGCCTGTTTCGTGAACATCAGGAAATCGACCGTACTATTACGGATTTGGAGTTTTTTACTCATTTTCGCCAACCTCCGTCACAGGGATTCCTGCTCAATCTCTGCGGCGATACGACCGTTATTTCTCCTGCCGTCAGCAGGTTTGGGCGTGTTTTTTGGTATGAGCCAACCTCGCCCAAGCCTGACCGCGCCGTCTATTCTCCCGCTCAAACAAAGGTCTTGAACGCGCCTGTCGGTGATATTCCATTTCTCAGCGGCTTGTTGTGGTGTTATCCAGTCCAATTCCATATCCGGCACCTTTCGTGTGGTAAACTCAACGAATTACATTATACTGCGGTTTTCCGAAGAAATCAATGAGGAAGTATCGAATTTATTTTCACCCTCGACAACCTGCGTCCTCAAACCCTGTCGGCAACCGTTATCTTACCCATAGCGGGGCTTGCAATAGCACGGTTGATAAGCCGCATCGCTATTTGAGCGGGTATAATAACAAAGGGCGCAGGGGATATTCCTGCATGGCTAAAGGTTTACACCCTCCACAAACGCTATTTGAATAAGCCGCCATCACATAGCAATAGTATGAAACATGTTTAACCGGCTCTCCGATTTTGCGGACTCCATGCTTAATAGCTGGCTGACAGGCTTTGATTGAACGCGAAGATGACGATCGCCGCCTGCGCCAATATGATCAGCGGTATTCCGACCATGAATGTAGGACGACGGGTTTTATGCCGCACCGCGAGCATAGTCAGAAGCATTGCCGCCGAACCGCCAAACGCGGCAACCGCCAGCAGAGTACGCTCTTTTATGCGCCAAGCGTTTTTACGGGCGGCATTCTTGTCGTGTAGGGTCAGAATAACCGCCAGCAGACTTATAGCGACGAGGTAAATAAGCGTCAGCATTCCGATTCCCTCTTTCAAAAATAGATAATAGGCACGCCGTTTTGGGAGATGTTTAACTCTTTCAGCCAGGAATTAAACTCGTCCAAGTGGTGCAAACCGGTTTGTTCAGAGGCCACGATCCTCGCGCGTTCTCTGTCACGCAGATGATTTTCGTTCAGCCATTGGAGAAATTCGTCAATCCCATAAACCACGCCGTCCTTGCCGTCAGGGTCAAGCTCTGTTCCGTAGTATGGACTTTGGGGATTGTTTACGTCAGCCGGGTTTTCAGTAAACGCAACCCAGTAGCCGTGGTTATTCGTCTTATCATAAAGCCATTTGCGGAACTGCGACTGGCAGTCCGAGATTTTATCCGCTATAAGAGCGTCGCACTCGACCAAATAGCGGTCGTATTCAATTTCAACGATAAATTTCCTGGTCATCGCGCCGTTCTCCTTCCCACACCGCGCGGCAAACTCCGAAAGTAACCACCCGTATTTTATCGCTCATAGCGCCATTCCCGTTCGCCAGAACTTTTCTTATGCGATGAATGTTAAACGCCCCGAATGTATCCGGGAGACGCCGCAATGGACGCGAGTTTGTATCTTCCTCCTGTTTTTCTCTGGGGTCTGCAAAGGGAAAACGGTTCCGCTTTTCCCTTCGCTTGTCTTTGGGGCCTGGATCGTATGAAGAGACATTCATTTCTTTTCGCCATTGTAAGTTGGTAGATTAGTATGTATATACACCCTAACCGCCGTGAAAGCGGAAGTTCACCACTGCCCACCACAGGCGCGCCTAAGCCATCGAAGGTTTTACACATCCATCCCAGCAGTTATAACTTCGCCGCTGTATTCGTCTATCTATCTTCCCTTGCATTCCGCACCATTCGCAGGTAAATGGTCCGTTTCTGACTATGGCACAATTTAGGTGTCCGCACGTGCAAAGCACCAGTCCACGACCGCCACAACAATACGGACAGTCAGGATATGCCAAAGATTCCTTAATTGGGAACATCCAAGTGGCAAGCCAATTGTCTTTCCCTGTTTTCTTAACGCGCAGTCCATAAGCCCTGTGCTGCTTGGCACACTTCGCCACAAGAATAACGGCTTCGCTTGTTTCCGTCATTCTCTACATCAACATCACTATTCGTTTGTGGCGCGGCTTTTTCCAGTTGTTACACCTTGTTGTCTCGTTTTCCTGAAGCGGTTTCACCGCAGAAATACGCCATTGAAAGCGTAACGTCGTCGCCGCACCCCTTTTCACTGGTTTCCTCCAGCCAGTTGTTTAAATTAGCTTTGACTGCTTCACCACCGTGCTGGTTGAGCATTGCAAAATAATCCACGCAGGTCTTTTGGAATTCCTGCTCGTTTTTGTGGCTGTTGGCGAAACCATCGGTAGACAGTATAAACACAAACGGCAATGAGATGTCACCCACCCGTTGTCTGTAAACCCTTGATTTTGCCTGTTTCCAACAGTCAATCTTGCTAAGCGAGTGAGTTTCTGTACCGAGAATTTTCTCGGTCTGTAAGACTTGCTTAAAGCCTTTACTATCCGCATACGAAATGTCGCCATCACCAATTTGAAACGCAAACCAAAATGCAGGGGTAATCATCAATCCGACAAGAGTTGTTCCGTATTTCTTAAGGATTCCCGCCTCATCCTTTTCGCCGTTAGCCAACCTCAGATCTTCCCGTTTGCTCTTCATATGTCTCTTTAACACGCGCCGTTTCCATTCTTCATGAATGATCTGCGCGACGTTCTTTCTACCCTCGTTACGGAGGTAAGCGAATAATTTCTCGAAATCCCCCACATATTTTTTGCCAAATTCTTCCATTGTCTTGCAGAACACGTTAACCGCAATCCTTGAACCGGTTTTGCTGTAAGGGCAGGAAGCACTCCCATGACCGTCGGCGACCGTTAAAATAATTGTTCCGTCGTCTAAGCTACGGTTCTTAAAGCTGTCTTGACAACCAATCCTAGCTCGAATGTGCGACGCGCCCTTCACACTTTTGCCACATACGAATGGCACCATATTCAATCCCTCCCAAAATCAGCCTCCTTACCAAACGTCGCCTACGCCTATGTCTGCGGGGTCGGGAATGTTATTCATATCAAGCACGAGTGGCGCGTTGGTGTCATTATCGGCACCAGTAGGAATCGACACGTCCGCTATGTCTTTGGGCTTACTTGCAGGAGCAGAAACAAGCGACGCAGCAGTAGACGCCCACTTAATCATCTTCACGAGAGCCTGCGGGTTGTTAGCTTGGAGAACAAGCTCTCTGTTTCCCGTAAATTCTTGAAGAATGGCGTCATCGGCGTCCTGTCCAATGGAGACCGCTATGCGAACAGCCTTCTTGCCCCAAGGCAAGTGAAGCACCTTATCCAAGTTCTTTTTGTAATCGTCGGTAGGCTGTCCATCGGACAACAGCACCAATACCGGGGGCAATGCACGGTCAGTCATCGGCGGAATGGTAAGCTGGGCCGCGAGCAATTCAAACGCTTTGCCTAAATCGGTCACGCCATCCGCATCGAGGTCGTCCCAGGCGAAATCCTCGATGTTCACCGGCTCGGACGTGACCCAAGACGCCCCGGTCGAAAATTTCAAGGTTTGCACCAACAACTGGGCGTTCGGGTTGTTCGTCGCTGCGTCTCTCATCTCTGGAATTGTGGACTGAATCGCGTGATTCACCGCTCCAATTTTTTCCCCGTGCATGGAACCGGAGCAGTCAACCATCCAGATAAAATGAAGTGGTCTGTTCGCCAGTTCTCCGCCGGGTCTTTTCAACTTTTGTGCCACTGTAGTTTCCTCCTTAATATTTACCCTGCTTTTGGCAATGTTGCAGTTTTATGTGTTACTTGAACTCCCCTGTCAATTGACCGAAATTGATTTTTACATTTTTTGCAAGACCCACGGATGTGCCTGCGGCGATGGGTATCTGTCTGCCATCAGGCTTGATGTAAGTCCAGTTGTCCTTGCTTGCGTTTTTTATGCCCCAAAGGTTTGGATTGTTTGGGTTCTGAACGACTTTACCAACAACTGTATTCATATCGTAATCCTCACAAATGTTATGGGAATGGAGTTTCGCTCCCTTTTGCAGCAAGATTCGGCTCTTGCCAACCACGAGCGAAGCAGGAATAGCAACTGTACTTTTACAATTCCAACAGGTATGCGCCGTGCCTGCCGCCGATTTCACCTCGTCAAAGAACACTTCCAAGTTGCACTTCGGACACAGCACGATACACGTCATCAGATTAGCGAAAGTATCAAGCCATTGCTTTTCGGTAATACGTCTATTCGGCGAGTTTAAGCCGACCGTGAACGAAGCCATAAACAGCTCACGAAGTGTCTGCGGATAAAGTTCCCAGTAAATCAGCACGTTATCTTGGTATCCGCGAACAGGGCGGTTGCTTTTATCAATCGGGTCATAAGCAAACACCGGATGCGTACCGTACAGTTTGTTCATCGCGTGAATGTCCATACATTTGATCTCTGATTCAAGTTTGCCCTCCAACGGATGCCCCATCATAAACATATAGAACAGCAACACAGCAAGGGAATACAGATCCGTATTGCGTGATGGTTTCGCCTTGCCAACAACGATTTCTGGAGCCATAAAACGCGGTGTGCCGTAAATAGAACTGTTGTCGATGCCGTTTGCCGAAACATTGTCGTTATCGCAGATGAGGACATCGCCGTTTGCTGGATCGAAGAACAGGTTCCCGAAAGAAATATCCCGGTAACTGTACCCCATAGAGTGCAGTTTCTGGTATCCCTTTGTTAAGTTATAAGCCGCACGGCTCAGTGCATAGAATGTCGGCTCTACTCGCCGCTTCATCATATCCACGATGCTCTTGTAATTCTTGGGGCGCAGAGGCATGATATAGCCGAACGGCTCGCCATGCGTCTTGAATATAAGATCTTGTGGCCAGAGAAATGAAGTGTCAGGCATCCCCTTCACCACGAGATTATCCAATATCGCTTTCTGCTCACTCGTGGCTGTATGCTTAAAATACCATTTCAAGGCATAATGTTGGTCGTCCAATTCGACATCATAGACTTCGCCTTGCCCTCCCGCACCGAGGAGCGAAATGACCTTATATTGGTTAGCGCTTTCTGATGTCAGGTAAGCACCTGGTTTTAACTGCCCTTCCATTTCCCTTTCCCTCCCTATCTCGTTAATCGGAATACTGCATGGATAACCTGCCTTATATGCGTCCTTATTGAACTGCAACTCGATACAGTGGTATGTAAAATTTTTACTATTTCACAAATAGTGCTACAATAATCAATATGATAGCAACACCCACGCCTGACGCAAGGATCGCAAATTTTGTGTTAATCGCATCGCTCATGTTATTATACAATTCCGCATTCGCTTCTAACTTCTCTTGCTGTGCTTTGGTAACGACGGTGAGCTGTTCAATGGTCCTGACCAATTCTGATGACGCCAATATGTTATCTTTGAAGTCCTGAACTTCCTTTTCTAATGCCTCAATGCTTTCAAACATGGGTAATCCTCCTCGTATAATAAGTTTTGTAGTCGTATTTTGAACGCATCACCGCACCAATCGGCTTGGTGATACCCATGATATAATTGGCTCGTGTCAATCAGGTAAAAGTTCTTTAGTCCTCC
>JAITOS010000109.1 GCA_031289815.1 Peptococcaceae bacterium | reverse complement strand
TAAAAAAGAGCTTCATGACCGGTTGGCGAACTTCCGGCTGGATGATACAATATAAAATAAGCCATCCCGGAAGAAGGAGAGAGGACGCCATGAATTTTAAAATCGTGCATAACAATATCAACATATCGCGCTTAGAGGACAGCCTTGACTTTTACGCTAAGGCGCTGGGGCTGAAAGAGACGCGCCGGATCGCCGGCGGCGGTTTTACCATCGTCTATCTGGGAAATGATCTTTCCGAGCATCTTCTGGAGCTGACGCGGTTGGACGATCATCCGCAAAAGTATGATTTAGGGGACAACGAAATCCATCTGGCCTTGGAGACCGATGATTTTGACGGAGCGTTGCGCCGCCATAAGGACATGGGCTGTGTGTGCTACGAGAATCCGGCGATGGGCGTCTATTTCATCGAAGATCCCGACGGTTATTGGCTCGAAATCCTGCCGTCCCGCCGACCGGCGCGCTGAACGTCCCGTGCTTAGCCCTTCTGGTAGAAATCAGCTCTTTTGATAGAAAAAAGAAGAGATCGCCTTCAAACCAAAATTGTCCATGCCAAAAAATCGTTCGGTGCTGCCGGTAAAGAGGATACCCTGCGGTTTCAGGGCGTTGGCGAATTTCTTGTAAAGCAGCTCCTTCGCTTCCTCCGTAAAATAGATCACCACGTTGCGGCAAGCGATGAAGTCAAAGCCGCTGTCGAATTTGGCGGTCAGGAGATTTTGCTGCTGAAAATGAACGAGGCGTTTGATCTCCGCGTGAATTTGATATCCGTTTTCGGTTGCGGTAAAATACTTTTTAAGCAAACCCGGCGGCGTGCTGATAAAATCATTTTGCCGATAGATGCCCTCCTTGGCCTGCTTCAGGATATTGCCGTCAATATCGGTAGCGAGAATAGAGGGCTGGATATGAGGGTAGTTTTCGGCCATCATCATCGCCAGGGAATAAGGCTCCTGGCCGCTGGAACAGCCCGCGCTCCAAAATTTCAGCCGCGTCTTGTCCGCCGCCAGAGGAGGAATGACCTTGTTCAGGAGGATTGTCCATTGGCTGGAATCGCGGAAAAATTGAGAGACATTGATCGTCAGATGCTTAAAAAAGGCGTCAAAGAGGTCTTTATCCTGATCCAGCGCTTGCAGGAAATTCGCATAAGCGGTATGGCCGTGTGAACTCATAAAACTCTGAATGCGGCGCTGCATCTGCGCCTGTTTATAATACGTCAAATCTAAACCGCTTTTCGGATAGAACTTTTTGATAAAATCTTCATACGTCTGAATGGTTGCGTAGGACATAGGGTTTTCCCCCTCCCCTTCTGTATGTATTCGGTTGGCCGTATGTACCCGGTTGTGCGGCGCATAGGAACAACGCGATCATGGCAAAATAAGCTGGAAGCGCAACGCCGTTCCGGTCAGCCGTCAGCTGTCAGCTGTCAGACGTCAGGCAAATAAATCGACGAGCAGACCGCGGATTTCGTCAATCTTCGTGAGGATATCCAGGGTTTTGGACTGGTCTTCCAGCAGTTGGCGGCCCAGATCATCCAGCGCCTGATCGATCTTGGTAATCCGGCTCATCACCTTGGGCCGGTCGTAAAAATCCCAGCACGGCTCTTCCTCCAGAGAATGGCTGAGACCGAAGGTGGAGCGGAGAAATTTCTTGATCATATCGCGAAATATCGTCAGATCGCGAACGGACAGAGACGTTTCCAGCTTGGCGGCCTGAGCGTCCACCTTCTTTAAAAAAGCGTCTAATTCCTGGCGTTGCAGCTTCTGGACGTGATCCAGCGTCTGATGGAAAAAGCCGCCGCCGCTGGTCGCCGGGGGCGTAGGTCTGGTCATACTGGTTTTGTTACTGGAATCAATGCGGAAAGACATACGGCTTCGCTCCTTTTATTACCCGAATGGGGTTTTTCCGCTGCCGCGGCAGATAGCGAGAGGTGGGAGGCGCAAACACAGGATGCGGACAAGACGTTTTTTTTTAAAAAGCCTGCTTGGCTTAGGGGCGGTGATCCTGCCCTGGACCGGTTTTCCCCAACAGATGGCGAAAGCTCTTGAAGGGATGTTTAACGGCTTCTCCGCCAAACTGAGTTTACCGCCGCCGGCTTCGCCTCCTGATACTATTGTAGCCGGAGACGAAGAAAAAGAAAACCTTTATCGTTCGGCGCTGGAGGATATCATCGTCCTGACCGGCCCGGAAATGCAGGGAAGAGAGGCCGGAACCGCGGGTGAAATCAAAGCGGCCGAATACCTGACCGGACAGATGCGCGCTTTAGGACTCCAACCCAAAGGAGACGACGGCGCCGGTTTCGCACAGGCGTTTACCATTCCGGCGGTACATAAGATCGTGGTCAGCAACCGCTTGACCTTTACCTTGGGCAACGACGATAGTCTGCGCACGCCCAGCGCCAACCTCCTCGGCGTCCTGCCGGGGGCGACAGAGGAAACCGTGATCTTATCGGCGCATTACGACCACTTAGGAATCTATCAGGGGCAGATCTACCCCGGCGCCAATGATAACGCTTCCGGCGTAGCCTGCGTGCTGGACGTGATCCGGCGTCTCCTGCGGGAAGAAATAAAACTTCGCCGCACCCTCCTGATCGGGTTCTGGGGGGCGGAGGAGAGCGGCTATAATGGCTCCAAAGCGTTTATCAGCCGTCCGGTACTGCCCTTATCCCAGATCAAAGCGGTGTTGAACGTCGATACGGTCGGTAACGGCGTGACCGGCGATTTCCTGCTCTGGGGAAAAAATGAAAACGTTGCGGTCCAAGCGGTGCGGCAAGCAGCGGACTTGGCGGGTTGCAGCGCGGTTCTCACCCCAAATTCAGCGCACAACAGCGATCAGCTCAGCTTTGCTCAGGCCGGAATTCCCGCAGTTACCTTGCTGACCAGAGACTGGCTGCGAAACAACCATACCCCCCAGGACGTCGTGGACAGTCTCTCCCTGGAACAAATGGCCAAAGCCAGTGAAATCATCTACGAAGCCATACGGGCCTTGGATCAGGAAGAATGAATCCGGACGCCGCTATTCAGCCAGACGACCGGGTTCGATGGCGTCGTAAATCGACCGTAAAATAATCAGGTCAACCCGGCGGTTGCGGTTGCGATTCGCTTCCGAATCGTTGGGAACGAGCGGGCGGTATTCGCTGTAGCCGGTTTCTGAAAGGCGCACCGGCGAAATCCCGCTGGCAATCATCAGCTGTACGATATGTGTGGCCCTGGCGGCGGAAAGTTCCCAATTGCTGGGAAATTGTTCCGTGCGGATCGGCAAATCATCCGTATGACCTTCCACCCGGATATAATTGGGCGTGGCATACAGAACGACGGCGATCTTCTCCAGGATAGAGCGGGCGCCGGCGGTAATCACGGCAGAACCGCTGTCAAACAACAAAGTATCCTGAATGCTGACGACCAAACCGCGTTCTTCAATGCTGCTGCTGAGCTTATGTTCAATCTGATTATCCTTAGCGAAAGCGTCAATCTTATTCTTGATGACTTCGATCGACATCTTCTCCTCCTCGGAAGAGGCTTCAAGCTCAGGCAGATCGATCAGCGCGGTTCCGGAGGAATCGTCCGCCAGAGCGGGTGACGCCGCCTGCGCCCCTCCCAGAGAAACGCTCAAAGAGTCGGCGACCGCTTTAAATTTCTCCGCGTCTACCTTGCTGATCGAATAGAGTACCACAAAAAAGATCATCAGCAGGGTGATCAAATCAGAATAGGTCAGCAGCCAGCGATCCGCGTTTTCTTTATCCGCTTCCCGTTCTCTTCTTCTGCTCATTTGGCCGCGTTCGGGATCGAGCGGTTCTTGGACCTGGACGAAGTAGACGATCCCCTTCCTTCCTTCAGCCGTAAATCCGGCGACATATGGCCCAAATGGGTCTTTAATTTTTCCCTTAGAATAGAAGGATTTTCACCCGCCTGAATAGAAAGGATACCATCTAAAATCATTTCCATCGCATTCACCTCGAACTTGTCCTTCTGCTTCAGCTTCGTAGCGATCGGCAGCCATAACAGATTGGCGGCGGAAACACCGTAGAGGGTAGCGATAAAAGCCGCGGCAATCGCGCCGGAAAGAGCGGCCGGATCGTCGAGGTTGCCTAATACGTGGACAAGCCCCATGACCGTACCGATGATCCCCATCGTCGGGCTGAAACCACCGGCGGCTTCAAATACGTGAATTCCGGTTTTGTGCCGCTTTTCCAGCACCGAAATATTAGATTCCAGAATCGACTGGGTGATTTCCGGGTCGGTGCCGTCGATGACCAGCTGCAAGCCTTTATGGGTGAACTTGTCTGATACGGAGTCCAGTTCCCGCTCCAGGCTGAGCAAGCCTTCCCGTCGGGCCTTCTCCGCGAACTGAATCAGAGTAACGTAGGCTTCTTCCGTGCCGAAGGCCTTGCGCGAAAAAGCAATGCGGAACCACTGCGGAATCCGCTTGAGGTCGGCGGCTGAAAAACTGGCGGCGACAGCGCCGAACGTCCCGCCGAAAACGATGATGGCCGCGGTTCCCTGAAAAAGAGATCCCGGATGCCCTCCTTCCAGGACAAAGCCGATGACCAAAGCGCCAAGACCGGCAATAATGCCGATAAGAGTAGTTAAATCCATCTCATCTCCCGCCGTAGGATCAACCTGTTGCAGGCGATCATCGTGCGGCGCACCTCCTTAATTTCCGCGATGAATGTTCAATCAAATCATCGGCTATTTGAGATAAAAACATTATATAAAATTTTTCGGACAAAAGGAATAATTTAAATAAAAAAAGAAACAATTTAGATAGAAATAGGGACTAAAGACCTAGAAAGCGAGAGAACAGAAATTTTATTTAAACGTATAATTAAACACCGAATGGGACTAGAGGGAAAAGCTAACAAAAAGGCTGGAGTTTCCGCCGCTTTCAGCCGATGATAACTGTAGAAAGCGAATAGCAGGAAAAAAGCGAAGAGGTGAACGCTATGAAAATCAACGGCGGATCCATTGCGCCAATCAGCGCCATAACAGCGATCCAACAGGCAAACAGCATAAGGAAGAAAATAACCGTTTCGGATTCCGATCAAGTTTCGGTTTCTGATAAAGGACAAACCTTCAACGATCTGTTGCAGAAAGCCAAAGCCTTACCGGCAGTGCGGGAAGAACGGGTGCAGGAAATCAGCGGGCAAATCAACGCCGGGATCTATAACATAGAACCGTCCCGCATCGCCGCCGCGCTTCGCTTCCAAGCCTTCAACCTGAATATAACGGAAAACTGAACGGGCGAAAGAAGCGCTGTCTCGGAAATGCGCGGCTGCTTAGACCGTTAAAGGGCGTGCGCTCACGGGCTGGCTGGAAGAATGACGTTAAGGATGAAAAGGATGTAGGAACACATGGTAAATGAAAAGATCGCGGAACTGAATACGATTTTAAGCCAGCAGGTGCGGCTCTACTGTGAACTCAAGTCTTTATCGGAGAAAAAGAAAGCGGCCCTGGTGAAAAACGATATTCAGGAACTGGCGGAAATCGTCATACTGGAAGAACAGTTGATCCTTTCCGCCGGGGTACTGGAGCGCGAGCGCTTAGTTTGGGCGGAGCGGTTTCTGCTGACCGCGGGTCAGGAAGAAAGCGACCTGACGCTGGCGGAATTGGCCGAAGCGTATCCGGAGCTTGGGGACGTGCATGAGGAACTGAAAAGCGTCGTCGGCGAATTGCAGCTCATGCATGAATCGAACAAGCTGCTGCTGAACCAAGCGATCAAGATCATGAACTATACCGTGAATCTGTTTAACCAAGCGGATGAAAGCGTGTATCTGCGGCCGGGGAGTAAAAAGCGTTCCGCCGCCAAACTGAAATTATTAGATAAACAGATATGAATTTTTATCTGTTTCTTTACGATAATACATAGGGAAACGATTGTAGTAAAGTAGTAAAGATGACGCAGATCATTAAAAGGAGTCGGATCATATGCTGCCAACCTTTTTTGGACTGGAATTAGCGGTACGGGCCTTGGAAACCCAGCAGGCCGCCATCAATGTCTCCGGTCATAACATGGCCAACGCTAACGCGACAGGCTATACCCGCCAGATCACGGACATGAAAGCCACCATCCCCTTTACCCTGCAATACTACGGCAAAGACCTGAGTATCGGCACCGGGGTCAACGTCGCCCATATCGAACGGGCGCGGGACGTCTTTGTAGACCGGCAGTACCGCCTGGAATCGAGCAAACAGCAGTATTGGCTGTCCCGGCAGGATCTCCTGGGCAAGGTCGAAGGAATCTTCAACGAATCATCGGAGTTCAGCATTTCCGGCGACCTGGAAAAATTTTGGACCGCTTGGAGCGATCTGGCGACGAATCCGGAAAACAGCGGCGCGCGTTCGGTCGTCAAAGGGCGCGCGTTAGCATTGACTGATACCTTTCATTACTTAGCGCAGCAGATCGAAGACAAGAAAACAGCGGTCAACGACAACGTCATCGCTCAGATCGACCAGATCAATCTCTACGCGCAGCAGATCACGGATCTGAGCAACCAGATCAAAAACGCGCAGGTCACCGGTGATTTCCCCAACGACTTGCTGGATAAACGCGATAATCTGGTGGACGAGCTGTCTAAAATCGCCAATATCAAAGTGATCGAACAGAGCGACCCGCGATTCCCGGACCGGATGGTCAGTATCTATACCCTGGTCATCGGTGACGATACGGTGTTGCCCCAGCAGGTTCTGGTCTGTGACCGGGAAGTGAACCTCTTGAAAGCGGTAGCCGATCCTGTCACCGGCTTTGCCACCGTCGCCTGGAAGGACAACGGCGTACCGGTGGCTCTGGGAAGCCAGAAAGGCTTGCTCCAGGCGAATCTGGAGGTGCGCGACGTCTATCTGAAAGATATGGAAAACGAGCTCAACACCATCGCTCAGGGCATAGCCGACGCGGTCAACGCCTTGCACCAGACCGGGCAGGGGCTGCTCGTCGAAGCGGTGGGCCTGAACTTCTTTACCGATGGCAGCGGCACGACCACGCCGCCGGCCTTACCGCTGATCACGGCGGCCAACATCAGTTTCAATCCTGATCTCGCGGCGGATGTACGGCGGATCTCCACCGGAGCGATTGACGACGGCAGCGGCGAAGTCAAATCCGGGGACGCCACTGTGGCCAACGCCATCGCCTCTCTGGGAGACGGCTGGGCGGCCCTGAAAGACCTGATTGCCGCCGGCGCCTTTGGCGCGCCGGGAAAAACGCCGCTGGAATCCACTTCCATCTCCGACTATTACAACGCCTTCATCGCCCGTGTCGGCGTGGACGTGCAAACCGCGACCCGTATGGCGGAATCGCAGGAGATGCTGGTCTATCAGCTGACCTTACAGCGGGAGGCCGTTTCCGGCGTGAACCTGGATGAGGAAATGACCAATCTGATCAAATTCCAAAAGAGTTATACGGCGGCGGCCCGCCTGGTGACTATGTTCGACGATATGCTGGAAACCGTCGTCAAGGGGATGGGAATAACTCGCTGATCCCGGCGGCGTGTAGCGTTTGTGCTATTTTGTGCTAT
>JAITOS010000103.1 GCA_031289815.1 Peptococcaceae bacterium | reverse complement strand
GGTTCCGCTTTTCGTCTGTTTGCGCCGTCCTTGGCGCAAACAGACGCGCTTCGCGTCCATGCTTCGCTTTTCGCGGAACCGCATGACCGCCGCCTGCTTTGGGCGGTTTATGAGTAGAGCCTTATCATCCCGCAGGTCTTGCAGGGGTGGCCGCCTGCTTTGGGTGGTTTTGGAGTTGAACTTTATGCTCCCGCCGGTCTGGCGGGGTTGGTCGTCGCCTGTGGGGAAGATTTTTATATAAATGTTTAGCGAAACATCTAAATGATGAAGCGCGAAGAGGGAGGGGGGAACAGATGATGATACAGACAGCGGATTCTGAGCGGTTGGAGCAGCTCATGCGCGCCGCCAGAGAAGCCTGCCGGAACGCCTACGCGCCCTATTCCAACTATCCGGTGGGGGCGGCGGCTTTATTTGCTTCCGGAAAGATATACGCCGGCTGCAATGTGGAAAACGCCAGTTTTGGTTTGACGATCTGCGCGGAACGAAACGCCATCTTTCAGGGAGCCGCTTGCGGAGAGCGGCGGCTGCTGGCGGTGGCGATCGCGGTTCCCGCCTCGAATCATGCTTCTCCGTGCGGCGCTTGCCGTCAGGTTATGCGGGAATTTGCGGCGGATTGCCGGATTATTTTGCTCAATGATAGCGATCCGCCGCTGGAGTCGAGCCTGCGGGACTTGCTGCCGGATTCTTTCGGGCCGGAATTTTTACAAGGGAAGTGAAAGCATATGCCGCTGGAGTCGCAAAAAATGTTGAAATCAGGCTTTGTCAGCGTGATTGGCAGGCCGAACGCCGGAAAATCGACCCTGTTAAACCAGCTGTTGGGACAAAAAGTATTGATCATGTCGGACAAACCGCAGACGACCAGGAACAAGATCCAATGCGTCCTGACCGAGGAGCGGGGACAGATTATTTTTCTGGATACCCCCGGCATCCATAAGCCGCAGCATAAGCTGGGGGAATATATGATGGGGTCGGCCCAGGAATCCTTGCGGGAAGTCGATCTGATCCTGTATATCGTGGACAGCTCCCAGCGCCTGGGTTCCGGCGAAGCGTATATTATAGAAATGCTGAAAAAAGCGAAATCCCCTTGCTTCCTCATTCTGAATAAGATCGATCTGATCGCCAAAGAGGCGCTGGTGCGGCAAATTCAGACCTATGCGGCTCTGGCTGATTTTAAAGCGGTCGTGCCCATCTCCGCGGCGAACGGCGAGAATACGGACGAGCTGTTAAACGCGGTCTTTGCCGAGCTTTCCTGCGGCCCGAAATTTTATCCGGAGGAAGAGGTGACGGATCAGCCGGAACGCTTTATCATAGCGGAGTTGGTTCGGGAAAAGGCGTTGCAGCTGACGCGGGATGAAATCCCCCATTCGATCGCCGTCAAGGTGGAAGAGGTGGAGGAGAAACGCACGCTGGTGAAGGTGCGCGCCGTGATCATCGTCGAACGGGAGTCGCAAAAAGGGATGATGATCGGCAAGGATGGCGGAATGTTAAAGGAGATCGGGACTCTGGCCCGCCGCGATATTGAAAATCTCCTGGGGAGTCAGGTATTTCTGGAACTCTGGGTGAAGGTAAAAAAGGATTGGCGAAACAGGAAGGATATCTTGCGGGAGTTCGGCTATGAGCGTTGAAAACAAGATCATAAAGGAGAAAAAACAATGACGATAGCAAAGATGATCGACCATACGCTGTTGAAACCGGAGGCGAGCGAGAAGGATATTGTCCGCTTGTGTCATGAAGCGAAGCAATATCAATTCGCTTCGGTGTGCGTGCCGCCGGTCTATGTGTACATGGCTGCCAAGATGCTCTACGGAACGGGGGTGAAGGTGGGGACGGTGATTGGCTTTCCGCTGGGCGCCAACGATACCGAGATCAAGGTGTATGAGGTGTACCTAGCTAAGGCTCACGGGGCCAACGAGGTGGACATGGTGATGAATATCGGCTGGGCCAAAAGCGGTCGCTGGGACGCCGTAACGAGAGATGTCGGACGGGTGGCGGAAGCGGCGCACGGCAGCGGTTTGCTGCTCAAGGTCATCGTGGAGACGGCTTTGCTGACGGAAGAAGAAAAGAAAAAAGCGGCGGCGCTGGTCGTGGAATCGGGGGCCGAATATATCAAAACCTCCACCGGCTTTGCCAAAGGCGGGGCGACGGTGGAGGACGTCCGCAATTTCAAGTTATGGGTAGGGGACAAGATTAAAATCAAGGCCTCCGGCGGCATTCGGACGCGGGAATTGGCTTTGGCGCTCATCGACGCCGGAGCTGAACGCCTGGGGACGAGCGCCGGGATTCAACTGCTGGGGCCGTAACCGCCTGGGAAAGAGGGTGTGAGGTGGCTGTTTATCAAGTGGACGCGCTCGTCATTCGCAGCCGTGAATTTGGGGAGGCGGATCGGCTGACGACCTTGTTCTCCAGAGAACTGGGGAAAATTGAGGCGGTAGCGAAGGGCGCCAGAAAGCCTAAAAGCCGTCAGCGGGCGGGCGTACAGCTGTTTACTTACGCGGATTACCTGATCTATCGCGGGCGAAACCTGGATACGATCAATCAAGCCGGCGCCAAAGAGAGCTTTCCACATCTGTGGGCCGATCTGGAACAGACGATGGCCGCTTCCGGGATGACGGAATTGCTGGAGCACGCGACCCTGGTGGGACAGCCGCACGAAGAGCTCTTCACCCTGACGCTGACCTGCTTTTATTTGCTCAAGCACTTCCCTCCGCCCTTGCTGTTGGCCGGTTACGCCTTGCGTCTGACGGCGGTTCTGGGATTTACGCCGTCGTTGGAGCAATGCGCCGGTTGCGGCGGCCAGGTTAGCGGCGAACGCTACCTGTTTGACGTAGAAGCGGGCGGGATCGTCTGTCCGGCGTGCCAGACGGGAAGGGCTGGCCGCGTGGTTCTGAAAGCGGGGAGCGTCGCCATGATGCGGCAGCTGCTCAAGGGCGATTTGCGCAAACTGGATCGGCTGCGCTGTCCGGGGTGGATGTTGCTGGAAATTTTAGAGACGGTTCGGCTTTTTTGTGAAAATCAATTTGGCCGACCGCTTAAATCGTGGAAAATGAGAAGCCTGCTCGGCGGCGAAGAGTAGTCTGGGGCAGAGTCAACAGAAAAGAGGGAACGAAATGCGGGAGATAGAGGAAATAGCCGGACAAATCATAGACGACGTCTCAAAAATCGTGATTGGCAAGCGCGAACAAATCAAGCTGGTGGTCATGGCGATTCTCAGCGGCGGCCACATCTTGTTTGACGATTTACCGGGGGTGGGGAAGACCACGCTGGTCAAAGTGATCTCCCGCGTCATGGGCTGCTCCTTCTCCCGCGTGCAATTCACGCCCGATCTGCTGCCTTCGGATATCATCGGCATGAACGTATTCAATCAAAAGAGCGGGGAATTCAATATGCGGCCCGGCCCGATCCTTACCCATATCTTCCTGGCGGATGAAATCAACCGCGCTCTGCCGCGGACGCAATCCGCGCTGTTGGAAGCGATGGAAGAACTGCAAATCACCGTTGACGGCGTTACCTATCCGCTGCCCGCTCCTTTCCTGGTGCTGGCGACGCAAAATCCGGTGGAAATGGAAAGTACCTTTCACTTGCCGGTGGCGCAAATGGATCGCTTCTTCATCCGGCTTTCCCTGGGGTATCCGAGTCACGACGATGAAGTGGAAATGCTGCGCGTCGTGGGGGATGAACAGATTCTCACCTGGGTCGCCCCCTTGTTGAACGCCGAAAAGATCAGCGAGCTGCAAGTAAAAATACGGGACGTCTTTATCAGTGACGGCGTTCTGCATTATATCGTTTCTCTGGTGGAAGCGACGCGGCAAAGCGAGTTGCTGCGCTTGCCGGTAAGCCCGCGGGGGTCGCGGTCGCTGTATCGCGCCAGCAAAGCCTGGGCGGCGATGGCGGGCCGCAACTATGTTACGCCGGACGACGTTAAAGCGCTGGCGCCCTACGTCCTGTCGCACCGGATGGCGGTAGCCGGTGAAGCGCGGCTGAACGGCAAGCAGGCGGCGGATATTCTGCAAGAAATTCTGGCGGGCGTCGCCGCTCCGGCGGCCAAAGAGGAGATCTTACGTGCAAAATGAACCCACCGTCCGGCAATCCAGCTTATGGGTTCAGCCGCTGATGATCGTGATCTGGCTGGTACTTTGCGTCCTGTGCGCCTACTATGGCAAAAGCGTGCTGGGGCTGTTTTTTGCTTTTATGTTTATCCTGGCGCTGTGCGCCTATGGCTGGGGCAGGATGTCGGTACGGCGGCTGGAGTATACCCTTTCCCTGCCCCAGGGCGGCGTGTTCCCCGGACAGAGTCTCCGGCTGACGCGTACCTTAACCAATCATAAACTGCTGCCGTTGGCCTGGCTGGAGATTTTAGAGCCTTGCGATCCGGAGGGCTGCGTGGTTCCTGACCCGCAAGCGCTCGTGCCGAATCCCAAGGCTGTGGAAGAAACGCCGCCGGAAGACCGGTTCCGATGCCTGTCGGTCTTCGGGGCGCTGAGATGGCGGCAGACCATACGCTACAGTGACGATTGGACGGCGCGGCGGCGGGGGATCCGCGCTATTGGCGAAATTGAGGTTCGTTCCGGGGACGGCTTTGGACTCTATGTAGCCCATAAGCGGCTGGCTCTGGCGGCGTCGCGCCGCTTGGTGGTCTATCCGGCTTTGGCGGAGGTTTCGACGGCTAAAATCATTCAAGATATGTGGGAAGCCCGCGCCATCGCCCAAGGCTATCTGGAGGATAACGGCCTGATCAAGTCGGTGCGCGATTATGAACCCGGCGACCCGGCCAACCGTATCAATCAGCGTTTGCTGGCGCGCGGGCAGGGACTCAAGGTCAACCGCTATGAGGTCGTCGCTCCCGATTCGGTGATGTTCATGCTGGACAGCGCCTCCTTTGCCGGAAGCGAACCGGAGCCGCTGGAAGCAACGCTGTCGATTCTGGCTTCCTTATTCGTGGGGCTGTCCCGGCAAGGCATACAGGCGGGTCTGATGACGCCGCTCTCCCGCTATTTCCCGCAAACCTGCCTGTTTCCCGGCGGCGATGAACCGCTTTTGGAGCGGATATTGGCGCTGTTAGCCGCCGTCGGGCGCGAGGATCCGCCACTGACAGGTCCGGTACCCGCCTTCGTCCCGGAATTGGCGGGACAGACGTATTATATCGCCTTCAGTCGGCAACAAGCCCGTGCCTTGCCGCTGCTCGCTCCCTTCCCACCGCATAAAACACGGCTGCTGCTATGGGAAGAGGATGCGGCTGGCGCGGAGGGTGCGGAGCCGCGGACGCGGACACTCAAGAGTTTCAGAATGGATGTGGCGCCTTGAGAAGCTATCTGTTTAAAATGATTCCTCTCTTTAGTGATATGACGGCGTTTTACTGCATCTTTATCCTCTTTTCTCAAGGGACGGACGCCGGGAAGATGTGGTTCAGCTTTCCGCTGTATGTGCTGTGCGGACTCGCCGCGGCGCTTGCCAATCAGCTGCTGGCGCGCCGGGATCGTTCTCTGCTGCGGGTGGTTGGCGTCAACGCGGTTGCGGCTTTGCTCAGCGAGCTGGTCATGTTTCTCGCGCCGCACCATATCGCCGGTTGGTTCGCTTACGCGGTCGCGGCTGTGATCTTCCTGTATCCCGCGCCGCGCAGCCTGAGATTTGCGCGCAGACCGGCGGAAGCCGGGGTCATGCTCATGTACACGGACGTTTCTATTTTCGGCTTTGCCTTGTTCTTCGGCGCGCAGCTCTTTCCCAGCTTTCAGCCGGAGGCGTGGGTCAATGGCTTGTGTCTGCTGGCGATCGGCCTGAATATTTACGCCTTGTCCTCTTTGCGGGGTGAAAGCGCCGCCAAGGCGAGACTGGCGGCGAAGACGGCGCGGCAAGGAGTCTGGATCCTGATCCCGGCGCTACTCCTGCTGATCCTCCTGACCGTCCTGCTGGGGCTGATCTTTCTGCCGACGGCGCTGGCGACGATCTTAGCGCTGCTGGGTACCCTCAGGGATGGGGCGCTGTGGGTTCTCCGCCTGTTTCTGCGCGGGCTGCTCTATCTCGCTTCGTTACTCCTGGATCCGGAGGGCGGACTGATAGAGGGACCGCCGCCGCTGACCGTGGCCCCGCCGACCAGCATAGGGGAGGCGGAGGAACTGCCGGTCTGGATGTTTTTTGGGGGCATAGGCGGGATTTTTGCCGTACTGGGCGCGCTGTTCCTCTGGCTGCTGATCCGCTTCCGCAAATCGAGACTGCGCTGGCGAACGCTGCAAGGGAATATGTCGGCGGTCAAGGCGGACACGCCGTCGCTGTGGGAGGTGCTGCGAAGTCTTTGGCGGCGCTGGCGCCAACAGGTTTCCTTTTATCGCCTGCTGCTGTCGCGCTTCAATACCTGCGCCGGCGTCTTTGTCCGCTTGGAGCTGCGCGGCAGGCGGTGCGGCTGTGAGCGGCGTCCCGGCCAAACCCCGCGTGAATTTTTAGCGGCTTTATGCGCGGCTTATGTGCCTGAAGAAGAGGCGGGAGTTCGCAGCGCCTTTGCCCAACTGGCGCGCCAGATTGATGTACTCTGTTTTCGAGAAGGAAGGGCAACGGCGCCGCTAAAGCTGGAGCGGGCGCAGATCAAAGCGATGATGCGACCGCTCCGTCCGCGGCGGCGGTTTTCGTGGTTCAAGGCTCGCCGGTGAACAGGGTTCAGCGCCGGTAAAGAATCGCTTTCGTTTGTTACAGGTTTGTCATAATCGGTGACATGGTGAAATTTTCGTGTGTTTTATTTTGCTTTATTGTAAAAAACCGTGTACAGTAATTGTATGACGCGATACGACCCTAAACCCTTATGCGGAATGTTTGGGGCAGCTCTTGTAAAGGGCGGTAAAGGCGGATATGAAAAACAATAAGCGATACAAGCTCTCTATAAATGTGAAGCTGCTCACAATTATTTTCGTGGGCATACTTTTGCTGGCGCTTATCCTCACCGAAGTGAGCTTTATTTTTATCAATTCCAGCTTTGACGCTTTATATAAAGAAAAATTGTCCATCCCGAGCCGAACCTTGCTTTCACAGTATTCCTACGCGAGTATTCTGCCTTATGTCGAGACGTTAAGAAACAAAGAAAATTTCACGGAGGACGCGAAACGCTTCCTTGCCGACCGCGAATATATCGCCGCTATGGAAAAATCCCGCCCCGACGGGGATGATCTCGCGGAATACGAAGCAGCGCAGCGGAGGATAACCGCCTATTGCGAAGAGCTTTCGGCCCTGAAAGACGATAAATATTATTCCATCACCAAGAGCCTGATAGAAGCCCGCATTTCCACCGGCGTTAAGACCCTTTACATTATTGCGGACTTAGGGCTTGAAGACGGTTATGTCTATGTGTATAACACTTTTTATCAGGGGGATAGGGGGGTTCTTTTCAATGATGATTTGGGGACGGTTGAAGCCAAAACGAATCATTCCGAGCTGGCGCAGGTTTACAAAACCGGGGAGCCTGTTTATGTAACCAACAGCGATAAAAAAGGAGGGTTGAGCTATTCCTATACGCCCATAAAAGACGGCTACGGGAACATTGTCGCGGTTATAGGCGCGGATATCAACCTGGAATTGATAGGCCGCCAGCTGAAACAGTTTTTATTGTCCATCGTGACCATTACCGCGATGATTACCACGATTATCATTCTGGTTGTGTTCTTCATTCTGCAAAAAACGATTGTTCGGCCGGTGAAGAGCCTTACGGATATTTCACGGGAAATCGCCAACGGGAATATCTACATCGACATACCCAGGGAGATTCTTGCCAGAAAAGATGAAATGGGTGTTTTGGGCAACTCTTACGAATCTATGCGGACAGCGCTGGAAGCGTTAATATCCGATAATAAGACGCTGTTTGAAGCCATCATCATGGGGAATTTGGCGGCGCGGGGAGATCCCTCGCGTTTTGACGGCTTTTTCGCGCAGCTGATCAATAGCACCAACAATACCTTAGACGTCATCGGCTTTTATTTTGACAGTATTCCCGCCGCGGTGATCATTCTTGACTCTGAATACGATATCGCTTATGCCAATGATAACTTCAAGCAGACATTTTCGCGCTTTTCCACCGCGTATATTCTGCAAAAGCTGCTGGAAAAAACGGATGAGGAGGATGCCGACCTCAAAGAAGAGCTGAGCGCGATTCTCGCTGGGGGTGAATATAACTGCCTGCAATGGTTCGATATTGGCGGCGAAAACCGCTGTTACTCGTTTATCTGCAACAGCATAGCCCATGACGAAGGCAAAAACGGCGCGCTGATTGTTATTTTAGATAACACCGAGTTGGTTTTGGTCAAAGATAGGGCGCTTTCCGCCAACAAAGCCAAAAGCGAGTTCCTTTCACGCATCAGCCATGAGCTGCGCACACCGCTGAACGCGATTTTGAGTTTGGCCAAGCTGGGGCTGAACGATAAGGAACTGAGGGAAAGCACCAAGCGTTTTGAAAAGATCGTTTCCTCATCCGCGCATTTATCGAATATCATTAACGACGTCCTGGAAATGTCGAGAATGGAATCGGGCAAAACGGAAATTCGCTACGCCCCGATGGACGTGGCGGAGCTTATAGAAGAATGCGTGAGTATGCTCGCTTTGAGAGCGCAGGAAAACCATAACGAGCTGGTATCCAGCGTCGATCTGTGCGTGCCCCGACGGTTGCTCGGCGACGAGTTCCGCATTAAGCAAATTATTATTAATTTGGTATCCAACGCGTTAAAGTTTACAGAAAACGGGAAGGTAGCGATTGACGTGGTTTGCGCCGAAAAAACAGACGACTTTTTCCTGCTCAATTTCAGCGTTACCGATACGGGCATAGGCATGTCGGAAGAATTTCTCGGTAAAATATTTACGCCTTTTGAGCAGGAGGATTCATTTTTGTCAAGGCGCTATGAAGGCTCGGGGCTGGGGCTTTCCATCAGCTATAATTTGGTCGGGCTCATGGGCGGTTTTATGGAGGTGCGCAGCAAACTCGGGGAAGGCAGCCACTTTGACTTTGCCGTCAAATTCGCAACTGTACCCGAGGACACGGCGCAGTCAGAGGAGGGCGGCGGGCCTGAGGCAGAGGAAATATCCCTGGAGGGCAAAAGATTGCTGTTAGTGGAAGACGTGGAAATCAACCGCAGGATCGTCGCCGAGCTTTTATCTGAAAGCGGCGTCGAGATAGAGGAAGCGGTTGACGGTGAGGAAGCGGTCGAGAAATTCGCCAATTCTCCGCTTTATTATTACGATTGCATCCTGATGGACGTGCAAATGCCCAAAATGGACGGGTATAAAGCGACCCGAGCTATCCGCCAAATTTCACGGGAGGATAACGGCGTGCCTATTATCGCCATGACGGCCAACGCCTTGAAGGAAGATGTCGATCAAGCTCTTGCCAGCGGCATGAACAGCCATTTATCCAAGCCCATAGATTTTGAGCTTTGTATCAATACCATAAAGCAATACTGCAACAAAAAAAGGGGAGTTTATTTATGAAAAAGAGGTCTATAATCGCAATTATCGTGATGCTGGTTATGGCGGTGGCGCTTTCGGCGTGCAGCAGGGACAGCGGGGAGAAAACGGTGGGCGTGAGCCTGCCTAAGAGGGATGTGGACAGATGGACCAAGGACGGCGACGACATTAAAAAGCAGCTGGAAGCGAAGGGCTATAAGGTAACGCTCGAATACGCGGACGACGACAGCGACCGGCAAATCGCGCAAATTGAAAGCATGATCGACGCCGGTTACCAAGCGCTGATTATTGCCGCCAAGGATTGCTATGTATTGAATGATGTGTTGGAAAAAGCGGTGAAAAAGGGTATCAAGGTCATCGCTTATGACCGGCTGATCATGGACACCGAATATGTGGATTATTACTGCACGTTCGACAATTATGACGTGGGGCTGGCGCAAGGGCGGTATATCGAAGAAGCCTTTCAGTTAAATGCAGGCGGCTATTATCCCGGAAATTTTCAGGTAAAGCACGGCGGTTATCCCATAAATATGGAGTTGTTTTCCGGGGCCGCGGACGACAGCACCTCGCCGGAATGTTATGACGGGCAAATGAGCGTATTGGGGCAGTATATCGACGACGGCAGCGTCGTGATAAGAAGCGGGCAAACGAGTTTTGAAGCCACGGCCATAGCGGACTGGACGACCGAGAACGCCCGCGCGCGCATGGAAGAGCTGCTGAAGCAATATTACAGCGACGGGGCAGTGCTGGACGTGGTGCTTTCCACCAACGACAGCATGGCGTTGGGCATCATCGCGGCGCTCAAACAGAACGGCTACGGAACCGACGAAAAACCCCTTCCCGTGATCACGGGTATGGATTGTGATATAGACAGTGTAAAGGCCATTATCAACGGCGAGCAGTCGATGTCGTTGTTAATTGACACCAGAGCGCTGGCCACCAGAGTGGTGAATCTGACGGACGACCTTTTGCTGGGCAATGAGCCTAAAACCAATGACACCGAAAGATTTAACAACGGGGTCAAGGTCGTGCCGACCTCCATTTGCAACCCGATTTATGTGGATAAGGACAACTATATGGAAGTCCTGGTCCGAGACGGTTATTACAGTGCGGATGATTTGAAATAATCGAACAGGCGGACGGCGTCACCCGCAAGGGCAAGAACTGGTACGTCTGTGCGGGAGGCGCATAGCATGAAAGCGGAACTGACGAAAATCTCCGGCATCGGGAACAATATGGCGGAGCATTTGACAAGAGCGGGCTTTCCCACGATTGAATCGCTGAAAGGCCAAAGCCCCGATGAGGTTTATGCCGCCGACTGTATAGCGCAGGGAAGGCCTGTGGACAGGTGCGCCTTGTACTGCTACCGCTTGGCGGTGCATTACGCCGACCACGACGGACAGCTGCCGCCAGATAAGCAAAACTGGTGGAATTGGAAAGATTAAAAGCAGCCGCAGCCCAAATTTTATGAAGGCGGCAGGGATTTTTTACGATAAATAACATATAAAAGAAAAGCAGCGCCAAGACAAACCAATAAAAGTTATCATAAATAAAGTTTCTCCATCAGGCCCCGCTCCATTTAGAAGGAATACGCGAAAATGTGTTGAACTATTTAACGGTAGACAGCTAAATTAATGTAACTTATTTGATCTGAGGTTGGTAAGAAGGTATGGAATTCAACGAACGGCAAAAACGAATTGCGGAGATTGTGAGGAATGACGGTCCGATCACCGGGGAAAGCATTGCCGCCTGTCTGAATCTGAATAAGGCGACGCTGCGGCCGGATCTGACGATTTTGACAATGTCCGGGGTATTGGAAGCCAGGCCGCGGGTAGGGTATACCTATCGGGAAAATAACGAATTTTCTCAGCTGGCCAAACGCTTGCGGCAGTTGCGGGTAGGTGATTTTATGTCGATTTCGGTGGCCGTCTGCGAAGAAAGCAGCATTTATGACGCGATCGTTACTTTGTTTACCCATGACGCCGGGGGGCTGGCGGTGATTGACCGGGACAGGGTGCTGATGGGGATGCTTTCCCGGAAGGATTTACTGAAAGCGGCTCTGGGACAGAACGATTTGCAGCAGATTCCGGTCAGCGTTATCATGACCCGTATGCCGAATATCATTGTGACGACGCCGGACGAAACGGTTCACGAGGCTGCCCGCAAAATCGTGCAGCATGAGATTGATACCCTGCCTGTCGTGGAGGGATTTGTTGATGAAGACGGCAGCGGCAAATACGAGATCGTAGGACGCTTTACCAAGACCACCGTCACCAAGATCTTTACGGAGATCGCTGAAGTGGATGAACGGATGATTGTCTTAAACGAGATGAAGTAAAGCGCGCTTAGAAATAGCTTTTTAGCGTAGAAAGGAGAGGTGTTGTGGTAGCAGAGAAGCCGGTGGTCATTTATGTTATTTCTGACGCGGTAGGGGAAACCGCCGATTTTGTAAGCCGCGCCGCCGCCGCTCAGTTTAGCGGCGTGCGTACCCGCATCCGGCGCGTGTCCTATGTACAGGACGCCGCCTATTTGGATGATATTTTGGAACAAGCCGCCGGGGAAGGGGCCTTGATTGTTTACACGATCGTGCTGTCTGAACTAAGGGAATACTTGGAAAAAAGAGTAGCGGAAAAGGGAATGACTGCCATCGACATTTTGGGACCGCTCATTCAGGCTATCGCCAGACAGACGGGGACGCATCCCAGTCATATTCCCAATGTCGTTCACCGTTTGGATGAACAGTATTTCCGCAAGATCGAAGCCGTGGAGTTTGCGGTAAAGTACGACGACGGCAAGGATTCGCGGGGGATGCTCTACGCGGACGTCGTCCTGGTAGGAATCTCGCGCACCTCGAAAACGCCGCTGAGTATGTATCTGGCGCATAAAGGGATCAAATGCGCGAATATTCCCCTGGTGCCGGAGGTTATGCCGCCGGAGGAACTGTTTACCATTCCGCTGCAAAAGGTGATCGGGCTGGTGATCCGCCCGGAATTGCTGACGCAGATTCGCACGGAACGGCTGAAAACGCTCGGCTTGGGGGAAAATTCGGGCTACGCGAATACCGACCGGATCGTGGAGGAATTGGAATTCTCACGAAAAATCATGCGCCGCTTGGGTTGTCCGGTCATCGACGTTACGGGGAAAGCAGTGGAAGAAACAGCGAGCCAGGTGCTGCAATTTATGAATAAGGGGGAAAATCATGTCAACTAAGTATGTTTATCTGTTCCATGAAGGGAATGCTTCCATGCGCGGTTTGCTGGGAGGAAAAGGCGCGAATCTTGCGGAAATGGCGAATATGGGTTTACCGGTGCCGCCCGGCTTCACGATCACTACCGAGGCTTGCAAGGCGTATTACACCTGCAACGGTCAATTTCCCGCTGGGCTGGAAGATCAGATCAAACCGGCTCTGGCCGCGATTGAAAAGGCCACGGAGAAAAAATTGGGGGATCCTGTCCGACCGCTGCTGGTTTCCGTCCGCTCCGGCGCGCAGGCTTCCATGCCGGGAATGATGGATACGGTGTTGAATCTCGGTTTAAATAAGGAAACGGTAAAGGCCCTGGGAGAGGCGACCCAAAATGAACGCTTTGCCCTGGATTGCTACCGCCGTTTTATCCATATGTTCAGCGACGTGGTGCTGGATCTCAGCCGCAATGATTTTGAAGATATCCTCGGCGCCGTCAAGCGCAAACAGGGAGTCCGCTATGATTCGGAGCTTTCGGTGGAGAGTCTGGCGACGCTGATCGACGACTATAAAAAGCTGGTGCAGCGCCTGACCGGACATCCTTTCCCGGAAGATCCCCAGGAACAATTGCGGCAGGCCATTCTGGCGGTGTTCCGTTCCTGGAATAACGCGCGCGCGATCTTCTACCGCCGAAGCAATCATATTCCGGACGACTGGGGTACGGCGGTGAATGTCCAGTCGATGGTCTTTGGCAACACAGGGAATGATTCCGGCACCGGAGTCGCCTTTACCCGCAGCCCCTCAACCGGCGAAAAAGCGCTGTACGGCGAATATTTAATGAACGCGCAAGGGGAAGACGTGGTGGCCGGGATCCGGACGCCCCTCCCCATTGCCAGTCTGGAAAAGGATAATCCGGAGATCTACCGGCAGTTTATCAAGGTATCCTCGGATTTGGAGGCGCACTACCGCGATATGCAGGATATTGAGTTTACCATCGAAAGAGGAAAGCTCTACATGTTGCAGACCCGGGTTGGCAAACGCACGGCGGCGGCTTCCATTAAAGTGGCGGTGGATCAATACCATGAGGGTCTGATTAGCAAAGAAGAAGCGATTGTCCGGATCGAACCGGGACAGCTGGATCAGCTTTTGCATCGGCGCATTGACGACAAGGCCAAGCTGGAAGTGATAGCCAAAGGCTTGCCGGCTTCCCCCGGAGCGGCTTCGGGCAGAATCGTTCTGGATGTGGATGAAGCGGAAAGACGGGGGAACGCTGAAGAGAAGGTGTTGTTGATTCGGACGGAGACGACGCCGGATGATATTCACGGCATTATGGCGGCGCAAGGGGTGTTGACGAGCCGGGGCGGCATGACCAGCCACGCCGCGGTGGTAGCCCGTCATATGGGGAAACCCTGCGTGTGCGGCTGTGAGACGCTGGAAATTGATCATGCGCAGCGGACGGTTCTGATTAACGGGGCGGCCTATAAAGAAGGAGAAATACTCTCCATCGACGGGGCGACCGGTCGGGTCATCAAGGGCGAGGTGCCGATGATCGATCCGGAATTGAGCAAGGAATTTAAGGAATTACTCACTTGGGCGGATGAAATTCGCCGCTTGCAGGTTCGCGCCAACGCCGATAACCCGGCGGATGCGCAAAAAGCGCGGGACTTTGGGGCGCAGGGGATCGGCTTATGCCGCACGGAACATATGTTTATGGATCCGGCGCGCATTCCGATCGTGCAGGAAATGATCCTGTCCCAAACCCTGGAGGAACGTAAGGTCGCTTTGGCGAAGCTGCTGCCCATGCAGGAGGAAGATTTTTATGGGATATTAAAAGCGATGGCCGGCTTGCCTGTCATCATCCGTTTGCTGGATCCGCCTTTGCATGAATTCCTGCCGCGCGCAGAGGATTTGCTGATAGAAGTTACCCGGCTGAAGGTTACGGGAGAAAATCCGGCTGAATTGCATAGTAAAGAAAAGTTATTGTATAAAGTCAAGGCATTGATGGAGCAAAACCCGATGCTCGGCCACCGGGGCTGTCGTTTGGCGATCACGTATCCGGAGATTTACGCCATGCAGGTTCAGGCGATCTTTCAGGCATCCGCCCGCCTGGTCAAGGAAGGGATCGATATTCATCCGGAGGTGATGATTCCGCTGGTCATTCATGTGAATGAATTGGCGACGCTGCGCCGCTTAACGGAAGAGACGGCGGCGGCGGTGATGAAGGAAAGAGGCGTTCAGTTTGACTATAAAGTGGGGACGATGATCGAAGTTCCCCGCGCGGCTCTGACGGCGGATACGATTGCCGAAGTTGCTGATTTCTTCTCTTTTGGCACCAATGATCTGACGCAGACGATCTTTGGTTTTTCCAGAGACGACGCGGAAGGGAAATTCCTGAAAGACTATCTGGAACAGAGAATACTGGACGTCAACCCCTTTGCGGTGCTCGACCGGGACGGCGTCGGCAAGATCATGCAGATGGCTTCCCAACTGGGACGCGGCAGAAATAAGAACCTGGGGATTGGAATCTGCGGCGAGCATGGCGGCGAAGCCTCGTCCATCGAATTTTGCCATCTCATTGACCTGGATTATGTTTCCTGCTCGCCCTTTAGGGTGCCGATCGCTCGTCTGGCGGCGGCCCAGGCGGTAGTCAACAACCAATAGAGGCTGCAAGCGTTGCGGATAGCGATTGGCGGGAACGGCCTTGTTGGAGGCGGTTCCCTTTTTCCCCTTGAGAATTTTTGACGGCGGTGTATTTAGGAGGGCTGCGGATGGATAAGGCGATGATTCGCGTGCGCATAGAACGGGAAGAGGCGGAGAATTTATCCCCGTATGCCGCGCCAAGCGCGCTGGCTGAACGAAAAAGAGAAGAAGCGGAGTGTGATATTCGCACGAAATTCCAGCGGGATCGTGACCGGATTCTGCACAGTAAGCCGTTTCGCCGCTTGAAGCATAAGACCCAGGTCTATATCGCTCCCAGCGGCGATCATTATCGGACGAGGATGACGCATAGCCTGGAGGTGGCGCAGATTTGCCGCACGATTGGGCGAGGGCTGAAGCTGAACGAGGATTTGATTGAGGCCATTGCTTTGGGTCATGACGTGGGGCATACCCCCTTTGGGCATGTCGGCGAGCAGGCGCTGCGCGACATCCTCGGACATTTTGAGCATAACGAGCAATCGCTCCGGATTATGACGGTATTGACCGGCGACGGACAGGGACTCAATCTGACGCTGCCGGTGCTGGACGGGATTTTACACCATACGGGGGCAGGGATTCCCTGGACGTTGGAGGGGCAGGTGGTGAAAACCGGCGACCGCATCGCCTATCTCTGTCACGATTATGACGACGCGATCCGGGCCCGCTTATTGACGCCTTCCGATCTGCCGCCGCTGGTTTGCCGTGTCTTGGGCAATACGCCCAGTCAGATGATCACTTCGATGGTGGCGGATATGATCCAGGTCTCCGAAGGGCAGGCTAGTATTGGGCAATCGGACGGGATTGCGGAAGCGATGGCTCAGTTCCGCGGTTTTATGTTTGAGCGTGTGTATGACAATCCCATTCTGCGCGAAGAAAGGCGCAAAGGGCAATACGTCATCCAAGCGCTTTACCGTTACTATGAGGAGCATGGGGAGGAGCTGCCGGAGACGGCTCTGACGTGCGCCAAGGGAGATCCGCACCAAGCGGCGGCGGATTATGTGGCGGGGCTGTCAGATAATTACGCGATCGCTCAGTTTCAGAACTTTTTTATACCCAGTCACTGACTGGCGGGGAGAAAGACCGGAATGATAATTTTGTCAAAAAAAGAAGGAAAGTAGAGTTTACAGGAAGAATAATTATAGTCGTTTATAATCCTTGTATGAGGGAGGGGTCGGTAAGAACCAAAAAGAGGATTCTGGACATTTATGGCGAAGCATTCTTTATATTTGGAAGAAGAGGATTCCGGATCCCAGAGCATGGATTGTACAGTAGAGGAAAATAAGGGTGGAAAGCAGAATTCCGGAGGAAATTGTCGAAGAAGTCCGGTTTAGGGCCGATATGGTTGAGATCGTATCCGGATATGTCAACCTTCAACGCAAAGGGAAAAATTACCTGGGGCTTTGCCCTTTTCACACGGAAAAGACCGCGAGCTTCACAGTGAATCAAGAAAAACAGATGTTTCATTGTTTTGGCTGTCATGTTGGCGGCAATGTCATTTCCTTTTTGATGCGCAAAGAAAATTGGACTTTCCCGGAGACCGTTCGTTATTTGGCGGATCGCTATGGCGTCCTGTTGCCGCAAGAGGAATTGTCGCGGTCACAGCAGCAGGAGCAGAAATCCCGGAAGCGCTGGACCCAGATTCTGGATTGGGCGGCGATGTTTTTTAGTGAGAACCTGTTGTCCCATCCGGAAGGCGCGGCGGCTCGCGCTTACTTAGAGGGCAGAGGCGTCAGCGAAAAGATGATCCATGATTTCCGCTTGGGGTATGCCCCGAATCGTTGGGATACGCTGCTGGAAGCATTGCGGGAACGGGGCGTGGAACCGGAAGAACTGGCGGAAGCCGGTTTGGTGATCGAACACAGCCCGAAAAAGTATTATGACCGCTTTCGCCATCGCGTGATTTTCAGCATTTTGGACAGCCGTAAACAGCCGGTTGCTTTTGGCGGCAGGGTTTTGGACGATTCTACGCCGAAGTATCTAAACTCTCCCGAAGGCAAATTTTTTAGCAAGGGCCGCCATCTGTACGGGATGAATCAAGCCCATCAGGGAATCAGGGAAAAAGGATTTGCCTTGCTGGTCGAGGGGTACCTGGATGTGATCGCTTTACAGCAGGCGGGCTGGATCAATGCCGTCGCCTCCTTGGGGACGGCGCTGACGAAAGAACAAGCGAAGTTGATCAATAAATATACCCAGCGCGTCGCGCTCTGTTATGATTCCGATGCCGCGGGAATTCAAGCCGCTTTGCGCGCCGGTGAGATTTTGTATCAAACAGGCTTGCGGGTGGATGTGGTATCTCTCCGGGACGCTAAAGATCCGGATGAGATCATCAGGGCTCAGGGAGAAAAAGCCTTCCAGGAAGCGCTGGATCAAGCTAAAACATATGTGGAGTTTAAATTTCATACAATGATGGCGGAACGTCCTCCGCAAACGATCCCGGAAAAAGCGGTCTTGGTTACGCGTTTAGCGCCGGATATTCTGGCGGTGAAAAGTCCGGTGGAGCGTGAAGGGTATGAGCGGTTCCTCAGTTTTGAATTGGGATTGACCTTGGAAGCCGTTCAACGCGAAATCTTGAGCCAAACCAGGGAAGCCTCAAAGCTCTCAAGAAAAAGAGAATATTCTAATAAAACAAAGGATATTTCTGTAAATAATAGAGATACTATCAATAAACAGGAAGATCAGGCGTTGGCGCCGGTGACGGTGACGGTTCCACAGGGGGTTTATGGCGCTGAATGGATATTGCTAAGATTGCTGGAGGAAGATTTATCCCGTTTGCCGCGTTTGGAGGCGGAGTTAGGTTCCGGGTTTTGGCGGGTTCCGATTCATGAAAAGATTTTTCTGGCCTTGCGGAACGCGGGGAGTCGGGACTTCCTATCCTATGATGATGAAGAAATGCTCAATGTTTGGAGTCACATCTTAACAAGAGAGATTGATATAACTCAAGCGGATAAGATATTTATGGATTGCGTCCGAACCATTCACGCGGCAGATAGAGAAGATCGTGTGGAAGATTTGCAAGTGGAGATGGCGCAAAGAGAGAAATCGGGAGATTTTGCGGGAGCCGTAGCCCTTTTAAAAGAGATTGGAGAGCGGTTAAAACGTGATGAAAAATGAGGTTATAGGCGCCAACATAGAAGCGAATGAAGGGGGAAATCTGGTGAGCGAGGAAGAGCTGGTATTTGAATCTGTTAGAACGCTCATTCAAAAAGGCAGCCAAAAAGGGTCCTTGTCTTACCGTGAAATCATGGATTCTCTTCAGGGAGTCGAGCTTACGGTTGAGCAGATCGACGACGTGTATGAGCAGCTAAGCCGGCTGGGAATTGATGTTGTGCCCGAACCGGATGAAATCGTAGAGGTATTGGATAAGTCCGTTCACGTTGAAATAAGCGATGAAAGGGACGAAGAAACGGAAGTGGATCTTTCCGTGCCGGAAGGCGTTGGCATTGATGATCCGGTGCGGATGTACCTGAAAGAAATCGGACGGGTGCCGCTCCTGAACGCGGAAGAAGAGATCGAATTGGCCAAGCGGATGGAAGCCGGCGATGAGAGGGCCAAACGACGCTTAGCCGAAGCAAACTTGCGCTTGGTAGTCAGCATTGCTAAACGTTATGTCGGTCGGGGAATGCTCTTTCTTGATTTAATTCAAGAAGGAAATCTGGGCCTGATTAAAGCCGTAGAAAAATTTGACTATGTCAAGGGCTTCAAGTTCAGTACCTATGCCACCTGGTGGATCCGTCAGGCGATTACCCGGGCGATCGCCGATCAGGCGCGGACGATCCGGATTCCGGTGCATATGGTAGAGACCATCAATAAATTGATTCGCGTCTCCCGCCAGCTTCTGCAAGAATTGGGCCGGGAACCGAGCCCGGAAGAAATCGCGAATGTGATGGAAATTCCGGTGGAGAGAGTGCGGGAAATCATGAAGGTCGCGCAAGAGCCGGTTTCCCTGGAAACGCCGATCGGCGAAGAGGAAGACTCTCACTTAGGTGATTTCATCCCGGATGAGGACGCCCCGGCCCCTTCCGAAGCCGCTTCCTTTATCTTACTCAAGGAACAGCTGGAAGAGGTGCTGGAAACCCTGACGCCCAGAGAGGAAAAAGTATTGCGCTTGCGTTTTGGGTTGGACGACGGGCGGACCCGCACCCTGGAAGAAGTCGGTCAGGAGTTTGGCGTGACCCGTGAACGAATCCGCCAGATTGAAGCTAAAGCATTGCGCAAATTGCGTCATCCCAGCCGCAGCAAAAAGCTGAAAGATTACCTGGAATAAGCAAACGGAGGGCGCTTGAGGATAAAAGTGCGGTTAAATAACGAAAATAACGGAATGCGCGCTAAAGACGCTTGACGATAAAAGTCAAATTGCGTATAATAATTCGTGCATAGGCGTTCCTCGATAGCTCAATGGTGGAGCAACCGGCTGTTAACCGGTAGGTTGTAGGTTCGAGTCCTACTCGGGGAGCCATTTATTTTGTGTAAGAGGGCCTATAGCTCAGCGGTAGAGCGGCCGGCTCATAACCGGTTGGTCCCTGGTTCGATCCCAGGTGGGCCCACCAAAAGTCTCGTATTGAAACCACGCGAAAAAATTTTAGGCGTGGTTTTTTTAGATGGAATGAACAGGATTCCGCTCGCAATACGCCGCCTGTGATCGTGAAAAAAAGGCGGTCTCTTGATGATTTGGCAATCATTTCGAGACAGCCCCAGGGGATGATCAACGTATTTTAAAGCTATCCTTCGTATGGCGGAGAATCGAATTTTCCGCAATTATTTGACTCGGAAGCAGCTCAAATAGGCGTTGGTACCTGCCTCGAGAGTAACGCTGCCGCCGATAATTCTAACGTCTACGATAGAATTGTCGTTTAAGAACAGCGTCGCGGTCAAAGCGTAGTTTCCTGTTCCCGGAAGAATACGGACGGATCTGTCTTTTAGGATGCTGTCAGCGGAACCCGTGCTATTCTGCGAGCTGCCATTAACATAAAGCGCCATAAATGGGCTGCCGGTACTACTGCTCACGCTAATGCCGCAGGATATGCTGACGATTTTTATGCCGCTCCCCGCGCCAATGTTGACCCAGGATGGATTGGCGGCGGCAGTGGTAAACGAATTGTAAAACTCTGACCAGTTATAGAAGACGGTATCCCCGTCGTTAAAGGTTCCGCCGCTGTTTCTGAGGCAATTCGCGTATTCGGCGGGTCCGATCACCGCGTCTGATCCGGCGGGACCCGTCGGACCTGTCGGACC
>JAITOS010000063.1 GCA_031289815.1 Peptococcaceae bacterium | reverse complement strand
ACGCCGATGAACGCCATCATCGGCATGACCGCCATCGGCAAAAGAGCGGCGGAAATCCAACGAAAAGACTACTGCCTCAACAAAATCGAAGACGCCTCCAACCATCTGCTGGGAGTCATCAACGACATTCTGGACATGTCAAAAATAGAAGCGAACAAATTCGAGCTCTCGACCACCGAATTCAGCTTTGAGAAGATGTTGCAGCGGGTCGTCAACGTCGTCAACTTCCGGGTAGACGAAAAGCAGCAAAAATTCAGCGTCCATATCGGCAAAGCCATCCCCCGCATCCTCATCGGCGACGACCAGAGACTGGCGCAGGTCGTCACCAACCTGCTCGGCAACGCCGTCAAATTCACCCCGGAATACGGCGATATCCGCTTAGAGGCCCGCTTCCTTGGCGAAGAAAACGGGCTCTGCCAGCTGCAAATAGAAGTCAGCGACACCGGCATCGGCGTCAGTCCGGAACAGCAAACGCGCCTGTTCACCTCCTTCCAGCAAGCCGAAAGCAGCACCTCGCGCAAATTCGGCGGCACCGGTCTGGGACTGGCCATCTCCAAACAAATCGTCGAAATGATGGGCGGCGTCATCTGGGTCACCTCCGAACCGGACAAAGGCTCCACCTTCGCCTTCACCGTACAAATCGAACGGGGTCGGGAAGAAAAAAGAAACCTCCTCAACCCCGGCGTCAACTGGGAAAACATCCGGGTTCTCGCCGTAGACGACGACCGGGAAATCCGGGAATACTTCCGGGAAATCGGCCAACAGCTCGGCATCACCTGCCACACCGCCGCCAGCGGCGAAGAAGCCATCCGGCAAATAGAAAGCCAGGGCGCTTATGACCTCTACTTCATCGACTGGAAAATGCCCGGAATCGACGGCGTTCAGCTCACCCGCGCCATCAAAGAAAAAAGCGTCGGCGACTCCGTCGTCATCATGATCTCCGCCACGGAATGGAGCGCCATCGAAAGCGAAGCCAAACAAGCCGGGGTTGACAAATACCTCTCCAAACCGCTCTTCCCCTCGGCCATCGCCGACCTCATCAACGAATGCCTGGGAGCGGAAACGCTCACCCAAAAAGAGCCGCCGCCGGAAGAAGCCGGGGTCTTCGATGGCTACCGGGTTTTACTCGCCGAAGACGTAGAAATCAACCGGGAAATCGTCCTGGCGCTCCTGGCGCCCACCCTCTTAAACATCGACTGCGCCGCCAACGGCGAAGAAGCCATACAACTATTCGCCAAAGATCCGGAAAGCTACGACGTCATCCTCATGGACGTCCAGATGCCGGAAATGGACGGCTATGAAGCCACCCGCCAAATCCGGGCGCTGCCCGGAGACAAAGCCCGACGGATCCCCATCATCGCCATGACCGCCAACGTCTTCCGGGAAGACATTGAAAAGTGCATCACCTCCGGCATGAACGACCATATCGGCAAACCGTTGGACATCGACGAGGTCGTGCAAAAGCTGCATACCTATTTGTCTCAGGCGCGAGGGTCCGATTGCCAATCGCGCTGAGGGAGACGGTGAAAATTATCACCAGGTGATAATTCCATCGGAAGAGCTTTTAGAAGCGGAAGCGGATTCTAAAGGTTCTTTTTTGCTTCGGTCTCCTGAGAATCGTCTGACCGCTGCCAAGGCGGATCAAAGAAAAGCCTTGTCAGGAATACGATGTCTCCTAAAAGGGTACCCTGTTTACTGGAGCGGGCTTACCGGAGGGGTGAAAATCATGGGTGTCATGCGTGTGAGGGTGAACAAAATGACCTTTATTTTGTTTCTCATCGCAGGATCGCTGCTTGGGGCGGCGGAATGCCAAGCCAAGCCGCTTGATGTGGAGCTGGTCTGGCGGTTTTCTCAGGCGGGATGGCTGGAGATCAGGGTAGAGGAAGGCGCGTATCGCTTTGACGACGGTCAGACGGAAGAAAGGCTGACGGCGGGCGCTTCTCTGCAAGTAGGGTGGGGCGGCTGGACGCCTGTGCGGCGTTTGAATCAGGACGTTTTTGCCATGACGGCTTCAAGCCTGCGATTGCTGGATGAAGAGCATGGCGGCTGCTTTAGCGTGCGTTTGCCCGGTGAAAAAGAATACGTTTACCGGGGCGATCTGATCATAGACTGGCAAGAGGATCACTGGCGGCTGATCAACCGGCTCGAAGAGGAAGAGTATTTAAAAGGGGTCGTGCCGATCGAGATGAGCAACGCCTGGGCGGGGGACGGTTTAGAGGCGCTGAAAGCCCAAGCGGTGGCGGCCAGAACCTTTATGGCGAAACATACGCAAGGAGGACGCGGGATCACGGATTCGCCGGATGTGGATCAAGCGTATGGCGGAAAAAACGCGGAAGGGGAGGCCAGCGAAGCGGTGGCGGCGACCCGTTCGGAAATTCTGGTGGACGCGCTGAGCGGGGAGCCGATTGACGCCTTTTATTCGGCGCATAATGGCGGCTATACGGAAGAGGCGGAAAATGTCTGGGGGAATCCGGACGAACACTATTCCGCCCATGCGGATGATTTTTCCCGCGGGGTGGGCGGCGCGGCGGATCAGTGGCAATTTACCGTCGCCGCCTCCCAGTTAGGCAGGGCGTTTGGTCTGACGCCGGTGCGGCAGGTGACGTTGGAAAAATATCCTTCAGGCAGAGTGAAAACCGTTACCTTGACGGATCGGGACGGCGAAACCCGCTTGCTGTCCGGTCGCGCCCTGGTGCGAGCCTTTTATCCCTATGGGCGGGAGATCAGTTCCGACAGCTTTTTAGGCAGTTTGTTTGAGGTTAGCTTCCTGCCGTCCGCTGCGCCTGATCGTCTGTCTAAAGCCGTTGACTGGCTGAGGAACAGGTTCCAGAGCGAAGAACGGCGCGGGCAAAGCGCGGGATCGCGGACAGAGCCGATCCTCCGTTCTGTCTGGGAGATCATGTCTGAAGGTCGGGCGGACGGCGTGTTTACCTTTCAAGGTCACGGCTGGGGACACGGGGTTGGTATGTCGCAGTGGGGCGCGTATCATATGGCGCAGATGGGTTTTTCTTATCGGGATATTCTGCGGTATTATTATGAACAGACGGAACTGGCGGAACTCCGGCCGACCACTTGAAAGAAATTTTTTTTTATGATATCCTTGTCCGGCGATATATTTTGTGAAATCAGATAGGGGATACAGTGAAGGTTGCGGATTTTGATTACGCGTTACCCGAAAAGTTCATTGCCCAAACGCCGGCGGAACCGCGGGACGCCTCGCGCCTGATGGTGCTGGATCGTGCCGGCGGGGAGGACGGGCATTATCATTTTCGTGAACTGGGCCTGTTTCTGCGGCAAGGCGATCTGCTGGTGGTCAATCACACGAAGGTATTGCCGGCCCGTTTGATCGGGGAAAAAGAGGGCAGTCAGGCCCGGATCGAATTATTGTTGTTGAAGCGGTTAGGTGCGTCCCGCTGGGAGACGCTCCTGAAACCGGGTAAACGCCTGAAACCGGGGCAAAGCGTGAGCTTCGGCGGCGGTTTGCTGAAAGGAACGCTGACGGAAGTGCTTCCGGACGGGAACCGGGTCGTGGATTTCAGCTATACGGGTGTCTTTGAAGAACTGCTGGAGCGTTTAGGTCAGACGCCGCTGCCGCCGTATATTACCTCGGAATTGACGGAGCGGGAACGCTATCAGACGGTGTATGCCAAAGAGAGCGGCTCGGCGGCGGCGCCGACGGCGGGCTTGCATTTTACGCCGGAACTGCTGGCGCAACTGCGGGAGCAGGGTGTGGAAATGAGTGAAGTCCTCCTGCACGTGGGGGTGGGGACCTTCCGTCCGGTAAAAGCGGAACGCGTTGAAGAACATCAAATGCACAGCGAATATTATCGGCTAACGCCGGAGGAAGCGGCTCGCGTCAATCAGGCGAAAAGGGAAGGCCGCCGGATCGTCGCCGTGGGAACAACGGTGACGAGGGTGTTAGAGACGCTCGCGGATGAAAGCGGTCAAATCCGGGCGGGCGAAGGCTGGACGGATATCTTTATCTATCCGGGCTATCGCTTTAAAGCGGTGGACGCCCTGATTACAAATTTTCATTTTCCGCGCTCCAGTCTCCTTATGCTGGTGAGCGCTTTTGCCGGACGGGAACGTATGCTGAGCGCTTATCAAACGGCGATGAAGGAAGAATATCGTTTCTATAGCTTTGGGGACGCGATGCTGATACTATAGAGGGTGGGAACAGACTTGGCGGCCGTTTATCTGGAAATTATCAAGGAAGATCCGCATAGTCAGGCGCGATTGGGAAAATTGCATACGCCACACGGGGTGGTCGATACGCCCGTTTTTATGCCGGTCGGAACTCAGGCGACGGTAAAAACGCTGACGCCGGAAGAAATCAAGGAGAGCGGCGCCGGGTTGATCCTCGGCAATACCTATCATCTGTTTTTGCGTCCGGGTCACGAGCTGATCAAAGAGGCCGGCGGTCTGCATCGCTTTATGCATTGGGACGGCGGTATTTTGACCGACAGCGGCGGCTTTCAGGTGTTCAGTCTGGGAGATTTGCGCAAGATCCGGGAAGAAGGGGTGGAATTCCGCTCTCATATTGACGGCTCCCCCCGGTTTTTGAGCCCGGAGATCGCTACGCGGGTGCAAATGGATTTAGGGGCCGATATCATCATGGCCTTTGACGAATGCGCGCCTTATCCGGCCAGCCGGGAGTATATCAAGGATTCCCTGGAACGAACGACGCGCTGGACCCGGCGCTGCCGGGAGACTCTGACGACGGCGGACAGGCAGGCGCTGTTCGGGATTATTCAGGGCGGCGTGTACGCGGACTTGCGGCGGCAAAGCGCGGCGGAAATTACCGGCTTGGAGCTGCCGGGGTATGCGATCGGCGGCTTGAGCGTGGGGGAACCTAAGGAGATCATGAATGATATGCTGGAGCAGACCGTGCGATGGCTGCCGAAAGATAGGCCGCGCTATCTGATGGGTGTGGGTTCGCCGGACGCCTTGATTGACGGGGCGCTACGGGGGATTGATATGTTTGATTGCGTGCTGCCGACGCGTATCGCGCGCAACGGAACCGCCATGACGCGTTACGGGAAGGTGGTGATCAAACACGCTGCGTATGCCCGTGATTTTTCGCCGCTGGATGCCAGCTGTGACTGTTATGCCTGCCGCCATTACTCAAGAGCCTATATCCGGCATTTATTTAAAGCGGAAGAGATTCTCGGCTTGCGCCTGATGAGCGTTCACAATCTGCGGTTTTTGCAAATTCTGATGCAAGAGATCAGGGAGGCGATCACGCAGGAAAATCTGTGGGCTTATCGGAAAAAGTTTTTTGCCGAGTATGGATATTCAGATTGAAGCAGGATTTTGCTCTCGCGTGGTGAATAGTTGATGGAGAATGCATCCATAGTATGTTAAGACCAGGAAACGGTAAGGAGGTTAAAAAATTGTTAGAAAAATTGGGTAACTCTACCATGCTCATCTATTTTGTCATTTTGGTAGGGATCACCTATCTGATGATCATCCGCCCCCAGCAGAAACAGCGCAAGGAGCGGGAGAACCTGATGAATGCTCTTCGGGTGCGCGATAAGGTGGTGACGACCGGCGGCATTTACGGGAAAATTACCAAGATTAAAGACCAGTCGGTGATGATTGAAATTGCGGATAAGGTGGAGATCGAATTGGCCAGAGCGGGGATCGCTTCCGTCGAGAACCGTGACGTGGCTGCCGACGCGGCTAATAACGCCTGAAAACAAACAGGGCAAGCGGCTCCGCTTGCTTGTTTTTTTAGAAAACGCGGTTTGAAGAACGATCAGGGCCGGAAGACGGGATCGGCGAACAAAGCGTGACGACGAGCGCTAAGCGTGAAAGGAATACCGATGAGTCAGATCTTAGCCCAAATAAAACATGATCCGGAAGTATTGGGATATATAGAGGGCGGCAATAAGCATTTAGAGGCGCTGGGATATACGGAGCACGGGCTTAGGCATGTCGGGCTGGTGGCCAATATTGCCCGCAATATTTTGGATAAACTGGGATTTTCGGAACGCGAGTGTGAATTGGCCGAAATTGCCGCCTATTTGCACGATATCGGGAATGTTATTAACCGCAACAATCACGGCCATCTGGGCGCCCTGCTGGCCGCCAGTATTTTGACGCGGCTGAAGATGGATCCGGCGGAAATCAGTACGATCATCGGCGCGATTGGCAATCATGATGAAGAAAGCAGCCACCCGGTAAACAATGTTTCCGCCGCCCTGATTCTGGCGGACAAGTCCGACGTTCATCGTTCCAGGGTTCGCAATCCGAATTTGATCAAATTTGATATCCATGACCGGGTGAATTACGCGGTGGAACATTCTTTTTTGCGCGTTTATCCGAATGAGCGGGTGAGTCTGGAATTAGAGATCGATACGGAGATCTGCCCGGTCATGGACTATTTTGAGATATTTTTAAGCAGAATGATTCTCTGCCGGAAAGCGGCGGATTATCTGAAAACAGTTTTTTCCCTGCAAGTGAACGGGGTTCGGCTTCTGTAGCATAGCGGCGGGCCGACTTTTTTGCGGGGAATTGGGCGGTATTCATTGACATACGGACAAAATTGGAATTATAATGAACTTTGCATGGGGAATAGTCCCATCAAAGAATAGAGGAGGAAAGCAGATGCGAGGAGGAAATGTACTTAAATTGCTGGCGCTGGTGGTCCTGGTGGCGGCGCTTGTCGTGGTGTCGATCAAACCTCTCACGGATCCCCTGAGTGGCATTCTGCTGGGGCTGGATCTGCGCGGCGGCGTTCACCTGGTACTCCAGGCAGAACCGGACGCTTCAGGCGAGACGGTAAGCAAGGACGATATAGACAAGGCGAAGGCGATTATCAGTCAGCGGGTTAATGAACTGGGCGTTTCAGAGCCGCTGCTCCAGGCGGATTATGATAAGGGTAGAGTTATTGTTGATTTGGCGGGAATTCAAGACCCCGATTCGGCGGTCAACCTGATTCGCAGCACGGCGAAATTGACCTTCCGCGATCCGGCGGGGAACGTGGTGCTGGAGGGGTCGGAATTGAGCGACGCCAGAGCCGGCCCAAATCCGGAATCGGCGGGCAGCTACGTCGTCAATCTGACCTTTAACCCGGAGGGAACCAAGAAATTTGGGGAGTTGACCGGTCAATATATCGGACAGCGGATCGGCGTGTATTTGGATGAGGAGCTGCTGACCAACCCGCAGGTTAACGATAAGATTACCGGCGGGACGGCCTTTATCAGCGGCTATGCGACCTTGCAGGACGCCGCCAATGACGCGGTGCTAATGCGTTCCGGCGCTTTGCCGGTCAGTATGACGATTATTGAGAAGCGTCAGGTTGGCGCGTCTTTGGGCATAGATTCGCTGCATAAGAGCATCTACGCCGGCCTATTGGGGATTACCTTGATTTATGTGTTCATGCTGTTGTTCTACCGGCTGCCGGGATGCGTCGCGGATTTTTCCCTCATCGTGTACGCGCTGCTGGTATTGTGGGTGATGTGCGCCTTCCGGGTGGTGCTGACCTTGCCGGGGATTGCCGGCTTTATCCTGTCGATTGGGATGGCGGTGGATTTTAACATTATTATTTACGAGCGGGTGAAGGAGGAAATCCGGCTGGGGAAATCACTGAGGGCGGCGATGGAATCCGGTTTCAGTCGGGCTTTCATCACGGTTATAGACGCTCATGTGACGACCTTTATTGCCGCGATGACCCTCTACTTCCTGGGAACGGCGTCGATTAAAGGGTTTGCCTTGACGCTGGCGATCGGGATTGTGGCGAGCTTATTTACCGCCATTACCTTCACGCGCTGGGTGCTGCGTATCGTTATCGGTATTAACCCCAAAATGAATACTTTTTGGTTTAACGTAAGGAGGGATGGATAATGGCGGCGAAGGACAAAACGCGGAGAGACAAAGCGAAAAATGAGGCCGCCGTATCCGATCCCAAAAACGAACCGGCAAAGGCGCCTGAATTGGGGGAATATGAACAGGTCAAAAAGATCCACCCTTTATACTTCAATATCGTGAGGAAACGCTATGCGTGGTTTACCATCTCCTTGATATTGCTGATCCCCGGAATTATATCGCTCATTCTGCAAGGCTTCAGCCTGGGGATTGACTTTACCGGCGGGACGATGATGGACGTGCCTTTTGGCACGACAGTGACGCAAACGGCGGTATCCGACGCCTTAAAGTCCGTGGAGCTGGAAGGCAGCGTCCAGTTGTCCGATAATGATACGCGGGCTTTGATTCGCACCAAAGCGCTTACCGAAGAGGAAAAAGACCAGCTGCTGGTGGCGCTGAGCCTGGTGGCGGACTTCGATAAGGGTGACGTGCTCGAAGAAATGGTGGGCCCGGCGATGGGTCAGGAGCTGACCAATAACGCCTTGAAGGCCTTGGCTATTGCCTGCGTGCTGATGATCTTGTATATCACGATTCGTTTTCAGTTCGCTTACGCAATCTCAGGGATCATTGCTCTGCTGCATGACGTACTGCTCGTGTGCGGGATCTTTTCGATCTTCCAATGGCAGATTGATTCGACCTTTGTCGCGGCGGTGCTGACCATCTTTGGTTATTCCATCAACGACACGGTGATTATTTTCGACCGCGTCCGCGAAAATGAAGCCAAGATGAAGCGGGACGAGAGCTATGAAGATATGATCGACAAATCCGTGTGGCAGACGATGCGGCGCTCAATTAATACGGTAGTGGCGGTGCTGATCGCGCTCTTCATGATCTTTATCTTTGGCGGCGAGTCAACCAAAATCTTTGCGTTGGCGATGCTCATCGGGGTGTTCAGCGGGGCTTACTCCTCGATCTTTAACGCCAGCCAGATTCTGCTGGAAATTAAGAACCGGACGAAAGCCAGACCGAAAACAGCCGGTTCTAAAGCATAACGGGGAATCGGAGATCACGGCAGGTGTAAGACGGAATGAAAGAGACCTTCAGTGGAGTAAACTTGCTGAAGGTCTCTGCATTTTACAAGAAGGAAAGTTTCGCGCTATAATGTTAGCTAAGATTACAAATGGAGGTCTGAAGTCGTGAAACGAACTGGCGCACAGATAGTGATGGAAATCCTGAGGCGAGAAGAGGTCGAGGTGGTATTCGGCTATCCGGGAGGAAAGGTTTTGACTCTGTATGACGCTCTGTATGAATATGAGTTTCCCCATGTGTTAAACCGGCATGAACAAGGGGCGGCTCACGCGGCGGATGGATACGCGCGCTCCACCGGCAAGGTCGGCGTCTGTTTTTCTACTTCCGGGCCGGGGGCGACCAACCTGGTGACAGGGATCGCCACGGCGCACATGGATTCGGCGCCGCTGGTAGCGATTACCGGTCAGGTCGCCAATCCGCTCATCGGCAAGGATTCTTTTCAGGAAGCGGATATCTGCGGCATTACGACGCCGGTCACGAAACATAACTATTTGGTCAAAGACATCGCGGATCTGCCCCGCGTGCTGAAAGAAGCCTTCTATATTGCCAGAACGGGAAGGCCGGGGCCGGTTCTGGTAGACATCGCTCAGGATGTCTTCGCGGCGACGCTGGATTATGAATATCCGGAGCGCGTGTCGTTCCGGGGCTATCAACCGATCGGCGCCGGAGAGGAAAAAGCTGTCGCGGCGGTGGCGGCGGCATTGAAGATCGCGAAAAAGCCAGTGATCTTCATCGGCGGCGGCGTCATTCTGTCGGAAACAGCGGCTGAGATCAAGACGCTGATCGAGAAAACAGGAATTCCGGTGACCAGCACGTTGATGGCCTTAGGAGCGGTTCCCTACGACCATCCCTTGAACCTGGAGATGATCGGGATGCACGGGAGCTATGCCGCGAATATGGCGGTGACGGAAAGCGATCTGCTTTTGGGGATCGGCGTGCGCTTTGACGACCGGGTCACCAGCATTTTAAGCGGCTTTGCCCCCAACGCCAGGATTGCGCATTTTGATATCGATCCGGCGGAGATCAATAAGAATATCCGGGTGGATTTTCGGGTCGTCGGCGATCTGGCGTGGTCTTTGCCGGAATTGCTGCGGCAGATCGAGCAGCAAGACCTTCCTGTTTGGCGGGAAAATTGGCGGGAGTGGGCGCAAAAAACGCGGCGTTGGAAAGAGAGCAAGCCGTTCGCTTTCCACGCGAGCGAGCAGGTGATCATGCCGCAGGAGGCGGTAAAGGCGGTAAGCCGCCAGGCGCGAGAGGACGCGATTGTGGTAACGGACGTCGGCCAACATCAAATGTGGGTGGCGCAGTACTACCCGTTCCGGCTGCCGAGGACGATCCTGACTTCCGGCGGTTTGGGAACGATGGGCTACGGTCTGCCTGCGGCTCTGGGGGCGCAGGTGGGAAATCCGGAGCGGCAAGTCGTTTTATTTGCGGGCGACGGCGGGCTGATGATGAATATTCAGGAACTGGCTACGATTGGTAATTTGAATCTGCCGGTGAAAATTGTGGTCATGAATAACGAGATTTTGGGGATGATCGCCCAGTGGCAACGGTTATTTTATGGCGGACGGCTGTCGCAAACGAGCCTGAAAGGGCGAACCGATTTTGTGAAATTGGCGGAAGCGATGGGCGTGAAAGGATTGCGGGTCAGCGAGCCGGCAAAATTGGAAGAAACGTTGAAAGAAGCGTTTGCCTTTGACGGGCCGGTGCTGATCGATGTGCTCATCCCGGACAGTGAAGACGTTTATCCGATGGTCTATCCGAATGCCCGACTGGATCAAATGAATTTTGGAGAGTGAGAGAGCGATGAAGCATATACTGTCCGTACTGGTAGAGAATAAACCCGGCGTCTTAACGCATATTTCCGGTTTGATCAGCCGCCGCGCCTTTAACATCGACAGCATTGCCGCCGGCTATACCGAGGAATCGGATACGACCCGGATTACGATGGTCGTGGGCGGAGACGCGCTGGAGCTGGAGCAAATCGTCAATCAATTATCCAAATTGGTGCACGTGATCAAGATCATCGACCTGACGGAAGTAGATTCGATCTATCGGGAGTTAGCCCTGATCAAGGTTAAGGCGGAGCCTGAGCGTCGGGCGGATATCGTCAATATCGTCCGTATTTTCAGGGCGAATATCGTGGATGTGAACAGAGAAACGATGGTGATCGAATTGACCGGCGAAGAGATGAAAATCGAAGCGATGACGGAAGTGTTGCGGGATCATGGGATTGTGGAAATCGTCCGCACCGGCAAGATCGGCTTGTCCCGCGGGCCGGTTCCGGCGAAAGAGACCTGAAGAAAACAGGGTGAAAATGATAGGGCTGCCGCCTGACAGACGAAAATCGTCTGGCGGGCGGCGGCTTTTTTTGTATTTGACCGCGTATCGGGTCGGCTGGCGTTCGGGCAGCTTTCTCTGCCGCTATATTCGGATGGGGCGCTGCCCAGCGTCAGGCGATATTCGACGCGGAAGGCATGTGGAATAGGCGCTAGGAAGGTCTTGTCCGGGAAAGGATTTGGGGGAATTTCGGGGGGAAGAAGGGGAGGCGCCGTTCGGTATGACCGGAGTACGAGAAAAAATTCTAAAATAAAATAACAAAAATGGAATATATACCATATTCTGTATTAGAACAGCATCCGGCAAAGAACGAAAGGAGGACAGCAAAAATGGCGCGAGTCAAAGAACTGTACGCCGACACCAGAGTCCTTTCGGCGAATGCTTCGGATATTGTCTGCTGCAACATGATTTCAGACGTAAGAAAGAGGAAGGAGGGACAATCATGTACGGTTATGGTGGTTGTTGCGCTGGTTGGGGAGTTGGCGTAGGGATTATTGCGGTCGCGATTCTCATTCTGATAGCGTTAGGCGTCATCTTCTAAACGGGGTTCCGGGTTGGCTTCTTGTTTAAATGATTGATATAAAGGAGTGTTCAATATGGCATGTGAAACAAATGCGGGCTGCGGAACCGGGTGCGGCTCCGGCTGTGGATCTGGCTCCGGATGGGGCGCCGGTATCGCCATCGTAGTGATCATCATTCTGCTGCTGATTGCGATGGGGATCGTATTCTAAAACACGATCAGAGAAAGTCATCAATGACTGGGAAAGGAGGAAAAGCATATGTATGGATTCGGTTGCGGCGGGGTCAACGGCGGTGGTTTTAACGGAGTCAACGGAGTCAGCGGTTTTAACGGCTTCAGCGGCTGCGGCGCAAATATCGGCTGGACTGGCGTAGGGATCATTGCCATCGCTATTCTTATACTGATCGCGCTGGGCGTAATCTTCTAAACATCGCTTCTCATCTTCTGAAAGCAAACAAAAAGAGTCATCGGGCGGACGGCTATCATGCCGTCCGTTCTGCCGCGCTGTAAAAACAAAAAAATACTCTGGATGTGAACTGAGCTTCAGTTTTTATCCAGAGTACCTTTTGCCGGAATAGAATGCTTTCACTACCAAAATCTACGGCGCCATCCCCGCCGGGGGGAACCTAAACCGAAACCCAGACCCAGGCCGAAGCCGAGGAAAGGCCAGCCCAAAAGAAATCGCATAAGAGAACCTCCTTCACTCTGTCAATCCATTGGTATATCCTGATAACAGCGTATGCTTGCCAATGGCTAAAAGTTCCAAAAACGCGGGGCCTTTTATTTGGGCGTATAGGATCATTCTAAAAAGCCAGTAAAAAAGGTAAATAAAGTATTGACACGGGTTTTATAAAGGAGTATGCTAAAGGAAGTTAGTGGTAACTAAAAATAGTTAGTAGTAACAAACAGAGACCAAGGGGTAGCCCTTGGTCAGGTGACTGATCATTCCAGTTGCGCACGGAGCAATCCAGGCTACTCGTCCGCTCAGCGGTCGCCGCCGATCCGGGCTTGTATATACTAAAATACACAAAGTAATTCCGGGAACACCCGGAAAGGAAGGAGGCGCGGACACAGTAAATATGTGTACTGACACAGAGGCGGAAGCGTTCCGCCGTCCCCACGCCTTACTTCCGTGCGCAGGCTGCCGCGCGGGTTCAGGATGGCGCGGGGATGAGAACCATAGCGACGCAAGCAACCAATAATTTTAGGGTCGGCAAAGTCCGGCTGCCGGGTAAACCCCGGAAAGAAAGGGGATCGAATATTATGACGAAGGTATTCACAAGCAAGAAAATTCTCACGCTCGTACTCGCGCTGGCAATGGTGTTCAGCGTAATGGCAGTATCCGCGTATGCGGCAAGTCCTGGCACGTACACAAATTCAAATGGAATTTACTTCTACTCGATAACTACCGGAAATCCCGCACCGCATGGACAAAACTTGATTTATGATTATATCATCAACTCGGATGGCACCGTAACTCTTGACCTCCAGAGCGAGACCATCTATGGGCAGACGACCTATATCAGTTATCTTACTGTTACCTACACAACTGCATTAGGAACATTCACTACAATTGACTTGATAGCAGATCTTGACTCTAGTACTGGGGAATCAATCGCTACAATTCCGGCAGACGCGCTTAGTTCGGCGATTCAGGTCAACTTCGCTACAAATGGGCAAACCCCGGAAGATCATACTACTAGCGTTATCTTGAAACTGGACTATTTACCGTAAGCAGGAATAACACAGCAGGAAAGCAATTGATGGCTGACCGCACAGGTTTATGACACAAACAAGGCGGGGGGACTTCCGCATAGTGAAAGACCTTCGCCTTGTTTCCGCGATAATTAAAAATAAGGTAGGAGTGACTATATTACTATGAAATATGCAAATGTTGCGAAAGTGCAAGAAAGTAATCGAGCATTGATTGCTCGCATTTTCGCTTTTTTTATGGCGGCGCTTATGATTTTTACCACAATGCCCATATCTGCAAGAGCAGAAAGCGAAGATGGTGGTAATCTCGGAGCGAACTTATCAGAAGGTCTTTATTCTGTTCCACTTGACTTTTATAGCGGAGATTATCTAGATGATCCCAAAAGTAGCAAGACGACTTCTGCGCAAGTAATTAGTATCAATAGCCGTGCCTTAATAAGCGCTGATTCCAGCGGCTATGAGATAACATTGCGGTACGAATCTCAGAGCCTCTATGATATTATACAAGTAGTTGACCCAAAGAAACTTGATGAATTCCAGGTGGTAGCCAATACTAGTTATGTCAGCTTTTTGGGTAGCAGTTCTGATGTCGCACCAGTTCGTTTCGCTCCGGCGGGCGATTTTAATTTGCCTGATTATATAAAGGAACAACCAAAAATTTTCACCCCTTCCAGGAACAGCAATCCCCCTTGGGATGAAAGCACGATGTTTTCAGCTGACTATAATATGTATTATTTGCAATACCCATATTTTTCAAATAAACTCGGAACAACCGAAGCTGATATTGCGCTTGATGTTGGATATATAAATTTGAAGATAGATAAAGACACGGATTTCAATAAACCATTAGTTGTGAGAGGATACTCACGTGAACTAATGGAAAATACAACGTCAATAACGTGGCCCGCACCGCGTACATTCTTTATATATTTTGACTTTGTATCGGCTACTGCATTACCGGAGAACATCACAGAATTCAGCAATATGGGATTTACTTTTGTAGACTATGTACTACGAGCCCCCACCGCATTTACTACCTATTTTGCCAAGAATACTGGGTCACATCCTCTTAGTATTTTTGAGAATACTGTAACCATTAACCGTGCGGAAGATGGACGGATAAATGCAACATTTACGCTATCTTCGGACGGTGATAACGAGGATATGCCTATTGCGAAATTCCAAAGCGCTGTTTCGCGAACAAAACCGACTGATTATACTGTCCTTAATTATAACTCCGAGCACGTAGGAACATCATATGAAGATGTACCTATTACCGATAATACGATTGTTTTAACATATGAAAATATAGCGTTTGGTATTCCGATTCGAGTTTTATCTGAGAAATACAAAGAAGCTAATACATGGTATTACGGGTATCTTTATCTTACCCCTCTCCCTATAACGGATGAAGTGCAACAGAGTAGTGATGTAACGCTAAATTATCGCTCAAATGCCTTTCCGAGTGATAGCGTATTTGCCGCGCAACAGTTTACAAAATATGAAGAAACAATGCTTTATGCTTCTGAACGTAGTTTTGGCGTTAATGTCTCCTACTCAGCGGACACAGGCAAATATATATGCTACTCCGTTTCACTAACTTCTGATGGAAACGCAGTTACACTTTTAGAACCTATTACGTTGACATTCCCGATACCCGAAAATTGGGATATGGACAAACTCTTAGTCACCAATTACTACAATTATAATCAAAATTACAATCGTACTGACTTGCAGGATCGAGGGCGTATTACACTTAACGCTACAAATCACACTGTCGTGATAAGCGTTCCTCAAGGAAATGCAGTAAACGGCACCTATTTGTTCGTAGAAGAAGCTCCTCTCGTGCAGGATATTCAACAGGTTTTGAGTCAAGATGGACTCTATCGCGCAATAGTAAAAATTATGCACGCTGGTGGCAACATCCCTTCGATGGCTAACAGTACGGTAGCGAATGGCAACATCGTATATGTCAACGTTGCAGACAACAAAAAGACATTATACTTGGAAATGCAGCCTTTGCTTGCACTTGGTTGGATGGGCTATTTAAGCCAGTTGTCATATTTTGACGGCGGCTCAAGCGGAACTAAAACTCCCGCCGAAGTTTTATCCTACTACACAGCGGAAGAAATAAACACGCCGCCCGGTGATGGTGGTATGGCAGCAGACCTTGGTCTGACCTACCCCAAGCGAATTGCTATACCTTTGAATGATATAGAAAATGACGGCGGCTACTTAATAAATGTCATCGTTCCGATTATGGACGCGCTTGGCGGTGGTACTCCCGGCGACGGTTCAGGTACGCAGAATGCCCGCGTATTCTTTACGTCCGTTACCGAGTATGACGGATCAAACCCCTACGCGAGCTATGACAAAACCGTAATAGGCGTGAATATTGAGCAAGCGCGGACGTTGCTTAATACGCTTTCTGATGCGGGTAAAACAATCCTCACGCCCGCAATCGCAACGGCGCAAGCCGCCTATGACGCCGACCCGCAGACCGACGCCGCTATCCTCGCTGCACGTGACGCCTTGCGTGTCGCGATAGAGACCGCGCAAGCGGCGACGGAACCGGAGACCGTCAACAAAAACGCGCTGGAGACGAAGCTCACAGACGCGGCGGCCTATACCGCTGACGACTACACCGAAGCGAGCTACGACACCCTGCAAACCGCCATCGCCGCCGCCGAAACGGTGTTCCATGACGGCGACGCCACGCAGGACGAAGTAGACGCGCAAGTAGCGGCCCTGAACGCCGCCATCGACAACCTTGTCCCGCAATCCGCCGGCACAACCGTTGACACCGGAGCGCTGGAAACGGCGATCTACGAAGCCAAACAGCTTTCCGCAACGGCGGCAAGCTATGAACCCAACGCCTACGCCGCGCTGACCGCGGCGGTAACGGCAGCCGAAGCCGCGCTGCAAACGGCGGGGCTGACCCAGGGACAAATCGACGCCCAATCGGTCTCCCTCACGGCGGCCACCGACGCCCTGATCGGCGCGACCGCGCTGAAACTGCGGCTCGTCGGTGAAGTCTCTCTCGCGGGCAAGACGCAATTGCTCAATTACAGCAATCCGAACCAAAATTCAATGGGCAATGCCGCTATCGACCACGCGCAGAGCAAAATCGTAGTTGACGGCAACGGCAACGCCGAACTGCGGCTGTACTTCGGGCCGCTGAGTACGTTAGGATTCAGTGGGTATTTGCAATCCCTCGCCAAAGTCACGAGCTTGTACTATGACGGGGAAGGATATATAGACCGTTGGGATAAAATAAACGCGACGATATACGCCGTATATGACGGAGTAACAGACGCCTACGGCCCGGCGGCAGGAACCCGGTATCCGCGCGAACTCGGAATCCCCGTCACCATCGGCGACACGGACGATGTCATCGTAGAGGTGTTCGTGCCGGTCATGGATGCGATAAGCCCCGGTTCCGGAACCCAGCTCGCGAGGCTCCGCATTGACTGGAGCGGCATCGACGCCTCGGGCGAATCGGCGGTTGCCGCCGACGTCACAACGCTGACCGCCGCCATCGCTGACGCTGATGCCAATGCTGACGCCGACAACTACACGGCAGCGTCATATAACGCGCTGGCAAAATCCGTTGAGGCCGGAAGCTACCTCATCGCCAACAACGAAACGCTGACCGTCACGCAGGCAATGGTAAATTCCCGCACGGCGGCGATCACAGCGGCAAGGAACGCCCTGCTCGCGCCGGAGAACCCCAACGGGGACGACCCCGACGGAGACGACCCCAACGGAGATGACCCTGACGGAGATGACCCCAACGGAGATGACCCCGACGGAGATGACCCCGACGGAGACGACCCCAACGGAGACGACCCCAACGGGGATGACCCCAACGGAGATGACCCCGACGATGAAGACCTCGACAAAGACACCGCCAAGGACAACACAAATAACGGTTCATCCAACAGCGGCGACGGCAACGACTACTCCTACAGCTCATCCAGCGGCGGCGGTGCAAGCACACCTGCGCCCACCCCGACCATTCCCGCTGTCACACCTGAACCCGAAACCGAAGAAACGGACGACCAAGACGTCCTGACCACCATCGACACCGCTCCCAGCGACGTCCCCCTGAGCCAAGCGCCGGTACAGCGTGAGATCACCAAGACCGACCTCACCTACATCTACGGCCAGAACCGCCTCCTCACCGCTCTCGCCATCTCTAAACAAGGCTGGACGAGCGCCCACACCGTCATCCTCGCCCCCGGCGGCAGCGACCACCTCATCGACGCTCTCGCCGTCGCGCCCCTGGCCTATCAGGAAAACGCCCCCATCCTCATCAGCGTTGACGACGACATCGACACCGCGATATTA